>JAJRTK010000020.1 GCA_024278345.1 bacterium | reverse complement strand
CGTCGATGTTGGGGTATTTCTCCACGAAGGGCGCGGCGCCGTTTTGAAGGGCGAGCTGGAGCGCTTCGTCGCTGTCCAGGCGGACCAGGGGAGTGAGGTCGATGTCGGGAGGTGGAGTGCCTTCGATGCCCGTTGGATCATTGGGTGCAGCGTCTACTCTGCCTTCTGAATCAACGAACCAAGTGTAGACTCCCGCTCCCTCGACATACGCATATCCCCAACCGTTCGCTTCCGCAACGTGTCCGTCGAGGTCGGTATATCCTCCGATGGAGGCTAGGATTGTATCCGGTCGAATGGCGTGCTCCCAGGAGTTGACGCGGTCGAGGTTCCGGAGAACGGTGGAATTGGGGATGGCGGCGTAGTGGGGCGGGGTTTCGGCCCCGTCTCCGGCGCATCCATGGGCAATCAAGAGAAGGGGAAGCAGGAAGGCGGCGAGGGTTCTCTTTGCCTGTTTCATGGTCCGGTCCTCCGTGGTTCAGGGCAGGTTGTTCCGCATGATCTCCAGAACCCGTGTGCCAAAGCCGTAGGGCCAGGCCGGTTGCTTCCGGGTGAGTGGCTCGGCGCCGGTGCCCTCGTTCCACTCGTTGTAGCTGTAGATCCAGGCGATGGAGGTGTACTGGGAGGGGTTGGCGATGCGGATCTCGCGGCAACTTGGGAGCTGGAGGGTCTCCTCTGCAATGTAGCGGTTCCCGAGGATGCCCAACTGGAGCATGTTGCGCCAGTCGGTGCCGCTGGAGAGGTTGAAGGCCATGACCTCGGCGCGGGCTCCGCACTGCGGCTGTTCAAGGCCGTGATCATTGTATTGGACGGGAACACCCGGGTCAAGGTTGATGAGGTGCAGGTTGTCGCGTTCCATCTGGTGCAGCAATGAACCGGAGTAGTTGTGGTAGAGCCTGGAGAGCTTGGCGGCCCACTTCCGCATGGGCCTCTTTGCGGGAGCGTCTTGTGGGATGCCCTGGTTGGAGGCGATGCCGCTGAAGGAAGTGACGGAGTAGGGCTTGATGAGCTTCAGGGTGTCCCAGTTGACCTCGGGTCGGTTGGTGTTGTCGCCGGCCCAGAAGATGTGGTCGGCGACGATGTAGAGGCCGTCGAATCCAGCATTCCTTGCCAGGCGCTGGATCTCGTCGAAGGCGGTGCGGATGGCGTTTTTCTGGGCGGCGGTCCCGTGGGCGATGGCCCGGGTGGTGTAGATGTAGACCACCGGGAGGTTGCCGAAGGCGAAGTACTGAGGATGCTTGAAGTAGCTCGCGGCCTGGGTGGATGCGAACTCCCTGAAGTCGTTGACAAACGTATTCCAGGTTTTTTGGTGGGCAAAATTGATATCTTCAGTTGTCCTCGGTGCGAGCCTGACGCGTGTGTCGTAGAGGAGGACGAACTGGATGTTCCGATTCCGGAGGGCGGGGAGGACGTGGTCGAGGAAGTTGTTCGTGGTCCTTTGCTGGCCGTTCCATTCGACGGAAAGGATATCGACGCCGTACTGGATCATCTCGTTGACCTGGCTGTTGACGATCTGCTGTTCGTCGCTGCCATAATAGCCCTTGTCGGGGCGGATTCCGCCTCTTGGGTTGGAGATGCAGGAACACCAGTAGCTGGTGATGCCGTCGGCGCATTCCGGTGAGCGCTTGTGCCAGGGAAAGTAGTGCATGGCGACGAGAGTCTTGTTGGGTGGTACGTAACGGAAGGAGGAGCCTTCACAGAAGAGAGGCGCGGAGGATGCGGTGTCATCGGTGGACGAGAGAATGGGGTTCCCGGTCTCGATGAGTTCGGAGCGCGTGGCGAGGTTTCCGGCCAGGTCCCTGGCTTCGGCGGTGAAGTCGTGCCACCCTGGTTCGACCGGGGCGTCGCCGGGATAGGACTTGCCATCGAGGAAGAAGCGAAGGCCCTCCGGGTGTGGGTTGTCGTCGAGGACGTCGACCTGTGGGATGCCTTGGGAAGGAGTTTCTTTCCAGGTGAAGCGGATCTCTGGTGGAGTTCTGTCGATGGTGAAAAAGAGGGGGGGTATGATTTCTTCCGAGGTTTCGAAGGTGAGTCGGTAGGTGCCGTCCTGTTCGATGGTGGCATCGTCCAGAAGGAGCTGTCCATCAAGGAAGAGATCGATGTCGTGGTCTCGGTAGGTTTGAAGGACCTGGAGGCGCACGGGGTGGGAATAGATGGCGCCAGAGGTAAGAGCGAGGGGATCGAGGGTAGGCACCTTGGAGGTTGCCATTGCCGGCAAGATGAGTGAGATGAGTAAGAGTGCGTGCAGGAAGATTGCACGGGAAGAACGTTGAATCACGAGTCTACTCCCCATTGATGAAAAGGTGGGATGGCGAAGGAACGCCATTGATCTTTCTGTCGAGGGGACGAGCCGGTGTTGCTCGGAAGGGCAAGACAGAGTGGCGAGTCCCCGATTGCATTCACCTGTTCCGGGTCGTGGAAGATACCGTCTAAGGGGTTCTCCGCTGGGATGCCCGTTGGTGAAGAGTGGAACAAAGCAGTTTTTTTTTTGTCAACCCCGGCCTCATCCTCGTGACCACGGGCTCTGCCGGGTTCCGAGGGCGAAATCAGCCAGTTTTTTGCCCCTCTTTTTTTAGGCCCAATGCCACATTTGTTCCCCGCCCTTTGCGTGAACCTATTGGCATCCACCGGTCGTGTTGCCTCCGCACGTCCCGTGGTCGCGACGTTGCTGTCACCTTGCCGCAGGGAACATCGCCGAGGAGGTTGAGTTGAATGACCGTCACTCATTTGAGAGCATGATCGGGGCGCGGAGCGTCTTGGGAAGGCTACGTCCATCGTTCTGGGCCCAATACGTCGCGACGCCGGGCGCAACCGCCGCGAAGGCCTGGTGGAGGGGCGCCGGAAGTTCGTAACCCGGTTGCTGGAACAAAGGTTTGGCCGGTTTTCCAGGGGGGGGCGCCGGGTGAAAAAGGGGAGGGTGAGAGAACTGGTTTGGTTGGAGTCGTTGGAGTCGGCGCAGACGCTGACGGAGAGATAGGTGGGCAATCAGGTCGTGGAGTTGGAGTGGACGAATGGGGTTTGGGCTATTGGCAGGGTTGAGCTGTATTCTGCACACTCCATTCCGCCCCTAGCTGGGTGTGCAGGCTGGAAGACGCGTTGGCTACGTCCGTTCCTCCAGTCATTGCCCGGAGGGCCGTCCGGGCCGGGAACCCCGATCTTCGGTCTTTTTCGTGGCACCCGAGCCCATCCTCGATGCCCCATGGGAATCGCTTGCGCGGGCTGGTTCCGGACGAGGGCAGGTGCTATAGGGTGGCGGGAGCAATAAACTTGACCATCCATGGACCTGTCATCCCGAGGAAGCCCATGAAAACCATCGAAAAGATCCTGGTGGCCAACCGGGGCGAAATCGCCTTCCGGATCCTGCGCACTTGCCGCCGGATGGGGATCGCGACTGTCGCCGTCCATTCCGATGCCGACGAGAACGCGCCTCACGTGCGGTTCGCCGACGAAGCGGTGCGCCTGGGGCCGGCGCCGGCCTCGGAGAGCTATCTCTCCATCGAAAAGATCCTGGACGCCGCCCTCAGGACCGGAGCCGACGCCATTCATCCAGGATACGGATTCTTGGCGGAGAACCCCCTCTTTGCCGAAGGCTGCGCCTTCGCCGGGATCCGTTTCATAGGACCGCCGCCGGAGGCCATCCGCCTCATGGGCTCCAAGATCGAATCCCGGAAGCTCATGGCCGGGCATGGCGTGCCCGTCACCCCGGGGTACGACGGCGAGGACCAGAGTGACGAAACCCTCCATGGGAAGATCCTGGAGATCGGCTTCCCGGTCCTGGTCAAGGTTTCGGCCGGCGGCGGTGGCAAGGGCATGGTCATCGTGGAACGGGAAGGGGAGGTGCCTGGGGCTCTGGCCGAAGCTCGCCGGCTGGGACGGAGCACTTTTGGTGACGATACGCTTCTCCTGGAAAAGCTCGTCCGGCCGGTTCGTCACGTGGAGATCCAGGTTTTGGGGGACAAGCATGGCAACGTCGTTCATGTTTTCGAGAGGGAATGCTCCATCCAGCGGCGGCATCAGAAGATTATCGAGGAGACGCCGTCGCCGGTCGTGGGGGAGGAACTTCGCCGCGCCATGGGGGCGGCGGCCGTCCAGGCGGCCCGGGCTGTGGGGTATCAGAGCGCCGGAACTGTGGAGTTTCTCCTGGCTCCCGACGGGAGTTTTTCCTTCCTGGAGATGAACACCCGGCTCCAGGTGGAGCATCCGGTGACGGAGTTGGTGACGGGACTGGACCTCGTGGAGCTCCAGATTCGCATCGCTTCCGGGGAGCCGCTTCCCTTCGGGCAGGAGGATCTCCGGCAGAGCGGCCACGCCGTGGAATGCCGGGTCTACGCGGAAGAGCCCGGGAAGGGCTTCTTGCCGTCCACAGGGACGATCCTGGACTGGCACCTGCCCGACGTGCCCGGATTGCGCGTCGATTCCGGGGTGGAGACCGGATCGGAGGTCTCCGTCCACTACGACCCTCTGCTGGCGAAGGTGATCACCCATGGGGCCAGCCGCAGTGAGGCGGTGCAGCGGATGCTCCGGGCGTTGGAAAGGATGTCGGTCCTGGGGGTCGCCACCAATATCGATCTCTTGCGGCGACTTCTTTCTCATCGAGAATTCCAGAAGGGCCGCCTGTCCACCGACTTCATCCAGAAGAAGTTTCCTCCAAGAACCCTGGCGTCTAACCCCGGGCCGGAGGTGGCGGAACTGGCTGCCCTGGTTGCCACCGCTTGGGCCTACCAGCAGCGCAGAGCTGCTGCAAAGATCCTGCCCGCCATACCTTCAGGCTGGCGGAACAATCCCTATCGGGAGCAGCGCGTGTCCTATCGCGTCGGAGACCGCACGGTCACCGTGGACTACCACGTGGAAAGACCAGGAGAACTGAGCCTCCGAGTGGATGGTGGCGAATCCCGGGTGGCGCGGATCCACGAACTGGAGGGCCCCCGGATCACCCTCTCCGTGGATGGTCACCGCCGCCGCTTCCGCCTCGCCCGCCAAGGAGAAACCTTCTTCATCCACCTTGCCCCCCGTGTCGTGCAACTCCAACGGATCCCACGCTTTCCCCTCCAGGACGACCTGGAGTCCCGGGACGGCTGCCAGGCTCCCATGCCGGGGAAGATCACCAAGATCCTGGTCAGCGCTGGCGAAAAGGTCGAAAAGGGCGCTCCGTTGCTGGTCCTCGAGGCCATGAAGATGGAGCAGACAGTCGCGGCGCCCACCAACGGGATCGTCCAGGAGATCCTGGTGGGAGAAGGGCGGCAGGTGGAGGGCGGCCAACTCCTCGTTCGCTTGGAAGGCGGGTGAGCCTCGGGGCTATTTTGCGGTGGCCCTCTTCAGCTAGGGCACAGAGTGGAACTCCCCTCTTTGCCGCATGGGAGGGCCGCTCGCCTCGGCACGACCCACGCCTTTGAAGTTTTTCGGCGATAGATGCCGATATGCCGTTCGAATCTTCTGGGAATTCTGTGAACCTGGCCTATTGTGGTGAATTGGAGGGATGGATTCGAATGGATGGGGCAAGATTGAATGAGTTCGCATGACGGGAGGAGCTTGGAATTGCTGCATTATGATGAAGGATACAAACAGCTTTTTGCGCATCCGAGGATTGTGAAGGATTTGCTCCAGGGGGTCGTAGATGTGCCGGTGGTGGCGAATCTGGACTTTGGTACTTTGGAGCGGCGAAGCGGGAGTTATGTGACGGATGATTGGCGGCGGCGGGAAGGAGGAGACATGGTGTGGCGGGTCCGGGTGGGGGAGACCTAGCTTAAGATCTACCTCTTGTTGGAGTTCCAGTCGAAGGTGGATCCGTTGGGACCTATCAAATCCCCGCGGTGTTGCTTTACACTCCGCGGCGCCGCCATGGCAGCCCCACCATCTTGCCGCTGGAGAAAGGGTGGCAGCGGCATCCAGCCGCTGGAAAAACGGCAGCAGCGAAAAGGTGGCAGCGGCATCTTGCCGCTGGAGAAAGGGTGGCCCCACCATCTTGCCGCTGGAAAAACGGCAGCCCCAGCATCCAGCCGCTGGAAAAACGGCAGCAGCGAAAAGGTGGCAGCGGCATCCTGCGGCTGGAGAAAAGGTGGCAGCGGCATCTTGCCGCTGGAAAAACGGCAGCCTCAGCATCCAGCCGCTGGAAAAACGGCAGCAGCGAAAAGGTGGCACCAGCATCTTGCCGCTGGAAAAAGGCAGCCTCAGCATCCAGCCGCTGGAAAAACGGCAGCAGCGAAAGGGTGGCAGCGGCATCTT
>JAJRTK010000019.1 GCA_024278345.1 bacterium | reverse complement strand
GGACCCCGGCGGAGGCTCCGCCTCCGGACCTTCGCCAGGAGCGCTGCTCCTGGACCTCGCCAGGAAGCTAGCTCCCTGGACCCCTCTATGTACGCTACGCGTTTTTCGAGAGGGTGGCCGAAACGATGGACGAGGCCAAACATACAAAGCAAAAAGCGACGACCTCTTTCATTTTCCCACACAATTGACGAAAAAGGGAAACGCTTTCTTCTTCAATCGCTTCCACCATTACGGAACGAGTGGGTCCGGTCCCCGGCAGGGCTTTGCCCCGCACCCACCAGGGAGCTCGCTCCCTGGACCCACATTCATGTACGACGCGTTGCGTCTTGGTTTTGGCGGGTGTCCCGGCTTACGTTGATACCCCTACCTGTGGAGAACAGACGATGCGTCGCTTTCCTGGTTGGCTCCTCCCTGTGTTTCTGGTGCTGATGAACTGCCTCGCTTCGGTTCGGGGCGCTGAACGCCAGCTCTATCCTTTCGGCTCCAGAGAACACGTCATCGAGCAGTTGGTGGTTCGGAATTATGGTAGTGCGTCGTACAATCCCACACTATCTGTATCCATCACGGAGTCGGACGGAGGTGATGCTGTCGCCATCGAATACCTCGTGCCTGGTCCCTACTTCCGGCTCCGTAATTTCCTCACACGAACCGTGCGGTTTTCCGCGAGATTCTTTGGAATACCTGAGATGAAGAGCTATGTGAGTTTCACACTGTCGCCGCAGATCGAGAAGGGAGGGAAACGCAAGAGCCTTGGGAAGATAGGGCTTAACCGACAGGTGGGAGAGCAAGTGATCTGGGCTAATATGAATGCGGCTCGGCTTGCCAGACTTCTGAGGTCGCGAGGCGTTCTCAAACTGAACCGGAAGTATATCCAGGAGTTTCGCGCCCCGTCGCTGCCGTTGTCCCCCGGGCCAAAGCCGGACGTGGAGAGCTTTCGCGCGCCCCTTTCAATCAAGAGGTGTAAAGAGGACTGCGCGGAAGTTGATGGAGCGTGTAGCTCTCACGGTGGAGTCGATTGCCGCCGCGGCCCGGATGTCGATGGGTCTGTCATCTGCAAAGACGACTGGAAAAACAGCAAAGTCCTTTACCAGTGTTCCGGGTCAAAGGCGAAACGGACCCGGAAGAAGAAAGAATATGATCCCCGCGATTTCAAGTTCACCCTTGAACCGCGGCCAGTGCTGGCTGCCGTTTTCTCGCGTGCCCACTGGACGGCCCCCCAGACCTTTGGTCTCGATTTTTTCAACGATGCCCATTCCCCAATAGAGATCACCGGGATGGTCATCGTCACAATGGCTGGCGACGTCGTAAGGCTGACCCGCGCGTCAGACTATCTCCGCAAGAAACGAATCATGTTCCTCATTCAGATTTTGAAGCTCTATGAGGACGATGTGGAGCAGAACACTTACTTTGAAGAGTACGACGCTCTTTTGGCTGAGATGAAAGAGGCCAACACCACCAATGCGAGAGATTCTGGGCTTGTGTTCTTCGTTGCCGTTGGAGGAATGTCGGGTATCGAGAAGGAGATGCGGATCTATCATTCATTGTCCAAGAAACCCATGATAGACCGCTAGGAGCCTGTTGCACATGAGTATCCACGGGGTATCCACGCAAGGCGGGACATTCCCGGGACTGTGGAATCGAAAGCGTCCGGGCAACGCCTCGCTGTTGCTTGGCGGGTCACGTTTGCGTGACTCGAAGGGTCACGCCGTGCGTTACCCGAAGGTCGTCCGGGGATTCCATCCCCCGTCCCCTGGCAGGGCTTCGCCCTGCACCCACCAGGGAGTTACCTCCCTGGACCCACGTTTTTGTACGCTCCGCGTCTTTTTTTGGTTTTGTTGCGTGTCCCAGCTTAGGTGGATACCCGACTCGTCCAGGGCGCGGCAAAACCGATTCTCCCTTTAGTCGGTTCCGGTTGCCGGCATGGTTGCGCGGCTCCGCCGGCTGTGGGTGGGGGGAGCGCTCGCCCCCCTTGCGGGTCTGGGCAGAGCCCTGAAATGCGAGGCTCTGCCTGGCGCTCCAAGTGGGAGGCGATGGCCGCCCTCCACCCTGGGTTCATGAGAGTGGCCCGAACGATGGACGAGGCCCGCGGAGGCCCTGGCCACCCAAGCAAGAGACGGGGGATGGGCAGATATGGAAGTTCAAAAATAGAAGCAAACGAGGCCCTGTTCTCCCCCGAATCGCTCTCTTTTGACTCTTGAACAATCAGGGAGGGGATGCTATCCTAAGGGGGTCGTTTTTCGGCAATGGGCTGTTAGCTCAGCTGGCAGAGCTGCGGACTCTTAATCCGTCGGTCCAGGGTTCGAGTCCCTGACAGCCCACTTAGCCGGAGGCTCGTGTTTATCGGGTTTCCGGCTTTTGTTTTTCCGGGAACCAGATACTCCTTTTTGCCGTTTGACCCCACTTTTGACCCCAACCCGGCTCGAAATGTGGCGAGGGCGAGAAGAGGCGAGTGGCGATGGCCGGATGGCCGGCGACGCGAGCGGAACCCAACCCAAAGGAAAGACCAGCGGCCGACCTTCCGCCCCACAAGCCATGAGATTTCGCGGTAAAAACGGTAGATTTCGCCAGTCAACGGGTGCTTCTCAAGGCACGATCACACTGGTCCACGGCCTCGTGAAGGCAGACCGGAAAGCAGGCAAACCGGTCACTCAACGCCCACTGACTGCCCTGCTTGAACTCGTGGCCTGTTCCTCGGGAGCTACCCTGAGCTTGGATGAGAAAGACCACGTGCCCCTGCGCATTGAAGCTGCCGTCGATCCGGCCGCCTCCTTTGATGTCCAGGATGCAAGAGCCCTCAAGATCCCTTACCATGGTGGAAAGCTGCGAGCGAAACCGCAGGAGCGCGGCCCAGGTCGAGGAACCAGAGGTCGTGCATTGCAGCTTGTGGAGCTGGATGGAGACGCGGACCACGAGCTCCGCGTCCGAGCCAAGGGGCGATTCCCGGAGACTCAGCTCAACCCGTTCCCTTTCGCCCAGGATGATTTGCCCGATCTTCATCGCAACCACCTGAGCTCGCGCCGCCTAGTCACCGTCCATGCGCTGTGGCCCAGGATGGTTTGCCAAACCTTCATCGTGACCGCCCCGGCCTGGAAAGGGGTAAGATAAACTCGTACAGCCGGGCGACAGGACTGGGCGGGCTCAACTCCCGGAGCAGGCCGGCCGAAGCCAGAACTTGGAGAAGCTGGAAAACCGGAGGGGAAAGGCTGCCATCGACCTGGACTAGCACCCGGGCCCCGGGTGGCAAGAATTGCGCCAGATCCGCCAGCCGCTGGGCAAATTTTCGGATCGTGCGCGGTTCGGGATCCGCCCCGTCCCTTAGTTGAAGGGTGACCGACACCTGGTCCGCGGGGTCGAGAAGAGCTCCAATCCAAAGCCCGCGGATTCCCACGGTTCTTGCAGTCCAAAGGGTCGTGAACCCCCCCAGCAGAAGATCTTGGCGCCTTCCGGCCACGGCATCCCGTAGCCAGGCTCGGTAGCGCTGCAATTCATCGATGGGGGGAGCTTCCTCTGGGGTGGATTGGTTTTCCGAGCTTGCCGGATTGGCCGTTGATGCAACCGAGGTTCCGGCGGCCGTGGCCTGGCCAGGAAACATCCGCTGGCCCAGCACCAGCCCATGCATGGAGGCCGAGGCCACCACCAGGCTCCAGAGCAAGAAAGGCCCAATCCTGTCAAACTTTCTACAGCCCCGGACCAGCCCCACCGCAAGCAAGGGCATGGCCGAGACCCAGAACCTGGCGCTGAAAGGCCAGGTCCAAACCGCGAAAAAGCACGTGAAAAGAAGAAGCGGCGGAACAAGAGCCCATCGGGTCCGGTCCCCCTGCAAGAGCCCCAGGAGGCACAACAAGAACAGGGCAAGGCCCATGCTCTTCTCCAAGCGCCTGGACCATGGAGCTTCCTGGCTCCCCGGCTGCTGGAGCTTCCGGGTGGGAAAGAAGAGCTGCGCGAAGGAGTCGAGCCCGCTCTCGGCATTGGCAGCGGCCACGGCGCCCAAGGCCCTCAAAAGCCCGCCGGTGCCTCCCTCGGCCCAGGCCTTCCGGTAAAAAAACAACTGATTGTCATAATCGACGTAATAGCTGAGAGACATCTGGATGGAGGCAAGGCGGGCCTCTCGATCCGCACGAGCCTTGGCCCGCAAATGGCCACTGACACCCAAAGCCAGGGCAAACGCGGTCGCTAGGGCCACCACCGCCAACCACCTGCGGCGAGCAAGCAAAAGGGGAAGGAAGCCCAACGACATGACCAATCCTATCCCACGCGTCGCGCACACCGCCGTGGTGAATGCGAAAAAGAGAAACGCCAGGAGCCACCCCCTCCCGGGGCCCGATTTCCGTGAGACGCCAGACGCGAGGCCAGGGGGCTTCGTATCCTTCTCCACCGCAGTCATGCCCAACAGGGGAACCAGGCAGAGGAGCTGTCCCGTGAAAAGCAGTAAGAACAGCCCCTCCGACATGGTGGTCGTGGCCACTCCCAGGATCGTTGCGTTGACGACGAACAACACCAGTGCCGCCACCCGCTCCGCCAAACCAAGCTCCATCCGGCGAAGCAGAACCCCGCCGTAAAGAGCCGCGGCGAAGGCAAAGATCGAGCCTTGAAACAGGAGGATCCACCAGAGACCACGAGGATGCGCCAGATCCGCGCCTGCTCGAATCACCAGGGACAAGAGCCAGGGATAGAGGGGCGGCTGTTTCGCCAAGAGCGGGGATCCAGGCAAAAGCTCGATGGCGAGGCCGGCCCCCCTGGCCTGAGCCGCCGCCGCCGACAAATAGATAGCATCGTCCTCCCAGATCCCCACGAGCTCCGGATCGGCCAGGGAAAGCCCTAACCCCAGCGCCACAAGCAAAGCCCCTGAGAAAAGAACCCAGTCTCTCAAGGTCCAGCGACGGGAAAGATGCGGCGACTCCATTGGATCAAGAAGCCGCGGCGAGGGATTTTTTCGCTAATTCGAGGAACCCGCGGCCAAGCCCTTTGCCCTGCTTGTCAAAGCGCTCCCGAGTCAGCAGGCCCAGGGCAACGACATTCACAACCTGGACCTTGGGAAACGGGACCACCAAGCAAGGCGCGCCTAGGATCTCCTGGCACCGCTCCTGGGTGACCCATGCCAACAGGAGCTCGAAAAGCCGCTGCCGCTCGGCCATGCCATCCACGCCGCGAATGCCGATGGCGAAGTTCACGTCGTCGCCCTTGTCCTCCCCCGAAGAAACGTAGAGCAGCTCGGGAAGAAGATCCCGCGGAAACGTATCGAAGGGTGAAGATGTCATCTGTTCCCTCCCTGTGACCGCAAATCCGTCGGGTCGCCGAGATCCTCGGTCATATGGGCCACCTGAAGATGAGGTTCCACCAGGGATCGCGCCACAAGGGCATCCCAGATGATGGTTTCGTGCTCGATGCGGGGCATCCCGGCATAGCCGCCGTTGATTCCCGAAACTAGGAGCGACGGGAGTTGGCCTCGCCCAATCTTGGCGTAAACTTTCTGGCCGAAGCGGATGGACAAAAAGATCGATGATGTTCGATGGGTGTCTCCCAAATGCTCGACGTCGATCCCCTCGTCGGCCACCAAAGATCCACCGCCACGAAGCCTGGCGCCAATGAGTCGCCTGAATCCATCCGTTCCCAACGCCCGAAAGTCCGAAAGGGGAACTTGGAGCATCCCCTTGAGGGTCACAGAGTCGCCAGAACAAAGGATCAGCACCCTGAGCTTCTCCGGCCTCGGCAAACCGCGGACTCCCCGAACCTCGACTTCCGCAAGGGAAAGCGATTCCACCTCCACATCCCCAAGGTCCACCGTCACATCTGGATCGATGAACTCCCGCTGGCTAATCCCGTAAAACAGGTGGCTAAGAACGCTCTCCCGAGTCGCGCCAGAAGGACTGGAGACCCGGATCCGCCCCTCTTCCGACACCCACGCCGTAGGATAGATCAATCCGCCTACCGCCGCGGGATCGGATCCCGCAAGCTCCACGGGGCGAACACACTGCCCGCCACAACTCAATAGCTGCCCAGCCAGGACCCCCGCCGCCAGCCGGTGAACGTCACCACCGTAGCTCCATCCGTGGGCGTGGGCGGCACAGGCAAGCGCCAAACCAGCATCGGTCATCCGGCCCGCAACGACGATGTCGGCACCCTCGGCAAGAGCTTGCGTTGCCTCCTTCGCGCCGATGTAGGCCGAAACCGAGGTCAACCGGCGACGATACTTGCCTGGCATCGGCTCACCAGAAGAGATGTGACGGAGCTCTCCAAGCTCGTCCAGCCGGTCCGTCAAATTGTCACCGGTCACCGCGGCAACCCGCAAGGGAATCCCCAGCCCCTGGAGGTGATTCGCCAGCTTCCGGGCACACCCCAGAGGGTCCAAAGCCCCGGCGTTACAAACCATCTTCAAACGCCGGTCGTACATCCCCCGGGCCACCACACTCTCCAGCATGTTCTCAAGGAACGTCTCGAAAAAATGCTCCCGCCGCAGCTTCGTCTTCATGATCTGGAAGGTGTCTTCCGACAAATAATCGGCCACAAGGTAGCCCCCCACACCCGAGCTGAAGACGGCATCGACCATCCCCTTATAGAGCTGGTCACCAAGAAACCCGTACACTCCATGAATCTCAGCCCAAGTGGCTACCATCACATCTCTCCCATCTTGGACACCAATGCCTGAAGCTCGATGGCGCCAGTCCTCATGGCGATGGGCAAAGCCATCGACCTCTGCATCAACGCAGCTTTCGCCGCCGCCTGCAAAAGGTGTTTCGGAGCCGAGGAATAGGAAGCCACCGCCGCATCAACCTCATCGCTGCCATCCCGAGAAGGCCACACAGCCCAAGGTCGAGCCGACCGTTCCACCAAACTCGACGGATCGGGAAGCTCCCGGACCAGTTCATCCACAAGCCCCAGCTCCAATGCCTCCGAAGCCAGGACCCGTTTCCCGCTCAAAGTCATCTCCAGAAAGGACCGAAACCCCATCCGCCGGATCAGCACGGGCGAGATCATAAAGGGAAAGAGCCCAATCTGCGTCTCCGGCAGCCGGAATATCGCGCCTTCCTTCACCAGCACGATCTGGCAAGATGCCAGCAATCCCACGCCTCCACCAGAAGCCCCACCCTCCACAAGGGCAATCGTCGGAATTCGAAGTGTCGCAAAGTTCGTCATCGTGTAGATGAGCTCGGCCATGGCAAGCTCCAGCCGCCTCCGCCCCTCCGGCCCGGCCGTCCGTGCCTCATGCATCTCTTTGAGGTCAGCGCCGGCGGAAAAATACCCGCCAGCTCCCCGAACGACGATGGCCCGAACCCCGCCAGCCCGCAGCTCCCGACCCACGCCCCGGTTCATCCCGCCCAAAAGCTCGAAATTCAAAGCATTCCGTTGGTCAGGCCGCTGCAATGTCACGCAGAGCACTCCTGAATCCAACCGTTCCACATGGACCGCCACGAGCCACCTCCTTGGCGTTCAAAAAAGCCCACAACTTGCGCCCCTGACCATAGCACAACCTCCAGACCGATCAACCGAAGGACAGCGTCAACCCAGACTCTCCCGGATCTTTTCCCGGAAACCCCGCCGTTCCTTGCTCTCTCCTGTCGAAACCCGCGCATGATCACGTTTTTACGGGGCCCGCCGACTTCGGTGGTACGGGGCCCTCCAATAGCTACCGCTCCGGACGCCGCACCCGCAGCGTCGCTAACAGGCTTTCCTCACTGAAGCGGAGCGTCGCTACCACCTCATCAAGACTCTGGATAAACCGCTGAAACGAGCTCTCCGCCGGAGAGGCCGGATCTTGACGGGAGCTCTGGCGATTGCCGTGTACCGAACAAACCACCTGATCCCGCCCTTCGTCGTAGCTGTAGTGGCCTCCGTCGGGACAATAATAGCGGACGCCGTACTTCAGCTCGCTCAGGCGATCAACTTCCTCAATAGCAATGCCGTACAATTTCACCAAGTTCTGGATCGACGTGATGTTGCTGTGACACGAAAGGCGTGATTTCTCCGCCCAATAGAGCTCCAAGCTCGTGGCCAACCGGTCCAGGGCGTGCCGGTGGAAGCGGAGCTGGGCATGGGCTGGCGGCGGCTCCTTGGCTCCTTCGGTCATGGCGGCATCGATGGCGGCTCGCAGCGTTTCAGGCTTGGTGGCGGCCACAAGCTGCTCCCCCACAAGGGCTACGTGGAGCCGGACCTTGAGCGCGTAGAGCTGAAAGCTCAGAACGTAGACGGGAGTCCCGCGATAGGCCGGGAGCCGGTAGGCGTCGAGACCCGTGGGAAGCCCAACAAACTGGCCTTTTTTCAGGAAGATCCTCGAGGCTAACTGCTCGAGCAGACGTTCCGCCTTCTCCAAATCCTCCACGTCAATGGTGACGTAGATCGGCAGGTTCGTTGCCAAAAGGGTCGTGGCCACCATCGCCTGGAGCCCCACTGAAGTTTCGCCCATGAGGTTCAAGGTCTTCAGTTGCAATGGATCGACCTCCAGGATCAGGTCACCGTCACAGAAGTGGAACGCTAACCGGTCGCCGATCCAGCCAAGATCCGTCAACGTGGGATCGGCTTCGAGGGCCTCGGGGATTCCGGGAATCTGCCGAAGGAACCGGGCAACGGACTCTCGGCCAAGGGCCATTCCAAGCGAAACCACGGCCGTCTTAGCGATCCTCGACACATCGAAACCGCTGGCTCGCACGTCCAATGCCTTCCGCAAATCCCTGTAGATCTTTCCATTGGCGAATGGCAGAACCAAGAGCTCAAGGGCCAGATCCGGCTCCGTATGGATCCGGAGGGCAATGGGGTCGAAAACCGATTTCCAGAAAGTTCCATACCGCTCTTTGTAGCGGTTGTACTCGTTCCGTTCGTCATTGGAGACCTTCAAAACCTCCAACTCCGCATTGGGCGTCAAATACCGTATGCGATTGTGGAGGGAACAGGTGCCCGTATCTCGATCCGCGTCGAAGGCATAGACGCCCCCATGGGGGCAGACGAGCTTCGAGGCATCGACAAACTTCTTGTCCACAAGCTCGCTCAGGGATTCCGGCGACCGGCCGTACTCCAGGCGATAGAAAAGCGATGCATTGTTGAGCATCACCAAATTGTTGAAGCACTGCAGACGCCGCTTTTCCGAAATTTTCATGGCTGGCGAGGTCTGCCGGCGCAAAAAGGCCTCCGAGGCGAAGAAGTAACCGGAGCCCTTCTCTTTCGACGGGGGCAACAGCGTCGTGCTGTAGCGATAATCCAATGCATTGGAAAGCGCGGGGAATACGCCGATCCGCGTCTCCACCATCTTCCGGATCGCACGGTGCGAGTTCGAAAAAATCACCACGTCACCATCCCGCACCACGAACGAACTCACCAGCCGATCCGGTGTGTAACGGGCCAACACCTTGTGTCCACGGTAGTTGAACGTCCGCTCTTCCAACCCGGGAGAAGCTTTCCGCGTCTCCTCCATCCAAGCCGAAGCCATTCCTTCGAAAATCAACGGCTTCGACAGACGCAAGAGCACCGTCACGTCCGTGCCCTCGGCAAAGAACGGGTCCGAACCCGTCATGGCCATCTCGGCGATGACACCATCGGCAAAAAGTTTGGTCAAGGGCGTCCGGCGAAGGCAAAGCTGCGTTTCCAGCTTCTGGTCCAACCGGTTGTGCCGAGCGTGGAGGGTCAACAGACGAAGAAGATTGTCTCCCCATTCCGACCCCATCTCCACGAGGTCGTTCGCCACCTTCATGGAGTCGAAGTAAAGAAAATACTGGTCGTCGGGAACAAACGCCGCCAGAGAATGAAGCTCTGGCTCAACCCCATCTTCCCTCTTCTTCTTCAACAGCTTCCGATAATCCAACGACTTGAGCTCAGGCCCTCGAAGCGAGCTGATGTGGATATTCAAATCTCCAGGCCGAGACCGCCCTCGAAGCGACTGCCGCTGAAGCGACTCCTGCAACGCCAGCGAACCTGTGAATACCCGGTACAAGTCCCCTTCGATCTTGGCGTCACCAGGCCCGGGAACAAACATTGTCGGCGCCACCACCCCATAGCGGGCATGGGATTGCAACAGGCAGTACTGAAAAAAAGTCTCTTTGGGATAGTAACGGAGGATATTGGAAAAATAGTCGTTCTGATGCCGTGCCCAGTCAAGGAATAGCGTCCGCGAACCCGTCTCCTGACCAGGAATCCCAAGCTCAACGATCCCGCGGTGGACCTCCACTTTCTTCGAGCCATCCAGGTTCTCCGAGACAATCTCGTACGAAAGCTCCAACCGTGTCCGACCCTCTCCACGAAGACGCCCGAAAAATGCCGCGTGCTTCTGGTGAAACTTCGTCTCCTTCGGGTAAATCAAGTGCGCGCCGCCATCCAGAGGCCGAAGGCGCAGATATTGCTCTTCTCGAACTCTTCCGCCAGAAAAGGCTGTTCAAGCTTCAACGAGAAGGCCATCACATCCCCTTCCTTGTCCCGATAAAGCTCCACCTTATGGCGAAACGGAAAGGATCCCGAAGGCGCTGCATCCGCATTCATGGCCCAAGAACCAAGGAGCACACCAAAGCCAAGGAGCATCGCCAGAGTTGACCGGTTCGGCATCGTATTCTCCAGTAGTTGGAAAAAGATGAAAGCCAAGGCTCTTTTCAAGCCACAGGCTCCTCTTTTTTGTTGTGTTCCGCTCCCATCACTCACGTCCGTTCGCGCTGCTCGCCCGATACCCCACGCAAGCTCTCCATCCCGCAAGATGAATGACCACTCAGTCTGATGTAAAGCAATCATCGGGCCAAAACAAGCCGGGGCATGACAAGGCTTGTGAAGGAAGCCCCAAGTTGCTTCTATGTCTCCATGGCATCACAGATCCTGGAACCTGAAACCCCGATTCTCACCACGATTCGCGGCAGGGCAGTCCGAAGCACCATCCCAGCGACTCGTAACAACGGCCTTCACCATCCCCGGGAGCCAAACGATGAGCCCAGACAGATCTTCTTCCCCCGACTCTTCAGTAGCTGGCAACTCCCCTTTTCCCAACGGATCCCAGAGGAACGCCCATGGTGTGGCGGATCTGGATTATCCCCTGGAAAATGCCATGGAACCAGTCCCAGCAGACAAATCTCTCAAGGAAACATCTCCCCTGAGCCTGCCCCGGGACGGCAACAAGGTCGCCTTTGACAAAGATCTCTACACCGTGGAGGTCCGCATGAACGATGGGACCGTTCTGCGGGGGAGCATCTTTCTGGCCACCACACGGCCAGGGCTCGATGAACAACAGGAGCTTATCCGTTACCTGCACGAGCTGGAAGATGGTTTCTTTCCCATGAAACAACCCCAAGGTACGACAGTGCTCATCCACACCGCCGGGGTCCGCTGGATTGCCATGCCCCTGGAAACCAATCCACCCGACACCTTTTCCACGCGCTCCAAGGTCAAATTGGATCTTGTGGGGGGCGAAGAGATCATGGGGGAGGTGCGCCTTGACATCCCCACCATCCGGCCCCGAGTCTCGGATCTCCTCAACGAACGGCGGCCCTACCTCGTCCTGGAAACCCAGAAGGAGATGCTTCTCGTCAATCGACACGCCATCCTTCGGGTCCACGATCTGCAGTGAATCGGGCACCCGCTCCACGAACCCACCACTTCTGGACCCGCGGATTGGTACCCCGCCGCGAAAGATGTTGCACGTCCCGTGCAGAAGTTTGCGCGATTCAATCTCCTTGACCGCAAACTCGCTACCCAAGAGCTGATCGGCCCCGGTCATCGGTGGTCGGCTCCGCCGATGACCGGGGCCAGCAGATCACACAGGCGCCGCTGATACACTGGCTCCTGACTCGATGATCCCCTGGGTCCGCTGGGTATCCACGCAAGGCGGGACAGAACAGAAAAAAAAAGGAAAACGCGTAGGGGACCTATCAAATTGTCGTGTTTTTGCTTTACAATTTTCTTCGCCGAAACGGTGGCACCGGCATCTTGCCGGTGTAGCGCCCTCCGGGCTGCACGGAGCCGGGAAGGAGGCCCGCCCCAGCGGTGATGTTGT
>JAJRTK010000018.1 GCA_024278345.1 bacterium | reverse complement strand
TGCTTTTTATCTGGAACCTATCAAATTGTCGTGTTTTTGCTTTACAATTTTCTTCGCCGAAACGGTGGCACCGGCATCTTGCCGGTGTAGCGCCCTCCGGGCTGCACGGAGCCGGGAAGGAGGCCCGACCCAGCGGTGAAGTTGTCAACCGAATCTGATAGGTCTCTTTTATCTAGGGCGAGGATCCAGGTAAACCCCTTGCTTTCTTTTGGTTACGTGCCGCTCCCATCGGTAACGACCCGTGCCCTTGGCACGAGTTCCCCGCGGCACCCCCTGCTCGCCATTGTCCCAGCTCCCGATCCACTACCCCAGGCCGGAGCACCACCGAAAATCCTCCCCGTCGTGGGTCGATTTAGGTTTTGTCGGGGCTGGATCTATTGGAGACCTCCTACCGAAGGCGTTTCGCCTGTTTGCACGCCCATTCACTACCCTTCTTGCAGGCTTTTGCGTAGCTTGCAATAGCTTTGTAACGGTTTTTCTCTGTCCCTTTACCCAGTTCCTGCATTTTTCCAAGATTGGCGCAACCACGGGTATCCCCGGCATCACAGGCCTTACGGTAGTGCTGAACTGCTTTGGAAGCGTCCTTGGAAACACCCATTCCCTGTTCATACAGGAGGCCCAAGTAAGTGCAGTGGGATTCGGCGAGGCCGCAGCTCCTTTCGTAGCTCTTGGCCGCCTTGCCAAGGTCTTGCGGGACACCGTTGCCGTTTTCATAAAGAGTTCCCAAGGAAGCGCAACCCCTGGCATCCCCGGCGCCACAACTCTTTGCATAGAGATCCGCCGCCCTCTGGTCATCTTCTTCGACTCCCTGTCCATGGTCGTACATGTAGCCTAGATAGGTGCAGTAAACTTTTTTCAGCTTGCATGCCTCTCGGTAAAACGCGACGGCCTTGATGTAGTTGCGAAATACGCCTGTTCCCAGATTGTAGAAGAGCCCAATGTTGCGGCATCCTAGGGCGCTTTTCGCCTCACACGCGGCTTCATAGAGTTGGGCGGCCTTTTTGGCGTTTTTCTCGGTTCCGACTCCACGTTCGTACATGAAGCCCAGATAGGTACACTGAGAGGGATCTCTCTTACAACCCTTTTCAAAGGCTATCACTGCCTTTTGTCCAGACTTGGAAGCGCCCATGCCTTTCTGATACGCGAGCCCAAGGCGCGTGCAAGCATGGGCGAATCCCCCGTTGCACCCCTTGGCGTAGAGTTGGACGGCAAGGGGAAGGTTGCGTTTCACGCCGCGGGCCGTGGCGTAGAGCAAGCCCAGGTCTCCGCACCCTCGAGCATCGCCTCCGTTACACGCAAGTTCATAGTACCGGGCTGCTTTGCCGAGATCTTTCGGCACTTTTTTCCCAAAATAGTGGATCTCTCCAAGCTCGTAGCACTTTTGAGGCGTCGGACAGTCGATAGAATGGCTTGCCGCCGCCTGGGCCGTATAGGAGGATCGGGTCATGGAGCCCGACAGATAGAGGTCATGCGGGATTCCGTCGCTGCGGTAGGGGCGTTGCCGACCTTTTGTGGCCTCGGAAATCTCTTTCTCCACGGCGGCGAAGATTTCGTCAATTTCCAGGTCCGCGGTCATCAGAGCTTTCGCCAACGCATCGGCGTAGACAGAGAATCTCTTCTTGCCCTTGGAAGGACAGTTTTGTTCGGGAGCAGCCGACAAAGCCAGATAGGTCCATGGGGGAGCCACCGTTTTCACCAGGCCCTCTGGTTGGGGAGCCAGATCGCGGAAGTAGGAGACCTTTTGGCAGGCGTCCAGGGCGACAATGCCCGCGGGGGTTCCCACCACCTGCATTTGTTGGAGGATTTCCTCGATGGCCCAGCCTTGGATCTGGACATCCGCGGGGCTTCGGGGAACGACGTCGATGGGGAGCATGTAGCTCTTTCGCTGAACCTGAATCCCATGGCCGGAATAGAAAAGAAAGCCGATGGCCCGGTGGTTGAGCCTGGCCAGAAAGGCGTTCAGTGCCTTTTCCATCTTGTCGTGGCCGGCGTTGAGAGCGATAGTGGCATGGAAACCCCGAGTCCGGAGGGCTGAGCATACCGTACGCGCGGCTGGAGCCGGGCCTCGCAAAGCATCTTCGAGGTAACTCTCGTTGCCGATACAAAGCGCGAACCTCGTAAAGGGCGTTGCCCCTAAAACCGTCGATGCTCCAAGTGGAGCGAGACAGGCCAATACCAATGCCAATCCAGTAGAAGCCGACCGGGTGGTGGACCACAATCCTGAAGTTTTCACCGTGAACCTGGAGAGCTGCCGGAGCATCCATCGTCCCGACCGCCTCCCGGCGCCTTGTTCACCGCGTTTTTCCGCCTCTCCGGACCTCGGGCCTTTGGCAGATTTGCTCAGCGGAATACCAGTTCTCGCCTGCGCTCTTGTCATCTTGGGGCTCCTCACCCACCGGGCTGTTGTGGCTGTCTCCTTGCGCGAAACTGGCCCTCCTCCTGAATAACTTGTTCGCCGGCCCGCGAAATGGAAGATGGAGGCCGGGAAGGGTTGTCAGGTGGAGAGGCAGCCGAGACCACTCGATCCCGCCCCGTTCGTTTGGCGACATATAGGGCCTCGTCCGCCGACTTTAGCAGGGCTTCGGGAGTGTCGATCCCGCGGCCCGGAAAACTTGCGACGCCTGCACTAAATGTCACTGTCAGCGACTCCCTGGCACTTCCCCAGTCCTCGAGCTTAAGCCGTTGCCGCAGGCGGTCCGTACATCGAAACGCCAGCTCGTGAGGCGTTTCTGGAAACAAGAGCACGAACTCCTCTCCCCCCCACCGAGCCAGAAGATCCG
>JAJRTK010000390.1 GCA_024278345.1 bacterium | reverse complement strand
GATCCCGTTGCCCGCAAGTTGCAACGGGAAATGAGTGCGCTCCCTGGCGTGGGTCTGGGAGCGGCGCTCCCAGCGGAGGTCCGGAGGCCGCCTCCGCCGGGTTCCAGGGCTGGAAGCCCTGGGGCTGGACCCGAAGTTCACTGGGTGGCCGGAACGATGACCAAGGCCCCGAAAGAGCAAGGCGAGGGTTGTGTTCCGCTCGCGGCGGTATCGACCCGTGCCTTTGGCACGAGTTTCTCGCGGCGCCCCCGGTTGCCCGGCAAGAAGCGGGAAAGGCGCTGTGCCCGCGTTTCACTGCGGTGCCGGTGCTGGCAGCTTGCCGATTTCCAGGTAAAGCTCCACTTCCTTGGAGAGGATGGGGGACTGGGGAACGCGTTCCAGGATGGCCCGAAGAATCGCTGAAACATCGAAGAGCGGGGCTTCGGGGCCGGGGGGCAGCTCCAGGGAGAGCTGTTCGCCGGTTCCGCCCAGGATGTCGAGCCGCCAGCGGGGAACCGTGAGCCTCTGGGAGACCCGGGAAGCGGAGATCCGCCGGATTCCGGCCAGGGAGATCCCGGTTGTCTGCCAGCCCAGGACGAGAGTGATCTCATCCTCGGAGATGGTCACTCCATCATTTCGTCCGCTCAAGGCGATGATGGCTCCCAGAGCCATGGCTCCCAGTCCCGCCGCCGCCGGGATGAGAAGGAAAAGACCGCCCACGTCTTTGGCGATGCTCGACCAGACGGTCTGGGCAACGAAATAGGCAGCGCTGCAGACAATGGCCAGCATCAGGCCCGAAAGCCCGATGGTAAGGCCCAGGACCAGCCTGGTTTGGCGGCGCCGTGGGTGAGGCGGAAAGTGTAGCGGTTCCGTGGAGGTCGGGTTCATGGGCTCTCATGTCCTTGAAAAATCAGTCGGTTGGCCTGTCCAACCCTCATTGCTAAACTCTGAAAGGTCTTCTGTCCAATCCGGAATGCCCGGAAAAGTCGCGGCGCCTCTTCCTTGGGAACGATGGCTGCCTGAAAGTGGATCGTGCTCTCCGTCCAGGGCGCAATTTTCGCTCGTGCTCTCCTTTTAGGGCGGAGTTGTCGGCAAACCCTTTGTTTTCTTCGTGTTGCGTTCCGCTCACATCGGTTCGACCCGCGCCTGTGGCGCGAGTTTCCCGCGGCGCCCGCTGCTCGCCATTGTCGCCGCCTTCGATCCATTGCCCTAGGGCTGGAGCACCACCGAGAATTAGGGCTAAACAAGGACAGCGTGCGGAAGATCCGCCCAGCTCAGGATAGGGATCGAAGTGGCTCGACCACCAGTAAAGCTCAAAGGTCATGTGGAGTGCGATGAAGTAAAAAAGGGCGCGAAGGTCGAAGGCGTCGACTGAAGGGTGCGCGAGGCCGCGGAACGCTGGAGAAAGAGAAGCCCCCGATCTTTGGAATGCACGAGCGGGGCGGTCAGGTCTCGATCCAGATGCTGGAAAACGTCAAACAAGTCACCATCGAGCCCATCATCAAGAAAACTATTGCTCCTGATTCCCTCATCTACACCGATGAATACGATATTTACGCACGTTTGGAGGATTGGGGTTACGCTCATGAGACTGTCTGCCATAGCAAGGGCGAATATGCTCGTGACGACGATGCCGGCGGGTTTTGCGAGGTTCATGTCAATACGATGGAGGGTTTCTGGTCCCTTTTGCGCTCATGGCTCCGATCGCACCGGGGTATCTCCCAGGAGCACCTGCCTGCCTACCTCGTTTTTTTTGAGTTCGTTCATAACGTCCGAAAACGCGGCACTGCCTTGCTCGGCTCCCTTCTAGGAGTCCTCCTCGTCTAGATCCCTGGATCGCATATAGAGCCTTGCGGTATTGCCTTCGAACCGACAAAAACGGGGACGATCCTCTATTTTCAGCACCAGGCCGGCGGTCAGGTCTTGGGCATCGGAGCCAGCGCAACCCCGTGGGCACTCAAGAGCGACGAGGCTCTCTCGAATCTCATGGATCGAGCCTTGACCTGCTTCCTGGCCCGTGGGTGCAGCCCTCCGGCGGGATCGTCAACGCCCCTCGCGTTGGGCCTACTTGCCGGGTTCTTGTTCGTGGGAGTGCGGCTTCTTAGGCGGAGGCTGGCCGGTGAGGCAGAAGGGTAAAATTGCCTAGTGAGTCGCTTTTTCTTCCAAGGCGGCGGCAATGGCGTGGACAAGATTTTGCCGACCTTCCGCCCAGTGGTGGGAAGAGGCGGTGAGGACAACTCCCCGGTGACCGTCGATGCTCACGTCTTCCAGGCGATTGCAGACAGCGATCTCGACGCCAGAGCGCCTCAAAAACGCGCTGCCTCTCTCCATGAGCTCCGCGTCGCTCAGGCCGGCTTCGAGTTTGAAGCCGACCTTAATCCAGGGCAGCCGAAGCTTGTCTGCTTCGAGAATGATCTTTGGTGTGGTCTGGAATTCCACCTGGAGCTCTCCGCCTGACGGGAGCTTTTCCTGGCGAGGGCGAGTGGGCACGTAGTCGAGGACGGCGGCGGCGAAGATTGCGGCGAATGGCTGCTGTTTCTGGCCAAGGCTGAGGACGGCGTCGAGCATTTGGCGAGGCGTTTCCACGGGAACCAGTTCGACTCCCTTCGGTGGGATTGCGGTTCCCGGCCCGTAGATGAGAGTCACCTCTGCTCCACGGGCATCGAGCTCAGCCGCCAAAAGGCATCCAAGCCGGCCGCTGGAGCGGTTCTGGATGTAACGCACGGCGTCGATGGGGCCGCGGGTGGGTCCTGCCGTCAGAAGAATTCGGCGACCCTTGATGGGCGACCGGGACAGGGCTCGACGGACGACCCTGATCACGGCATCCTGGCCCGGGTATTTCGCCTTGCCCTCTGCTACGAGCGGCGGAACGATTTGGATTAGACCGGCTTTCTGAAGCTGGTGGAGGTTTTGCCGGAAGATGGGATTGTGCCAGAGACTTTCGTGCATCGTGGGAACAATGACAACGGGAATTCCGGCTCCGAAAGCCGCGCCGATAGATGTCAGGGCTGCGTCGTCGGCGATTCCCGCCGCCATTTTACCTACAGCGTTGAGAGTGCAGGGCGAAACCAGAATGAGATCGTGGAGGCGCGTCTGCTCTGCTTTCCCTGTGAGCCCAGTTGTCACGGGATTCGTCGTCGCCCACTCCAGGCAGAGATCGCCGATGAACTCTCTGGCCGCCCGAGTCATGGTCGCTTCCACCTTGGCGCCGTGTCGGCGGAGCTCCCTGGCCAGGAGTGGCGATAGGAGTGCCGCGATGCCGCCAGTGACGACCAAGAGGATATGTTGCCCGTCCAGCGCATGGGAGAGGCTTTGGACGGCGCGATCCGTCTCCCAATGATCGCCGGGGATGGGGGAAGGTTGAGAATCCATGTTTGAGCCTTCTACCGGAAAAAGGGTTGGGGCCTCGGAGCCTCGTTATTGTCAGGGCCTCAGGCGTTCCTTGTCTCTTGGAAAAAGAGAGGCTTCTCGAACATTGTCGAGCCCCAAGAGCTGCATGGTCAGTCTTTCAAGGCCGATGGCCAAACCGCCGTGAGGTGGCATCCCGTAGCGGAAGCACTCCAGGTAGTCCTTGAAATCGGCGGGATCGAGCCCGAATTTCCGCATGTTGTCCTCCAGTTGCCGGTAATCGTGGATCCGTTGCCCACCAGTGGTGATTTCCAGGCCGCGGAACAAGAGATCGAAAGATCGGGTCAACGTCGGGTTCTCTGGGCAGGGCATCGTGTAGACGGGCCGCTTCTTGGCCGGGTAGCGAGTAATGAAGAGAAAGTCGGAACCATGCTCTTCCCGTGCCCACTGCCAGAGCTGTTTTTCTTCCGCCGGGCTCAAGTCGTGGAAGATCCGCTCCTGTACGCTAAATTGTTCCGTGAGGATGCGGCCGGCATCTTGGAGTGGAAGGCGTGGGATTTCTGCCGCTTGGGGAATCTGTTGGCCGTATAGATCAAAGATGTAGCGGCAATGGTTGGCAAGGTGTTCGATGATTTGGCCGATGACCTCTGCCTCGGTATCCATGACGTCGTTTTCGTCGTCGATGAATCCCATTTCAAAATCCAGGCTGGTGTATTCGTTGAGATGCCTGGAGGTATTGTGGGGCTCGGCGCGGAAGACCGGCCCGATTTCGAAAACGCGTTCCAAGCCTGTACCCACAAGAATTTGCTTGTAAAACTGTGGAGACTGTGCAAGGAAGGCGGCTTTTCCGAAGTAATCTAGATAAAAGAGATTGCTGCCGCCTTCCGTGCCGGAAGAGACAAGCTTAGAGCTCTTGATCTCCGTGAATTCCATCTTCCGGAGGGCCGCCGAGAAAGATTCGAGGATCGCCGATTGGAGGCGGAAGATGGCAAGGCGCTTGGGAGCCCGCAACGAGATCGACCGGTGATCCAGGACTGTCTCGAGATTGAGGGCCTCGGTGCGCGGCTGGCCCACATGGATTGGCAGCGGCTGCCCGGCGTGAGCCAAGATCTCCAACCGATCTATATGGAGTTCGACCCCGCCGGGAGCGCGGGCCTCTTCAAGACATCGGCCCACGGCACGCACCACTGACTCCGGTGGAGGCAGCTCTCCCTGGGGAATCCCGCTTCGTGCCACCATCTGTAAGAGGCCGCTTCGATCCCGCAAGATCAAAAAGGTGATACCGCCAAGCTTCCTCAGATGGTGAACCCAGCCCGCCACCTCAACCCGCTTGCCAGCCATCCGGCTGGCGTCTCGGAGTAATGTTCTTGTCGCTGGATTGGATTCGGAGGTCACGGGTTATTCAGCCGAAGCCAGGTTTTTCTTGGCGTCTTGGCAGATAAGGAGCTTCTTTGACTCTAGAAAGACAACGTGAGCCCGGTGGCGCTGAACCTCTTCGATGAAGCCGAGCCCGAAGGTCGGGTGCTGAATGAGGTCCTTTTGGTGGTAGATGCCATCAAGCTTGTAGTCCACGATCTCAGCTTCGGTGATTTCCCGGAGCTTCGCGGTCCATTCCTCCACGGAGGAGGCATCTGCGGCGGCTTGTTCCGCGGGGGTTTTAGGGACGACTCGCCGTCGTCGCGTGGTGGTTTTCCTCTTCGCGGCGGCTTTCTTTTTCTTCGCCGCTTTTATGGCGGCTCTTTGCGCTTTCGGCACGCGGTAGTTGTGTTCGCCATTGCAGATGTTGCAAACCACCCGCTTGGCTTTTTCTTCTAGGAGCGCAACGATTACGTGAGCTGTATCAGTCCTGCACTTGGTGCAATAGGACTCGATATCTCCTCCGACTTCGTGCGGTTTGGTCACTGGTTCCCTTCCTTTCGCCATCGGTTTTTTTTCGCCACGGCGGGCGATCATACCGCTAGAAACCCCTTTATTTAACACGAACCCCAGAAAGATACAAATTAGGCCAAACCTTCGGAACCCCAAAATACCATATTATGATAGATTACACAGCCAGCCAAGTCATGATCCGTGATGGGAGTTTCGGAGCGAATGGGAACTTCGTGGTCCCATGGGAGTGTGGATCTTTATGAGCATTGCCACCCATAGAACCTCGGTGAGGCCTCGCTTTTGGGGCAGCGCTCCATCAAGGGGAGTGGCCGGGCGAGCAGCGGGTGCGGGCTCGCGCCTGATGCGAGGGGAACTCAACGCAAAGAAACGGGGTCTCCACGCAAAGCGGGGCAATGGGTCGATCTTTCCTGCTCTCGCCGCCGGGATACTTGTCTCTTTGACTGTCGGGTCGATGGCCTTGGCCCTCGGGGGCTGTGCTTCGGCTGCCGGGGGCCGTTTGGCTTTGAGCGCTCCAGCCAGGCAAAAAATCTTGGAGCGTCGCTTGGGGGAGCGGGCCAAAGGGTTGCCGAACCTCTTGGAAACGACTCCTGAGATGGTGGGATTTGCGCTGCGAATTACGGCGGGCTTTCGCACAAGCCAGGGCAAGGCCCAGGCATTGGCACGAGCTATTGTCCATGGGCCACTTCGAGTCGTCTACGATGCGGGGGTGAACCTGACCGCGGTGGAGGTTTTTGAGTCACGCAGGGCCAATTGTGTCTCTTTCACCAATTTTTTTGTTGCCTTGGCCCGCTCCGTCGGACTCGAAGCCTATTATGTAGACGTTACGGAACGGCGCCGCTATCTTCGCCGTGGAGGTGTGATTGTTCACGTGGGCCATGTTTGTGCGGTGGTGCGAGAAGGACCCGACTTGTTTTTCGTGGATTTCGCGGAGAGGACCCGTCAGCAAGCGATTGCACGGCGGGTGATGAGCGATCTCGAGGGGCTTGCGCATTTCATGATCAACGAAGGCGTGGATTATGCCGCACTCTTGGGAATGCCGGAGCACGGAGGAAAATCTTTCGTTTTCGCCGATCAAGATATCGAGCGGTTCAAGCTGGCTTTGGCCATTGCGCCTACGTTTGCCAAGGCGCGGCTCAATTTGGGAACGGCTTACCTTCATCGAGGTCGCCGGCTGCTCGCCGAAAAAGAATTCAAGTGGGCGATCAAAGATGCTCCCAGGTTTTCTCCGGCCTATATTGCCCTGGGCAACCTCTATTTCAGCCAAAAACGGTTCGATGAAGCCATCAAGCTTTTTCAAACCGCCCTCAAGCGCCAAAAGAGGAATCCTTTCTTACGCTACAAGCTAGCCACCAGTTATTTTACCCTTCGGCGCTATGGCAAGGCCCTTTCCGCAGCGAAAACCGCCCTCAAGATCAAACCCGACTTCGCCGATGCACATCATCTTATCGGCATTATTCGCATGCTCGATAGCGACTTCGAGCGAGCGCGGATCCGCTTCGCCCGCGCACTGGAACTCGACCCAGCACTGGAAGATGCTCGCGTCCGTCTGCTTTATGTGGACAGTCAGCTTTTCCCCCAAGGGCAAAGAAACGTTGGTTCTTGGCGCCACTCTTTCCGAGACGGCAGTCCACAAAGGGAGCTCAGCGTTGGGCAATCGCTCGCGGAGTCTCATTTCGAGCATCGTTGGCGGCGTTGAGCTGTTTCGGCGTCGGCCTCTTGCATGCTACCTAGCCGTGGCAATACCCCACTGCCTCGCCGTGGGTCCGGGGCTCTGGTTCTTGGCTTGGGGTCTGCGGCAGGGGTTCGTGGCTTCTCCCCTCATCTTGTGGGCTCTTCACGATCTGCTCGGCCTGCTTCTCCTCCTTGGCGCCCACCAAAGCTCTCTTTTTCTGCTGCCGCGCATCGTGGAACAGCACGGGCTGTCGCTGCACCTTTTGCGGGAGCTGCCGAAGCTCCTTGGGCTGGAAGCGCTATGGCTTGGAGCTCTTTTGGGAACAGCGCAAGGTGCGGTTCTTCTGTGGCCCATGGTCCCCACGGGGCAAGAGCTGGTTTGGGGTGGTTTGGCGGTAATGGCGGGATTGTTCGCGGGCTGGGGGTTCCCATGGCGTTCTTCGGTGTACAGATTCGTCTGGGTGGGTCTGGCGGTGGGCGCTGTTATCTCCTGGCGTGTAGTCGCGGCCGAGCTCCGGCTGATGGGGATCCTCCAGCCTGTTGTGGTGGGCGTCTTTCTTGCGATGAGCCTTGGCCTTCTTCGGGATTGGCTCTTGGCTGGAGAACTTCTTTCACAAGGGATGCCTGCTTCCGCCGCGTTGGAGGCGGCCGCTTCAAACGAGCGGCAACTGCCGGTGGGGGGGCTGCTGGCTCTCATCTTATCCGTCCACATTTTTGGAGGTTGGGGCACAAGAGTGCTCATCGGCACGGAGAGCCTTCCTCAATTGTTGCTGGCTACGGCGGCTCAAGACTTCCTCCTCGTTCCGGCATTTTTGATGATACACCAGTTGTTCCGAAACCTTCCCATGAAGCGGAAATCATCTTCCCGACAACCTGAATTTGCCACTCCTATTCCCTTGAGTTAGCCTCCAAAGTTAACTTTGGGAGAATGACCATGTGCGGCGAGCAATCAAACAACTTAGCGGCTCTTTTACGCGCCACGAAAGTCTTCGGTGCCCTTGACGATGATGAAATCACGGCAGTTGTCGAGGTGGGGCATACCAGGACTTTTCCCAACAAAGCGCTCATTTTCAAAAAAGACGCCGAATCCAACGCCCTCTTTGTGATCCTTTCGGGCAAGGTCAGAATTATGAACCAGCTCGAAAACGATCCCTCTGCCATCATTGCCACGATTGGGCCCGGAGATCTCTTCGGGGAGACCTCGATCCTGCAGAGGGAGCCGCGCTCTACTTTTGCCGTCGCCTTCGAGGAAACTGAGCTCTTCGTTCTCATGCGTGAAAACATCGAAGCGCTTCTCGCCCCGGAAAACCCGCTCTCCGTCAAGATCCTCCAGGGCTTTTGCGATCTCCTTTCCTCTCGCCTTCGCCAGACCACCAAGCCTGCCAGCAAGGTCTTCCATCACATGGGTGAAAAGTTCAAATCGTACCATGAGGCAATGGATCGAATCAATCTTTATTTTGCGTCAAATATGTTTTATTTCCGGTAGTTATGATGCGGGCGCAAGGGCGTTCCGCCGGGACTAATCTCTCGGATGGTGCTCTTGCTCTACGGCGTAATTTCCAGAGCCCTCTATTTTTTACCTGTTGCGTTCCGCTCCCATCGGGCGCCGTCCGACGCCCGCTCCTCGCCATTTCCCCCCCCTTTCCCTTCGGTTGCCCTGAAAGCGGAGTGCCACCGATGTCTCAGCCCGCAGCGATGCCAGCTCTCTTGTCCCTCTCCCCAGGCTTCCCCGGTCGCGGCGGATTCGCAGCGGCGCGTGGGAGTGCTGGCATCCTCCTTCTCTCCCTCTTCGCGGTCTGTTCTTCCTCGGATCCTCTGCCGCCGTCGGCTGCCGTTTTTCAAATCAATGTTGGTGGCGAGAGCTTCCGGCTTCGTCTGGATGATCCCCAGGCCATCGCCCATGCGGAAAAACTAATGGCTGCCAGGAGAATCGGAGTGATTATGGGGGAACTGGCGGCTGGAGACGGCGGCTTTAATGGACCCTACTCCTGGCATTTGATTCCAGCCTCCTTCCAGACTCCAGACGTCGCTATCGAGGTTTGTGATGGCGTGCCGAGCTACGTGGAGGAACACCTCCAGGAGTGGCTGGAAAAGATTGGGACCTACTGTCCATGGTCGGCGCGGATTTCGGCACGTTTGCGCTGAGGGAGCTCATGAAAAGTGCATCGAATTCCCAATGCCCTGACCTTCCTTCGCCTTGGCCTTGCTCCTCTTTTGGCCATCGCCCTCTGCGGGCGGAGCTTGACAGCCACGTGGACGGCCTTGGCCATTGCCTTCCTTATGGAGCTGACCGATTGGTTGGACGGCTTTCTGGCGCGGCGCTACTCGTGGCAGACGGCGCTGGGGCGTTTTCTTGATCCCCTGGCCGATAGCATTGCCCGGATGACGGCGTTCGTCGCTCTGCACAGTACGACCGGAGCTCCCACTCTGCCCATGCTCCTAGTTTTTCTCTATCGCGATCAACTGGTGGCCTACCTGCGGATCGACGCGGCTCAGCGTGGCGTCGATGTAGGGGCTCGTCGTTCGGGGAAGCTCAAAGCGGTAGTCCAGGCATTGGCAATTGTTGGCACCTGCGTGGGAAAACTTCTCTCCCATTCCGCGGTGGGGTGGATCGAGCCGGCGACTTCTTTCGCGTTGAGCTGGTGGTTGATGGGATTTGCGGCCTTGGTGACACTTTTTTCTGGCGTTGATTATGCACGGAGTCTCGGCGCCAGAACTAACGGAGAACATTGAATGTTCCAGTTGGCTATCAACAACTTTTCACATCTTTTCAACAAGTTCCCAAGGAATTTCTAGGGAATCCCCTTTCCATCGGGCTTGACAGGTTTTGAATCCGCCGTAAAGGTAAGCTTATAAGCTTTGGTGCTCGCACTGGTGCCTTGAGCGGCTCCGCAAGATAGAGCGAGTGCATCATTTTTTGAACTCTTGGCAAAGCGAATTCCCGTGCCCCGACGTCACCATAATCCCACGTTCCTGCCGATCCCGGAAGACAAACCGGTGGCCACGCTTCCGCTTATCGCCGACAAGGTCTTCGTCTTCACGGGCAAGCTGGCTTCCATGACCCGCCATCGCGCCGGTCTATACGTGCAGGAGGCTGGCGGACTGATTCGGAGCTCCGTGTCGCGGCTCACCGACTATCTCATCGTCGGAGAAGACGGTTGGCCTTTGGAGGAGGGCGAGATTTCTCTCAAGCTGGAGTTGGGCCTTCGCCTCAGGGACCAGAGCGAGGGCATCCAAATTCTCACGGAACGCCAGTGGCTCGATCTGCTGGGGCTGGAGAGTAAATACCCCCACGAAAGCCGCCTTTTCAGCACCAAGACCTGTTGCCAACTCTTGAAAATCTCCAGACGCCAGCTCCGCCAATGGCGCAGCCTGGGCCTCATTGCGCCGGTTCAGACGATCCACCGCGAGGATTTCTACAACTTCCAGCACCTTAAAGCTCTCCGCACCTTGGATGATCTCGTGGCTCGGGGGCTCAAGCCAGGGAAAATTCGCAAGATCCTGGCCAGCCTCGAACCGGTTTTGGGAGACATCGAATCTCCCCTGGCGCAGCTCAACGTGTTGACGGAAAAGGGGCAGATCCTCTTCCAATATCGGGGCGAACAGTTTGACCTCGGGGGTCAGCTTTGCCTCGATTTCCGGGACAAAGCCGAAGCGCCCGGCCAGATCGTCGATTTCGTGGACTCTGGGGATGCCTGGGAGCTTTATTGGGAGGCTGAGCAGCTTTTGACTCACCCGGAAACCCGCCAACCGGGCCTCGATCTTCTGGAAAGAGTCATCGGCCTACAGCCCGACTTCGCCGATGTTTACTGCCTCCAGGGAAACGTGCAGTTTGCCGAGGGATTCCTGGAAAATGCCCGGGCCTCTTTTGAAAAGGCCCTCGAGCTCGAACCCACCTATGCCGAAGCCTGGTTCAACCTCGGGAATATCTTCGACCGTTACTCCAACTGGCTGGGAGCCGTGCGGGCGTACAAGAACGCCCTCCGGAGTGATCCCGATTTCGACGGAGCCCATTTCAACTTGGCCCTCCTGTACGAGGAAGCCGGGGATATCGAGCTGGCGGGTCTCCATTGGAGACGATACCTCGAAGTGGCGGCCGATCCGGAGTGGATCGCCATCGCTCAGGAGCATCTGCGGGAAGAAGAGCACCTCTAGCGGCGGGTGGAAGCTCAGGGGCGGAAGCCCTCGAAGATGAAGTTGTCGCACCAGGGGCGGATCCGGCGGGCGGTTTCCTGGCCGGTGACGGTCCAGCCCAGGATGGGGAGTCCCTTGGCGCGGCAGCGGTCGACGGCTTTTGCCGGGAGAGCACCAACATCGTAGGCAATGAAATCGGGCTGGCTGATGCGGTTGAGGAGGAGGTGGCGGAGCATGAGCCGCTTCCAGTGGGGCAGGTGATGAGAATCCAGGAAACCGCTAGCCAGTTGGCCTCGGGAAAGATGGGGCGCCCCGTTCCGGAACCAGCCCATGGATCTGGGATTGAAGGACTGGACTGCCACGGGGCCTTCATATCTTTCCAGAAGGCGTGCGACGGCTTCTTCCAGGGGCCCAACGTGGCCTTCAAGGCTCTTGAGCTCCACCAGGAGCGCCACGCGGCCAGAGACAAGCTCCAACAGCTCTTCAAAAAGGGGGATGGCCTGATCCGTTCCCCGCAGGCGTTCCTTTTTGATCCGACTGGTTGCCAGATCCTTCAGTCGCCCTTTGCCTCCGGTCATCCTTTCCAGTGTTTCGTCGTGAAAGATGGCGGCTTGGCCATCTCTCAGAACCCGGAGGTCGAGCTCGATGGGATAACCGGCCTCCAAGGCGCGGCGGAACGCCGCCATGGAATTCTCCGGCGCTTGATCGTCATGGAGGCCGCGGTGGGCGATGGGTTTTTCCAAAAGCTGCCGGGGAAGTCGCATGGCCAAAAGAGTACGCCGCCATCGCGAGCCTGGCAAGTGAAGGCATTTCACACGCAACCCCTCAGAAGACGGCGTCCTTTATCCATTACGCCGCCGCCGCGGGAATAGCAAAACTCCCGTGGACGAAGAAGCTAGAGAGCTGATATGAATAGGGGTATCCACGTAGGTGCTCCGGCCTTAGGGCAGTGGAGCAAGAGCGGCTGAAGAGCCCGCTCCGAATCTAGGCAATCAGATCATTTCCCAGGCGTCGGAGAAATCTGGATGAGGAAGAAGAGACAAAACCGGGAAGGTTGGTTGACTCTAGGCCTGCTGTTGGGGTTGGCGGGGCTTTCGGGATGCGGCACGGCGGATGGCCAGGGCTACTGCGATGGAAACCTGGTGGTTTCGAGCCGTGGCGGCCTCTTTGCTCTGGATATCGACACGGGCGAGCGAATCGACCTTGCTCCCTACGAGTCTTCGGCTTTTCCTCCGCTTTTGGCCGCCGCGCCAGATCGCCTTTATGTCGGTGATCCCTTCTACCGGATCTACGATGGCGGCACGGTTTCCGGAGAGGGAGACGGGTTGCTCATGCTCTTCCGGCGTGGGGAAGAACAGGTCGAGGATCTGGAGCCCTTTTCGCCCTGGATCTACCGGCCTCGGGGCATGCTGCTTGCCAACGCCAACGAGCTGATTTTCGTTGATCCCGTGGGCAATCCGGACGGGCTGGGCATCTACCGGAGCGGCATCTACCGGTTCGACATTGCCACGCGCACCACGGAAATGGTCTATTACGGTCCCGAGCTCATGACCGTGACGGACGCATTTTACGATGGGGACGATCTGATCTTCGTGGACAAGGATAGCGACCCCTTCGGCTATGGGATGTGCAACGGAGTCGTTTTCATCTTGAGGGCTGGCGCCACGGCCCCGGAAACCCTGGTGAGCCTGCCTTCGTTCATGGGACCCGAGGCTTTGGTCCGTGGCCCGGATCGCACCTTCTACTTGAGCAATGATCGGCCCACAATGATGATGATGCCCATCGAGGCCATCGAGTTCTACCAGGTGGAGATCGACACGGGCGCCAGCCGTAGGATCGCGGAGTTCCGCGACTTTCCGCCCATGGCCGCCTCCAATTCCACCCGCGTCGCCATGACCCTTGGCCCGGATGAGAACCTCTACTTCATCGTTTACGGCATCCGGGGCGTCGATCAGCGGGTCTACCGTCTGGAGCCTGACAGCGGGCGGATTTCGGTCTTCTATGATGGCGGTTATCTGGGTCCGGACGATTTCCTTTACGACATCGACACGATCCCCGAAAACTAGGCCAATACTCTACTTCGACTTTTCGATATTCAGAAGCTCGATCTCGAAGATCAGTGTGCTGTTGGGGGTGATGATGGGGCCGGTGCGGCGGGGACCGTAAGCTAATTCGGAGGGGACATAGAGTTTCCACTTGGCGCCGACCTTCATGAGCTGAAGCGCTTCCGTCCATCCCGCGATGACGCGTTGAACGCGGAAGGTGGCCGGCTTGTCGCGGTTGTACGAGCTGTCGAACTCGGTGCCGTCCAAGAGAGTGCCGCGGTAGTGGGTGACCACGCTGTCGGAGGCTTTGGGTTGCGAACCGGTGCCCTCTCTGAGGACCTCATACTGGAGGCCGCTGGGCAGAGTGACCACTCCGGGGCGCTTGCCATTTTTCGCCAGAAAGGCTTCTCCCTCTTCTTTGTTTTTCTTGGCCATCTCTTGCTCCCGTTTCTTCTTTTTTTCCTGCATGTTCTTCTGGTAGTCTCTCAAGCTCTGACTCATTTCCTGGCCGGAGAGTGGCAGGTCCCGATCCGCCAACACGTCGCTCATACCGCGCTGGATGAGCTCAAAATCGAGGTTGGTGCCCTGCTCTTTGAGGGTCTTGGCGATATCCACGCCAATGGAGTAGCTCCATTTGTCGATGTCGTTTTGGAGTGTCAGCTTCTTCGGGGCTTGGGATTCCGCGGAGGTGGCCTGAGACGCACTTTCATCCGGGGCAGCCGGTTGGTTGCAGGCCACGAAAATTCCCGCTAGGCCGCCAAGAAGCGCCAGCACCGATCTATTCCTTCTCATGAGGAGATTCCTTTCCTGAAATGACAAGCTCTTACGCCCACCGCCTTGCTACGGGGCGTAGATTCTCAGCTCGTGCATGTCTTTTACGGAACCTATCAGATCCGGTTTACAAGTTCACGCCGGGACCTATCAGATCCGGTTGACAACATCACCGCTGG
>JAJRTK010000389.1 GCA_024278345.1 bacterium | reverse complement strand
TGGGATTAGAAATACATAGGGGTACGCAAGAACTGAACCGTCGTAATTTGTTGTCAAATTAGAGTTTACTCACTCTTTCTTTACGTTCCGCGGGCATCCACGCAACGCGGGACAATTCGAGGATTGTGGCATTGCAAACGCCAACGCCTCGCTATCGCTCGGCGGGTCACGTTTGCGTTACTCGGCGGGTCACGCCTCGCGTTACTCGGCGGGTCACGCCTCGCGTTACTCGGCGGGTCACGCCTCGCGTTACTCGGCGGTCATCCGGGGGCTCCGGCCCCGGTCCCCGGCAGGGCTTCGCCCTGCACCCACCAGGGAGCTCGCTCATCTTCCCGTTGCAACGAAAGGCAACGGGATCCCAGCCCACATTCATGTACGACGCGTTGCGTCTTTGTTTTGGCGGGTGTCCCGGCTTACGTTGAGACCCCGTTCCGCTCCCATCGGTATCGACCCGTGCCTTTGGCACGAGTTCCCCGCGGCACCCGCTGCTCGCCATTGCCGCCGCTCTCGATCCATTGCCCGAAGAGCGGATTTTCACGCCAGATGGTGGGCAATACCGACTCTCGCTTTGCTCGGTGACGGCCACCTTGGTAGAAGAGTGTTTGGTCGGCGAGTCGCTGACCTGACCCGAACGGCCGGACTCAATGGATGGGATCATGGAGGTCTCAGTGACACCGCAAACTCGGCCCAATTCCGAATCGGACACGCCATCGATCCGGGAAATGCCCCCCGAAAACATCTTGCTCCGTTTTTGGGAGAATGTACCGCTGGGGAGAAGAGCCACCCTGAGCGCCGCGGCTTTGGCGGCGCTGACGATTTGTGGAAGTCTACTCTACGTCGAGCTGGACTATGCTCGGTTCTCCTTGGCTCCGTTGGCGGTTTTTCTGGCGGGTCTGGTCCTGGGACCGAATCCGGCCCTGGCATCCCAGGTTCTGCACCTAGCCTGGACGGCCATCGTCTGGTACTGGGCCCTTGGGATCCCGGGCTTGTTTCGCCCCGAGGTCATCTTTGCCTTGAGCTACTGCGGAACCGTCTCCCTGGTGAGCCGGTACCGGACGAAGAACCGGCTTCCGGCTCCAGGGAAGGCGATTGTGGCCGTAGGCTCCGTAGGTTTCGTGACCTTGGCTCTTTGGTTGAGCCAGCTCTATCCCCACCTGGCAATGATCTTGTTCGCTACCGTGGTGGTGGCGCTCATGGTCTACTTTGGGAAGAGCGCTCTGCGGTACCGTTTCTGGTTAATGGCGGCGGCGGTCTTCAGCATCCACCTGATAGCCTTGCCGCTTCTGGCACTCATCGAGCTTGGGGCCACGGCTCCGGATTTCCGGCAGATCCTGCTCTTCGGCGTGGCCGTCCACGTGCCCGGGGAGCTTCTCATGGGCCTCATTGCATCCAGACTGGCCTACGACCTCCGGCGGATTGCGGGAATGGAGGCTTGAATGTCAAGGCGAAGGCTCCTGATTTTTTGTTCCGTGGGTTTTTCCCTTTTCCTTGGGATTGCCTCGTTGGAAATGGGGTTCCGTTTCTGGTGGCCCCAGCGGCTTTTGTTTGAGGGTATCGGCCTCTTTCAGCCAGATCGGGATCTCGGTTTCCGCCTCGCTCCGCTCGTCGCCAGAAGCGGAGAGCCCATGACCAATTCTCTGGGTTTGAGAGAGCGTGAGTTTTCCCTGCATCCTCCGGAAGGAACGACGCGAATCCTGGCCTTGGGAGATTCCTTCACCTTCGGGGTCACGAAGTTCCAACAGACCTGGCCAAAGCTCCTTGAATCGAAGTTGCTTCGCCATTTCCCGGACCGGCGAATCGAGGTCATCAACGGCGGGTTTCCCGGCTTCAGCACGTACCAGGAAGCCGGAATGCTCGCCCGGACGCTTCTTCGGTTGGAACCGGAGATCGTGATTCTAGGCTTCTTTGTGGGGAACGACTTCCTGGAGAATATCAGGGGGATTTCTCATACAGCCAATAACGGCGAGATCCTCTCCTTCAAGGCTGTGGAAGATACCCATTTCGAGCCGCCCAACCCCCGGGAAGCCCCTTTGGACACCGTCCACTGGCGCGAGACAATCTGGCCAAAACCATCCGCCGCAAGTGTCGGGACGACCGATTTCCTCCATGGGTTCACTGGCTGGTTCTACCGGCTTCATCTCCTCCGTTTCATCCGCCGCCGTTTGTTAGCGACGGGAAATCGCCCACTGATTGCTCGCGTCTCCCCGCCTACACCAGGACCGGCGGGAGTGTCTCCTACTCCCTCCGCCCCCCGAAAAAAGGACAACCCTCGAAAATTCTACCTCTACTACCAGATCCCCCGGTTGGCCATCTACGACCGTAAAAAATTCCCGAAAAGGGCGATCAGTAACACCAACACCTATCTGCAACGGATCGCGGAACTGCTTCGAAAGCGGGGTATTCCCTTCGTGGTGCTCATCATTCCCGACGAACTGCAAGTCCACGAGGACCGCCTGCAATTCGTTCTTCAGCGAGCCCAACTTTCTCGTGAAACCCTTGACATGGACCTTCCACGGAAGATCCTCAAGGAAACACTCCGCTGTTTGCAGGTCGATTCCGTCGATCCCCTCCCCGCTTTTCGGCGGGCCGCCAGAAAAAAACGGCTCTACAAACCCTGGGATACCCACTGGAACGAGGCTGGCAATGGCCTGGGCGCCCAGCTCGTTTCCCGCTACCTGGGAACCTGGAACCTGAAACCGCCCCTCCACGGCAAACCCCTCGCTGATTGCCCATGACCTCCAATCCCACCATCTATCTGGACCACAACGCCACGACACCCTTGGCTCCAGAGGTTCTCCAGGCCATGAGCTCGGCTTTTTCGCTTTCTCCGGCCAATCCCTCCAGCGTCCATGCTCTTGGCCGGCGGGCACGGGTGGAGCTGGAGCGCGCCCGGGAACGGGTGGCAGCGGTCTTGGGGGACGGAGCGGCCGGGACGGGCCGGGAACTTGCCCGGGGCCTCGTTTTTACCGGGTCGGGGACCGAGGCGAACAATTTGGCGCTCCTGGGGTGTTGTAGTGCCGCGCCTGGGGGGGCTCGTCACTCCATCGCCATCAGCCGGGTCGAGCATCCCTCCATCCTTGGCGCCGCCCGCCTTCTGGAGCGGCGTGGTTGGAGCATCCGGCATCTGCCCGTCAATGCCCGTGGGTGTGTCGATCTTGAATCCGCCGCGCCCCTCATGGACGAGACCCTCTTTCTTGTGAGCGTCATGCTGGCCAACAACGAAGTGGGGAGCCTGCAACCTATCCGTCGCCTGGCCGAGCTGGCCCATCAGGCGGGCGCTCTTTTTCATACCGATGCCATCCAGGCCTTGGGAAAAATGCCCATCGACGTGAAAAGCCTGGGAATCGATCTCCTTTCCGTCAGCGCTCACAAGATCCATGGGCCCCCTGGGATTGGTGCCCTCTGGATCGCGCCGAATGTAGACCTGGAGCCGCTTCTTGTGGGTGGCGCTCAGGAAGATGGCCGTCGCGCCGGTACGGAGAATCTCCCGGCCATCGTCGGGTTCGCCGCCGCTTGCGAGCTTTTTGCTCGGAACGTGGAACCGGAGGCGGAGAAGATGCGGAGGCTCCGAGCCCGGTTGGTGGACGACCTGCGGGAGAGCGTCGCCGGAATCCGATTTTACGGGCAAGAGGAGGGCGGCCTTCCCAACACGCTTTCCCTGGCCTTGCCGAACTTTCCCGGAGACGAGCTTCTGGTGCTTCTGGATCTCGAAGGGGTCTATGTTTCCACCGGTTCCGCCTGCTCATCCGGGTCGATGGGGCCATCCCATGTTCTTCTGGCCATGGGGTTTTCCGAAGAAGAGGCGCGACGCGTCGTCCGTCTGAGCTTGGGTCGCGGCACCACCCGGGAAGAGCTTGAGCGGTTGGTGGAGCTGCTCGCTTCCCTGGCCCGCCACTGAGGCCGGGATACCCACCCGCGGCGAGATGTTCGGGGCGAAGCGACGAAGAGCCTGGCCTGGATGCGCCTGAAACAGACTTGTTTTGTTTGCTGGAGCCCGCCCATGATAATCTAGGCCTCGGTCATCGGTGGTGCCTTCGGCAGCTCTCGCTGTCGCTCGGACCCGGCCACGGTACAGAATTTCAACGCCGCGCCAGGGCTTCCAGCCCTGGAACCCGGCGGAGGCGGCCTCCGGACCTCCGCTGGGAGCTTGCGCCGCGGCCCCTTGGGCCGCGGCTCGCTTACGCTCGGCATCAGACCTACGCCAGGGAGCCAGCTCCCTGGACCCCTCTTTGGGCGCTGCGTGCTTTTTTCGGGTGGCCGGTACCATGACCGAGGCCATAATCTAAGTACAGTTGTCGGATATCCACCCATGGCGGGAACTCTCATCACGTCTCTACCGCGGCGGCCGATCCATCGGTGGCGCCTTCGGCGGCTCTCGCTGACGCTCGGCCCCCACCGGCGTCCTCGTCGGCCAGCTCCTCGACGGTGCGCACGGGTGGGTTGAAAACCCCACCCCGATGCCTCCGGTGGGGCCTTCCTCTTGGTGGAAACGCCCCTCGGACCGCCTCGTGACGATCCGTGATGAGAGTTCCGGGCTTGGGTGGAGAGCCTCATCGTCCACTTTTGTCTCAAGGGGATCTGTCATGCCTGCCCAAGCGATGGTGGAAAAACCCAAGACGCACCGGGAGCCAGAGATTGAGTATCCCTCATCAGATGGAAAACCCATGGCTGAAAGCGATACCGCCCGGGACTTGATGTTCGACATCATCGATACTCTCAAACACCACTTCGCCAGCGATCCCAACGTCTATGTCTCTGGAGATATCCTGCTCTACTACGAGGAAGGCAACCCGCGGAAGTGCGTGGCCCCGGATGTCCTGGTGACCATGGGGATCCCCGCGGTCCGGCGCGATATCTACAAGCTTTGGGAGGAGGGCAAGCCGCCGGATTTCGTCCTGGAAGTGGCCTCCAAGACGACGTGGCAGACGGACCACGTACGGAAGCCGATTCTTTACCACTCCCTGGGGATTTCGGAGTACTTTCTTTTCGACTGGACGGGAGGATGGCTCCCCCACGGTCCCCTGGCGGGGTTTCGCCTCGACGGGCGAAATTACCAGCCCATCGAGCCCACGGACCGGGGGCGCCTGCTGGCCAGGAGCCTGAATCTGTTTCTGGAGGCAAGAGATGGTTGGCTCTACCTCTACGATCCGGCTACGGGGGAAAGGCTCCTGACCTCCCCGGAACGGGCGGAGCGGGAGAAAGCCCGCGCGGAGCGGGAAAAGATCCGAGCGGAGCGGGAAAAGATCCGAGCGGAGCGGTTTGCCTGCAAGCTCCGGGAACTGGGGTTCGATCCCGCGGAGCTGGTTCCGGAAGAATCCTGAAGGGCGTCTCCCTCGGGCGTCGCCGGCGCCTTTTCGGGGGCTCCTCCGGTCTTCTAGGCAGCTCGCCAGATCCCGTCCGTGGGGAGTGGGGATTTGGCTTGGCCCGTGGGGCCAGGCGCCTCTTCCCGTGGGGCCGGAGAGGCGCCTGGCGGCGGACGGACTGCCGCCGCCAGGCGCGGAACTCAACCCAGAGAAAAGAGGGCGTTTTGAGCCGTCTCGTGGCAAGGAGCTTTCTCCAGCCGGAGGCTTCCTAGAACCGCTTTTCGAAGACGCGGTATTTCTTGTATCGTTCCCCGCCCATCATCTCGATTCCGACGTTGATCTTCTCGTTGTCTTCCAGGGTCCAGGAAAGCTCGCCGCCCACGAGCCCCAGCTCCTGCCCTCGGCGATGGGCCTCCACGTAAAGAAGCACCGACAGGCCTCCCAAAACCGAGCCCCTGAACTTGGGCCGCACCCCCAAGAGCATGAGGCGAGCGGTTTTCGGCGGGCGAAACTTGAGGCGCCACAACAATTTAAGGAAACCGAAAGGAAAAAGACGACCCCGCAGGTCGGCGATGACCTCGTTGATGTTGGGGACGGCGATACAAATGGCGGCCGGCTCGCCATCGACTTCGGCGATGAGGGCCAGCTTCGGTTCCAAGATGAGCGAGAGATCCTTGGCTGTCTTCTCTACCTCGGGCTCGGTGAGAGGAACGAATCCCCAGTTCCTCGACCAGGCCTCGTTAAAGACATCAAGGACGATCTTGAGGTCTGCCAAAAGGTTCCTCTTATCGACCTCACGGACGACAAGGCCCGGGTGCTTGGCCACTTCGTCGGCAAACTGGGCCGACATCTCCGGCGGCGGGCGAATAGCATCGTAAGAGAAGGCGATGAGGTCTTTGGCCTTTTCGTAGCCAGCTTTCTCCATGAGCGCCCTGTAGTAGGGCAAGTGGTGGCCCATCATAATGAAGGGCGGCTTGTCGTAGCCCTCAATAAGAAGGCCGGCATACTCATTGATAGAAAAAGAGAAGGGGCCTCGGATCAGCTCCATGCCCCGCTGGCGCACCCAATTCTCCGCGCTATCCAGAAGCGCGTCCGCGATTTTCTGGTCATCGATAGACTCGAAAAACCCAAAGAAACCAGCCTTCTCGTTCTGGACCCGGAGATGCTCTCCATCAACTTGCGCCGTGATCCGGCCCACGGGCCGGCCATCTCGCCACGCAACGAAAAGCTCGGCCTCCGCGTGCTGGAACCATGGGTTTTTCTTGGGATTCAGGAGGTCGCTCTGCTCCATGTCGAGTGGCGCGATCCAGGCGGGATCATCCCGATAAAGCAGGTGGGGCAGCTCCAAAAAGGCCTTCCGCTCTTTTCGGCTCCGGACTGGGCGGATTTCAAAAGAAGCTCCATTGCTCATGATGCGTTGATCACTCCCAACATCTCACCAACGGTCTTGAAGGCATCAAGTGCCTTGTCTAGGTGCTCTTGCTCGTGGGTGGCCATGTAACTCGTCCGGAGCGCCCCTTGATCCCTCGCCACCGCCGGGTAAAGAACCGGATTCGTGTAAACTCCTTCTTCCACCAGGCATTTCCAAAACAGGATCGTCAAGGGCTCATTGCCAGTACGCACGGGAATCACCGGGGTCAAGCTTTCACCAACATCAAAGCCCAAGAGCCGCAACTCCTTTCGCATGTAGTTGGCATGCTCCGCAAGCTGCTCGGTGCGCCAGGGCTCTTCCTGCATGATGTCCAGCGCCTTGGTGGCGGCTGCGATGTTGGGCGGCGCCAAACTGGCCGAGAAAAGCATCGAACGCCCATGGTGCTGAATATACTTGATGACTTGTTTGTCTCCACAGACGAAACCACCGATGGAGGCCAGGGACTTGGAAAAAGTACCCACCGTGAGATCGACTCCCTTGAGCTGGAAATGGCTCGCTGTCCCACGGCCGCCCTTCCCAATGACACCAATTGCGTGAGCATCATCCACCGCAAGGCGGGCGCCATGTTTCTTGCAAGTCTCCAGGAGCTCAGGTAAGGGCGCGATATCGCCCTCCATGGAATAGACACCGTCCACAACCACAAGAATCCCCACGTCGGGGTCGATCCCGGAAAGAACCCGATCCAGGTCTTCCACGTCGTTGTGCTCGAAACGAAGCACTTTGCCCTTGGCCATCCGCGCACCGTCAAGAATGCTCGCGTGGTCCAGCTTGTCCAGCACAGAGACCGCCATTTCGTTGCAAAGGGCCGTCAAGACCCCAAGATTCGCCTGGTAGCCCGTCGTGAAAACCGTGCAGGACTCCGTGCCGACAAAAGCCGCCAACTTCGCCTCAAGTTGCTCGTGAAGCACCGAAGATCCATTCAATAGCCGCGAACCGGTAAAACTGGTCCCATGCTCTCGCACAGCCGCAATGGCCGCCTCTCGGACCCTGGGATCCGTGGTGAGCCCCAGGTAGTTATTCGATCCCAGCATCACCACGGTCTGCCCATTGTAGATGGCCGTGGCTCCGTCGTTCCGCTCCAAAGGCTGGAAATAAGAGTAAATCTCGCTTTCCTGAAGCGCATCGATTGTCTTCCAAAACACGCGAGAACGCGCGAACACATCCCGCCCGCCCAAACGCTCTAGCTCGAACCGCTCCGCGATCATCTTCTCCATGTTGGCCATCGTCGTCTCCCAGCTTCTTGGTCGTAGTGGGGGCAGCAAAAAAGAGTGAACGGTTATTCAGACAAGCTTTCCCTCTAGCAGAAAAACGCCTTCCCCCCAAAATCTATTCCGCAAAAAACCAAAAAAATCAATTGGTTCAATGGTCCTACCATTTCCGGGCCATTCCTGATCCGGCAACAATCAAAACCGGGAGAAGCAGCAAAAGACAGGCCAACTTTGGCGGCGCCAATGAGATGAGAGCCGGATACCCTAAATAGGCGATAGATGGAAAATCAGGAAGAAAAGAACCTTGTCAGTCTCCTGGTGACATTCCCAAAAAAACCGCGCCAAAAGCCGCTCCAATCCATATAAATCTCCAACAAAAGAAAGAGATAGCCAAAAACCCACAATTGTAGATCGAATAGTTACACCGGCCAACCTTCCTTCAGGGCCCAAAGCTCTCTCAGCATCCGTTCCCCGCCAGGGCATCGCTCCGGTGGTGTTCTTGATCCCGAGCATCGCTCCAGGAAACCCCTCCGGCTTCTTGTGTTGCGTTCCGCTCCCATCGCCGGCCGTCCGGCCGGCGCTGTCCGCCATTTTCACCCCCCTCGCCTTCCACTGCCCCCGATGCAGGAAAGACCGCGCATCAATCCTCTTGAGACAACGAATCCGACATCCCCCGCGCAAAGGCCATGGGAACCTCCAGAACCATCTTTTCCGGTTTCAGGCAGGCTTTCTCATCACAGGCCTGGAGACCTAGCACCAACCGGAGAACCGGCGCGGGGTTCTTCTCCTCGGCATCCGTCCAAGCCACCTGAGCCGTAATGCGGGCTCTCTTTTCGTAGATGGCCAGCGGCCCCGTGCTAAAGGAAAGGCGGACATTCTTTGCCTCTGGATAGGTGATTCGGCGGAGCTCCCATCCATGTTGATTCTTCCCGATACTCAGGGTTGTTGGAATGAGGGCGCTCTCCAGTGGCTCATGGGCGTTGATGTGCCAACCTTCGTCCATCCGGATGTCGATGGTCAGTTGGCCGCTCCGCGGCTCGGTGATGGCGAGGTTCCCCAGGGCGAGCAGATGACCGGACGCCCCGTATTGGCGGGGGCCGGCTTCCCCGTGAAGCAGATCATCCGCGGCCATGAGCATGGTGGAATGGGCCGAGGGGCGCTTCTCAATGGCCGCGGAGAAGGCCGCCAATCCTTCCTCCGTGCGGATCCGGTAGGTGGCCACGCCAGTACGCGCAAACAGCCTGGCCAGCAAGCGAAGCCCCACTCCATTCCCCGAAGGCATGGCCCCGTCGTTGGGACTTTTTGGCCGGGCAATGAGAAGGGGATCGCCATGGACCGCGCTCATGAAGAAGCCGCCGAGCTCCCCATCCCAAAACTGTGTCAACATGGTGTCGGCTAGCTGGCGGGATCGCCTTAGCCAGAGGCTTTCACCGGTGACATCGTGAAGAAGAAGAAGGGCATCGGCCAGATAGGCGTAGTCTTCCTGGAGCGCCGCCACTGACGAGCTCCCGTCCAGGCGCACTCTCCAGAGCTTGCCCGGCTCCGGGCGATTTTCGCGCCACAGAAATTCGGCGGCCCGACGGGCGGTGGCGAGGTAACGCTCCTCGCCCAACTGTTCGTACGCCATGGCAAAGGTGGCGATCATCATTCCGTTCCAGGATGTGAGGATCTTTTCGTCCCGCAACGGATGAACACGCTTTTCCCGGGCCTGGTAGAGCTTCTCCCGGATAGCGTCAACCCGTCTGAGTAGATCCGGCAAGGGAGTTTCGATCTTCTTGGCAAACTGCCGGAAGGAGAGAGGTAGGTGCAGAATGCTCTTCCCTTCGAAATTCCCGTCCCGGGTCACGGCGTAAAGCTCCATGGCCAGCTTAGCTTCATCGGGAGTCAGCACTTTTTCGAGCTGTTCCGGAGTCCAGAGGAAAAAGAGTCCCTCCTCCCCCTCGCTGTCGGCGTCGGTGGCGGAATAGAAGCCACCCTCCGGCGAAGTCATGTCCCGGAGCACGTAATCCAGTGTCTGGCGGGCGACTCTTTCGTAGAATGGAGCTCCGGTCAGCCGATGGGCTTCAAGATAGACTCGGGCCAGTTGCGCCTGATTGTAGAGCATTTTTTCAAAGTGGGGCACCAGCCAATGCCCATCGGTAGAATAGCGGGCGAACCCGCCGCCCACCTGATCGTAAATACCGCCCCGGGCCATGGCGTCAAGGGTTTTCGTTACAGCTTTCACGGCACGAGCGTTCCCGTTTCGCAAGGCAGTCTGGAGCAACAGCAAGAGCTCGGATTCGTGGGGAAACTTCGGGGCGCCGCCAAAACCGCCGTCGTAGGGATCATGCCTCTCCAGAAGCTGCGAAACCGCACGGTCGATGGCTTGCCGTCCCACTTCCCCGGCTTCTCCCCGGGCAGCGGTCACCCGCTGGATGGCCCGGGCGATCTTGTCGGCCTGCGCCTCGAGATCGGTACGGTTTTGCGCCCAGGCACCGCTCATGTAAAGGAGCAACCCTCGAAACCGGTCGGGAGGATAGTAAGTCCCCCCGAAAACCGGCTTGGCGTCCGGAGTCAAAAAGCTCGACATCGGCCATCCGCCATGACCGGAGATGAGCGTCACCGCAGTCATGTAAACCTCGTCGATATCGGGACGCTGTTCCCGATCAACCTTGATGCTGATGAACCGTTCGTTCATGAGGCGGGCCATTTCCACGTTGTCAAAGCTCTCCACCTCCATCACGTGGCACCAGTGACAGGTGGAATAACCGATGGAAAGGAAGACCAGCTTGTTTTCAAGCCGGGCGGCATCGAAGGCTTCGGGACCCCAGGAATACCAATTCACCGGGTTGTGCGCGTGTTGGAGCAGGTAGGGGGAGTCCTCCAAAATCAGCCGGTTGATGAAACGGGGAGCCCCGCTGGGCCGGCGGATTTCGGTCCGGGGACTGTAGCCGGGGCCCTTCGCTTGGAGTGCCTGCTGAAGTCTGGACCGGAGGCCGGCGGAAAGACCGGTCGCGCCGGGAAGGGGCTCCCAGCCAGCATCATTGGCGGTGATCAACGAATCGGAATCAAGAGAACCGGAGAGCTTCCCTTGGGAGTTTGGCAACGGGTCTTGGAAGTCGGTCACGGTGGAATCTCTTTCTGGCACCGAACGAGGGTTTGAGGCGGAAACGTCGCCGACCGCGCTCTCGCCTTCCCCGTCACGATCCCCGGGCGCCGCGGCGCAAGCTGAAACGGCAGTGACAACGAAGCCGAGGAGCAAGCTCTGGACGGCAATTCTTCTTGTGGTGAACATGAAATCACCTTCGAATGTTGGGGCGGACATTTTCCACCAATACCGTATACAAATCCGCTCGCATGGGCAATAGGAGGAGATTCATCTCCCTGCCCTTGGCGGAAAGCCGCGCAGACTCTCTCGCTACGATCCGTGATGAGAGTCCCTGCTTTCGATGTCCCACCCATGCGTTTCCAGCACCAGGATCTTTCTTCTCGAAGGGGCGAGGAAAACATTTCCCCACACCAGCTAGGCATGGTTACAATTGACAGCCTGGCAATAGGTCTGTATTGTTTCGTCTGCCTGCCTGTTCTGGCGTGCCATGGAAAGATCGGGAGCGGGGCCGGCCACAGTTTGGAGGGTGTCTGATCCTTGCTCCATACGCCACGGCAAGACCAAAAATCAGGACGACAAGAGTCAGAAAAACGGAGAAGGAATGCACCAGTTCGAAGACCGGTTGGGCAAGTTCCTGCTGGGAAATCTCTTGGAGCCTTACGCCGACGTCGAGATCGGCACGGAACTTCTTCCCGGCTCTCTGAAGGCAGACCTCTGGGTGCGGCCTCGAGGCGCATTGCCCCCGGATCTCCCTGGGGCAAGCCTCTTGGCTCGGCTCGTTGGCAGCCGCCTTGCCGTCATCGAGCCGTACTCGTCACCACCAGACTCGCTGGAGCTTGCAGGCGCCGTGGCAAAGCTCTATTTGGCCCTTCGGTTGACGCTGCGCCAGCAGGCCGGCCAGGGAAAGAAGTCGTTCCCGGACCTCTGCCTCCTGGTCCTGACTCCCGGCCAGTGCAAAAAACCCTTGAACGCGGTTTTGTCGGAGCAAAGCAGTGCCATCGAGCCCGGCGTCCAGCGCTGGGATTTCCGGCATCCCGTCTATTTGATCCGCGGCGATCTCTTGGAAGAGCGGCGGGACACACTGGTCTTCAGATTGCTGATTCGAGGTGGAGTGCGTAGAAGAGCCATCGAAGAGGTCTTTTCCGAAGAGCTGCAACCCTATGCTAAACTTTTGCGAAGCTTTGACAGGAGGTTGAGAGCCATGACGCCAAGCGAAAAAGCGCTTCTTAACCGGGATGTACTGGAGAACATCGAGGAGTTGCTCCAGACCACCCACGAGGTCCTCTGGGAACAAGCGCTCAAAAAAGGCGAGCTGGAAGGCGAGCTGAAAGGCAAGCTGGAAGGCAAGCTGGAAGGCAAGCTGGAAGGCAAACGCGACACGTTACGAAAACTGGTTGCCCACCTCGCTCCGGAGCGGGAGGAATTCTGGGCACGGCGCCTGGACGGCGCGGCATCCTTGGAGGCTTTGGAGGCGCTAGAGCAGATCCTTTACAAAGAGCTGTCCCGCCGTCGCCCGTAGACGCGAACCTCGTATCGTCACCCTGCTCCTGGATCCGGCGCGGATCCTCGCCGGCCAATCGGGGAGACGCCTTTGGCCTACACCGCCGCCAACGGGCGTATCGAAACGTCGAACGCGCTTCTGGCGGGCATCCACGCAACGCGGGACAATTCCAGGACTGTGGAACTGCAAGCGCCAACGCCTCGCTATCGCTCGGCGGTCGTCCGGGGCCTCCGGCCCCGGTCCCCGGCAGGGCTTTGCCCTGCACCCACCAGGGAGTTCGCTCAACTTCCCGTTGCAACGAAGGGCAACGGGATCCCTGCCCACATTCATGTACGACGCGTTGCGTCTTGGTTTTGGCGGGTGTCCCGGCTTACGTTGATACCTTACGCGGGTATCCACGCAAAGCGGGACAGTTGGACACTCCTTTGCGCCTCGCTTCGCTCGGCGGTCGTCCGGTGACTCCGTCCCCAGGGCTTTGCCCTGCACCCACCAGGGATCGAGATCCCTGGACCCACTCCTTTGTACGCTGCGCGGGTTTCTCTTTTGTTTTCTGGCCGTGTCCCACCTTGGGTGGGTACCTGTTTTGCTTGATTTTGCCGGGTTTCCGTTGGAATCCATTTGTTGAAAGTCAATGGCTGTTGGATGATCCTCCTTCTTTCGATGCAAGTCCTTTTCCGTGGGACACGCCTATGGACAAACTTGATAAGATGATAGAGCATGGGGGTGGATTTTTTGGAGGAGCGGACTGGGTGAGAAGGCAAAGGACAAGGAGATGATTCCGTCCCACTTGGAGCTTGTGGAAAAACTTGGCAGTGGCACTCTGGGGATGGTTTACAAGGCTTACGACCGAAAACGGCGGTCGTCGGTTGCCGTCAAGCTCATCCGGCCTCTTCCGCCCGAGGCTGTCTGGGCGTTCCAGCGCCGGCTCCACGCCTTTCGATCTTTGGAGGTCCCCGGCGTCGCACCTATTTTGGAGTCCTGGAAGGAGGGCGGTGAATTCGGCTACAGCATGCCGCTCCTAACAGGGATCAGCCTTTCTCAGGTTGCGGTGCAACGGCAGGATCGGGCGCTTTCCGCCGAGGCCTGGCATGGGACGTTACTGGCCATCACCGATCTTCTGAATATCCTAGACGACCTCCATCGGAAGCATTTCATTCACCAGGCCCTGAAGCCGTCGAACATCCTCACAGACTCCCAAGGCAACTTGCAGATTGTCGATTTTGGGCTCGGAGCTTACGGCAGCGAGCTCGGTGCGAGGGGAGAGCTGCCCGCCGATCCGGCATACGCTGCGCCAGAGCAGGTTTTCGGCCGGAGAGTGGATCTCAGGGCTGACCTTTATGCCGCGGGTATTCTCTTGTTCGAGCTTCTCCTTGGTCAGCACCCCTTCGACGGGGAGGAGGGCGAAGGTCTTCGGTTGCGGCACCTGACGGCGCCGGTGCCGGCGCCCACGAGTTTGAATCCGATGCTACCGGAGGTTTTCGACGACTTCATTGCCCGTGCTCTGGCCAAGAAACCAAACGACCGATACGAGTCAGCGAAGGCGTTTGGACAGGCGCTCCTCGAAGCCTTGGGAACGCATCGTCCCATGCAACGCCGGACTCGGCCCGAGCCCGATTCCAGTTTCCGCGTGGCCAATCCTGGGGTGGCAGGCAGAAACCTGGCCGTGGAAACGGTGAGACAGAGCCTGGGAGCGTTTTTGGAAGGCCGGCGCACGGTGCTTCTGGTTGAAGGATCTCCCGGGATGGGCAAGACAGCGCTTCTGGATGCCGCGGAAGATTGGCTCTCCACGCGGAATTGCCGGGTCTTCCGGCTGGTCTGCCGCAACGTTGATAAGCTGGCCTATAGCACCGTCCGGCCGCTTCTTCGGGAGTTACTGGAACAACTTGCAGCCCTAGAGGATCCCGAATGGGCGCGGCACAGACAGGAGAAACAGGCCGCGACAAAGGCTCTTCTTGGAGAAGAAGACGCGGCGAAAGAAGATGACTCCGCCGAAAAGAGTCCGGTTTGGCAAGAGCCGCCCGCCTGGTGGCCCAGGCGAATCGCTGAAGCAGTCCGCGCCAGCCAGCAGCCCGCGGCCGTCCCGCGGGAGACAGGTCGCCGCTCCCTGTTTGGGCGGGGCGGCCACACCGCGGAAAACCGGTCGTCCAAGAGCTCAGCCTCCACAACCCGGCTTCGTGCTCTTCCAAGCCTTCGCATCCACGGAAACCCGGGGGAAGGGCTCCGGCCTCCAGAAAGCTTCCTGGCTCCCCTCCGGCCCATTGAAGATCTGATTTGGCCCGAACCGGAAGAGCGACCCCTGGACGAATCGGATCGGGACATCTTCGCCGAAATCGGAGGCGTGGCCCACGAGCTTCTCCAGCGATTTGCCTCCCACGGCCCCGTGGCCCTTCTGCTCGATGATTGCCACCTTGCCGACGAAAGAAGCCGTCAACTTTGGTATCGGCTTGCACGGCAAATCCTGCAAAAAGAGCACGACACAAAAAGCCCGCCCCCCTTGCTGCTGGTCTTGAGCTTGGATCGAGAGGCCGAGGCTTCTTCGGAGCTGGCACGAAAACTGGAAAAACTACCGGGCTGCCGGCAACTCAAGCTGGAGCCCATGAACCGGGAAGAACTGGAGCTCTACCTGGCTGCCGTTCTTTGCGAAAAAGCGCCGGAATCGCTGGTCACCAGGATCCTTTCCGGAAGCGAAGGCAATCCCGCGCTGGCGATGAGCTACGTTCGATGGCTCGCCAGGAGCGGCTATTTGACGCACCGAAAAAACTGGCGCTTTGTCCTGCAAATTGATGCTCGACCGCTCCAGCAGGGAAACGAGCTTTGGAAATTCTTTTTCCGCACCGAGATCCGAGGCCTGGACTCGGCCTCTAAACGGTTGCTCTCCGCCATCATCCGCGTGGGAGGCCGAATCCCTTGTGCCCTGCTGGGCGAGATCCTGGAAATCCCGGAAAAAGAAGTGCTGGATGCCATCGAACGCCTCAACCGCCTGGAGCTCACGCGACAGGAAGGAACTGTCCTAGGGTTGACCCACGCTTCCATTGCCGATCTACTCACTCCCACTGGGAAAAGCTCTCTGGAGATCGGGGCTCCAGGCCACAGCGAAGGCACTCCTCCAAAAGGGACCGGCGACGACCTCCCGGAGCGTACTGTCTGGACCCTGGTTCGTCGATCTGGAGGACTCGACCCCTTCGAGGCCGATCTCCTTGGCCGCCTGGCGCTCCAGACGGAACGGTGGCCCGTCGCTGCCGAGCTCCACCTGGAACTGGGAAGCTGGGCCGCGGCAACCCGCGCCGATGAAACGGCCCGCTTCCACCTGCGCTGGGCCGTTTTAGCCGCACGGCGCTCCAAGACCCACGAGGGCGGCGCCTTGGAGCAGCGAGCCGAGCTGGAATTGGGCAACCTACTCCGGCGAGTCGGCGATCTTGCCGCGGCGCAACGCTCCCTCACCCGGGCGCGCCTATTGTCGCAGCAGCTCGACGACCCTATCGCCGAAGCTAAGGCTCTGCAACAACTTGCCCGCCTCCGCGCCCAAAAAGGCGAAATCGAGGTTTCCATGGAAACCTACGAGCAGGGGCTCCAAAGGGCCGAACAGGCCGACGACCCGCTTTGGAAGGCGATCATGCTCAAAGAGCTCGGCCGAGTCTACCACCGCATTCAGCGGTTCGAGGAGGCCGTGCAATGCTTCGAAACGGCCGCCGATCTCTTCGCCGATCTCTCTAAAACCAACCTGAGGGCTCAAACTCTCAGCCGATTCGGAGAGCTCCTTCAAGAGTTGGGGCGCATTGATCGGGCAATAGAAGTCCAGAAAGAAGCGCGACAGGGCTTCCGCTCCATGGGCTCGCGCATCGCCGAAGCCTGGACCCTGGAAAGCCTCTCCGAGCTCTACTCCATGGCGGGCCAAAGCGGGGAAGCGCTCCACTACCTTGACCAGTGCCGCCAAATCCGGCTCTGGCTTGACGACACCTCGAAAGAGGCCTCGGTCCTCCGGCGCATCGGGCGTCTCCACCTGGCGATGGAACGTGTGCCCCTTGCCCTGGAAACCCTCCGAAAAGCCGATGAACTCTACCAGCAACTTGGCTCGGCGGCAGCGGAAAAGGCAGGCTGTCTTGTGGAGCTGTCGTCAGCTCACCTGCTGGGGGGCTGGATCAGCGAGGCGGAACGTCTTGCCAAGCGAGGCTTCGTCCTATTCGGCGACCAAAACAAGAAGCAGGGAATCGAGATGGCGCGCCGCCGGCAAGCCGATGCCTGGCTGGGATCGGGGCAAATCCGCCGTGCCATGGAGGCCTACCGCCGAGCCAACGAGCGCCTGACACAACTGGAAAAGGCGAAAGAAGAAGCCGCCCGGGCACGCCTTGGCCTTGGCCGCGCCGCCGCAAGCCTGGGAGAATGGCGCGAAGCTCAAGCAATCCTGCGGGAGGCCCGAAAGGAGTTCGGAGCGCTAGGCCTCAAGATCCCAGAGGCCCGCGCTCGGGAAGCGCTAGCCAAGCTCCTTCTTGACGTGGGAGACGAAAGGGAGGCCTTCGCCGAGATCAAACAGGCGCGCCGCCTTTACAAGCAAGTGGGTTGCGTCCCTGGCTCCGCCCGCATCATGGGACTGATGGGACGCCTTCTGAACAAGCATGGCCAAACCTCCGTGGCACGACAGAGCTTCAACCGCTCCGTTCGGCAACTCTTTGAATCCAAGCTCGTTCTGGAAGCGCTGGAGCAACTTGGACAACTTGGATATGTCTCCCTGGAATCCCAGGACTACGCCCGGGCAATCCAAATTTTCGAGCACGTGGCCAAGCGGACCCGAGCCGCCGGTTGCCCTTTCCTAGAGTTGGACGCACGCCTTGGAAACTGTACGGCTCTTGCCCGGAGTGGGTCGCCGGACATGGCGGCTGAACGTCTGGCTCACCTCGAAGCCAGGATCGATCAATGCGAAAACCGTTGGCTGCAGCTTCAAAGCCTGCTTGTGGGAGCCGAAATCACCGCCGCGATAGCCATCGGTTCCATCGATCGGCGAGTCCAGCCCCTGGAGGCAAGTGAGGCCTCCGCCCTGGAAGAATCCTTGAGGCAAATCGAGGACTATGAGACGCAGCGCCGCGCCATGGGACTCCCCAATCTTTGGAACGACGGTCGGCGGCTCAAGAATCGCCTCCTGGAATGGCTCGACCGCGCATCGGAAATCGCCCAACCTCTCGCTCCACCGGAATTTGACGGGGCGGAGATCGATGATTTCCCGTCGGAGAAGCTTCCGGGCTAGTACCTCTCGGGCTCAAGAGAGCTTGAACCTGGCTTCGCCACCGAAGAAAAAGCAGACCGAAATTCTTTCTTTGGGTTGGGTCCGCTCCCATCGGCACCGACCCGCGCCTCCGTCGCGAGTTCCCCGCGTCCGCCGCTGCTCGCCCTGGTTCCCCTCAGCGGATCAAAGTCCAAGAGATTTTTCGCCGCCGGGAAAAAGTCTCAGTGAAGGTTCCGATCCGAGAACCCCGGCGATAACGATATCTTCAGGTTCCAAGGACCTTTGGCCGGGCTGGCCCCGGACCAGTAAGAATCCGGCCCTGGGAAACTGCTCCACGGCCCATTCCAGACCGGCGGACCCCGAAACGAAAAGTGCCGTGGCAAGTCCATCGGCAACCATGGCGGATGGATGAACCACCGTCGCTGACAGCATTCCGCTGGCTGGACCGCCTGTCCGGGGATCGAGCAAATGCCCGAACCTCTCGCCATCAATCTCCACCCATCGCTCCGCCGCCGATGAGGTCGCCACCGAACGCTCCGAGACCCCAAAAACCGCCAGTGTTCGATCCGGCGCCAAAGGATCGGCCACCGCGATGGCGTGGTTCTTTCCCAGCGTCTGGATCTGCCCTCCAAAGTCAAGAAGGGCCCGCTTCACGCCAAGTGGGCGGAGCACGGCTCGGGCGCGATCCAGGGCATATCCCTTGGCAACCCCTCCAAGGTCGATGGCGCTGCCACGGGCTAGACAAACACCGAGCGGACTGGACTGAAGCCTTACCTTGTGGCACCCGATCCGCTTCATGGCGGTTTCCAGTTCGACGGGAGAAGGCCTCCGCCCCTTCCCGCCCTTGAAACCCCAGGCCCGGACCAGAGGTCCCACGGTCATATCGAAGGCGCCGCCACTCTTCTCACAAAGCTCCAGGGAAAAACGGATAACTTCCGCCGTCGCCTTGCTCACCGGGCGGCACTCGTCCCCCTGGAGGAGGCTCACGTCGCTGTCGGAACGATAGGTCGACATTTTGCCATCCACCTCATGGACGGCTTTCCATACCATCCGGGCCGCCTTGGAGGCAACCGGGGCGGGAAGGCCTTCTATACGGACTTCCAGCAATGTCCCCATGATATACCAGGTTCGGTTGAATAGTTTGGCACCCGGGCCCCCCGGAGAAGACGGTTGTCCAGGGACTCCGGCTGCGGCCCGTTGAGCCGCGCCTCGCTTTGCTCGGCGGGGGTTTTCGCCTCGCTTTGCTCGGCGGGGGTTTTCGCCTCGCTTTGCTCGGCGGGGGTTTTCGCCTCGCTTTGCTCGGCGGGAGTCCGGGGACTCCGTCCCCCGTCCCCTGGCAGGGCTTTGCCCTGCACCCACCAGGGAGCTCGCTCCCTGGACCCACATCTTTTGGGGAGGCTCTCTTTTTCGGATAAGTCCTCCGTTTTCGGGTGCGGGAGCGTCGCCTCGCTTTGCTCGGCGGGAGTCCGGGGACTCCGGCTGCGGCCCTGTGGGCCGCGTCTCGCTGACGCTCGGCTTCCCGCCCCTGGCAGGGCTTTGCCCCGCACCCACCAGGGAGCTCACTCCCTGGACCCACATCTTTTGGGGTTGCGGGACTTCCTCTTTCGCGGAACTTCGGGGAACCGGTTCCCCGCCATCACCATCCGCGAAAGCGTGGGCCGCCATGAAGACCAGAAAAAGGGGAATCACCGCTAGAGAGCAAAAACCCCGATGGTGCCTTGGCCCCAGGGTAGTGGATACCACGAGGGGTGAAGATGGCGAACAGCGGCGGACGGATTGCCGCCGATGGGAGCGGAACTCAACACGAAATGCGCAACCCATGGGGTGATCCCCCTTCATCTTGGTCATGACCGGTTTCCTCCGCGCCAAAGAAAGGCCGCCAACGCTCCCAGAAGCCCAAGTAAACAGAGCTCCAGAGTGACGAAGCTCAGCACCTTGAGGAGGGCGAATCCGGGATGGACGAACCTCACCAGCCAACTGGAGGCTTCCCCGAAAAGGGCGCTTCCAAAGGTGGCCACGATGATGGCAACCTTCGCGCCGCGGCGCGTGGGCAGGAAAATCACCAGGTGAGTCAAAACCAGGAGAACCATGGCCATCATGGCCAGGTGGCCGTGGGTCACCTCCAACATCGACTGATAGGATCGAGGAGGGCGATAACTGATGTTGGAACCGCGGTAATAATCGACAACTGACTCCGGAGAGAAGCCCATCTTGGCGAAATAAAGTGCCGCCATGGTGATGGCGAAGCCCGCCAGCAAGACCAGAGTCAACGCCAGGGTGAGCCGCATGAGCGGGTTGCGCCGAAATCCGCCATTCGCCATGTAGTTCACGAGCCATCCTCCATAGTGACCTGATGGAGGGCGAGCAGCCGGCGTACCGCGTCCGATATTGCCTGGACCGTCAAGGTGGCCCCAGTGACTTTCGGAACACCGCGGCCGGGCCAAAGGTCCGATCCAAGGTCCCGGCCTCGGAGGGTTTTGAGCCATCTGGGCCTGGGCCGGTAGTCGTCGGGCTCGGCGAAGGCCAGAATGAGGACCTCCCGGATGGAGCCGTCCGGATTGAGGACCACAAGGAGGGTCTCGGGCATGGTGCGGACCACGTGGGTGTCGATGTAGGCGTAGCCGGCGATCTTTTGTTCCTGAAAAGCTGTGTACCGCGTGAGGACGCGACTTTCTTGGCGTGCCCGGGCCGTTTTCTCGATCCGTCGCACCTGGTCGTCGGAGAGGAAGAGCGCTTCCTCTTGGATTCTTTGGCCGGAAAATGTTTCCTTGAGGGCCTGCTCCAAAGTCAGGAGGGACTTCGCTTCCGCGGGTCCAGACGCAGTGAAAACGGCGATAGAAAGGGCGAAGAAGCCAGCGAAAATGCTTTTCGCCGACTGGGCGGCAGGGTTCCATAACCCACTATATTTCATTGGTTTTCCTTGTGTCAGGCAGATCAAGAACCGTTTGGCGGCCTGGTTTGGGTCGTGGGATTCACCACCGGGAGCAGGAGCCTCAGAACAGATAGCCGAGTCCCGCGTTGATTTGATTGATTCCGGATTCGTCTCCTCGTGTTCGAATCTGATAATCCACTTTGAAGACGATATTGGGAATGGGCTTGGCATCGACGCCAAACGTCCAAATCGTCCGGTCATTCTTGGGGTCCGCCAGGAATCCATCGGGGACTTGGTCCTGGGTGTTGACCCTTTCGTACCGCACGAACGGAATCACCGACCAGCGGCCGGCGGAGGCCAGCGTCATGACATCGTAGCCAGCTTCGAAAAAACCTCCCAAAGATCGGCTTCCTACGGAATCCATGCCCGCCAATCCGTTGAGCTCATTGATCTCCGCGGCATCCTCGATGCTGGAGAAGGCAACGATGCCTCGAAGCTGAAAACCTCGCATCTCGAGCTTGCCGTGAAGGTCAAGAATCGTCGTGCGCCCGCCAATCTCGCTGCCGGAGCTGGAAAGCCGGCCCTGGCCGGTCTTGCCCGTGAAGAAACTTCCCCCCGCCACGAGCCCGAGCTTCCCCACATAATCGATCCTGCCGGTCAAGGCGAAGTTTTCCGCAAGGGCCTTGGAACCAGATTGCCGGCCGCCTCGGACTCCGGACGCGGAAAACCCCGTGGCATCGAAACTGTTCACCAGGTAGAAACGATAGGCGAACGGGCCTGCCTCTCCAAAAACACCCAGTCCGTTCTCCCGCCAGGTGGAGGGCAGAATCGCCCTCTCCGTCTCAGTCCTGAGAACGCCGCGGAAGATGGGCGGCTCGTGGAGCTCGTTGACAAAACCCATGGGGATCAAGACCATTCCCGCTCGCACACCAAGATAGTCGGTGAGCACGAAGTCCAAGTAGGCGAACTCCACCGAAACCTCGCCCCCCTTGCCCGTGGTGGCATGTTCGAATTCTATCTCCGAATTAAAGGTGATCCGGTCGTTGAACTTGAACCCCGCGTAAAGAATCGCCCTCAAGAAATCAAGGCGATCCGGCTTCCCGCTGGCGGAACCGTCCTCTCTGTTGGCCGAATAATTCTGGTAGACCATCTCTCCGTATCCGGAAAGGGAGGCTCCACGCTTGATCCTGTAGACCTTGGAAGCCGCTGGACCTAACCCACGGGCGCCCATAAACTTTTCCGCCGCTTCGGGTTCCGCCCCTCTCCGCAGCTTCTCCAGCTCTTTCACCAGAATGGCGATCTTCCCCTCCAACTGGGAGATCCTTCGCTCCTGACTCTCCTTGGTGCGGGAGCGCTCAAGCTCCGCCAACTCCTCTTCGATTTTCACCAGCCGTTCTTCCAGACTTGCGGCACCGGTAGCCACCGCCGTATCGCCGCTCCCGGCGCTCGGCGCGGAAGCTCCACTTTTCGCCATGGAGGTCGGCGCGGCCCCCCAAAGGAACAAAAAACATAAGAAAATAGAGCCCGGGGACCGATTCTTCAGGGAAAATCCCGATCCGAAGGCGGTCTGTTTTCTTCCTGCCAAGCTTATTACGCCATCGCTTTTCATCAGCTTCACTCCATTCCCTGTTGCCGGGTTGTTTTTCCCTCGGCTTTCCATTGTTTCCAAGCTTGATTCGCTTTTCATCGGATGCACGCCCGTTTCCTTTTCGTTTTCACGTGACGATTCGTCTCTTCCAATCACCAGCCTGGAAGACCAGGTTCTTTGGTTTGATCCTTGATATTGCAATTGACATTCATTGTCAATAACCATGTATAGGGTAGCGAATTTTTTGGGAAAGAGCTGGTTGCTTTTTCAGGAAGAACTCTGAGAGAGTGTTTTTTTGGATTTGGGTCCGTTCTCGTCGTGCGGTCGCCGCCCGCCAGTCGCCTTTTTATCCCCGTGCCGTGAACCGACTCCCTCCACCTCGAACCAGGAAAACCAGATGAACCGGTTTATTTTCTTACCCATTTCTTTGTGGTGCTTCACCTGCGCCGCGCCGCTCATGGCGAGCCCCGCCGCCCCAACGTCCCAACCAGCTTCCGGCAGTGGTTTCTCGTTTCTGTTCTCCAGGGGAAAAATCGCTCAAACCCAGGTGGCTCTGGAGGCCGACGGCACGCTGATCCTTGTGTGGGTGGAAAAAGGAGCCGCCGGCACAGCCCTCTTCGCGGCCCACCGAAAGACGGGCAAGAGTTTCTCTGAACCGGTCATGATCAACGAAACGGGCAAACCTCTGTCGAAGTACACTGGCGACGAGGCACGCCCTTCTATCGCGGTAGGACCCGGCGGAAGAGTCGCCGTGGCATGGGTCGATCAGAAAGACGACATCCTGGCCGCTCTTGGGAGTGCCCACGGAGCCGCCTGGAACCAGCCCTTTCTTCTGAACCGGGACGGCGGGAGGGCGCTCCAGACCATGCCCCGGCTGGCCATTACGCCTGACGGGGTCGTTCACGCCATCTGGCTCGATGCTCGGATTGCGCCGGAGGGGATGGATGAGCCCGCGGACCTCTACTATGCTCGAGTCGCCGACGGCAAGGTCACGGAACAAAACCTCACGGCCCGCCAAGACTCTTCCGTTTGCGGTTGCTGCCGTCCCTTCATGGAGGCCAAGGCGGACGGGGGTCTGGAGATCGCCTTCCGCAACACCAGCGAAGGGTATCGGGACATCTATTTCATCCACGGCGAATCCGATGGGAGAATGAGCGATCCGATTCCCTCCAGCCCGCCGGTTTGGAAGATTGAGGGCTGCCCCGTGGCAGGGCCGATCCTGGTGGAGGGCCGGGCGATTTGGAAGGATGGGTCCGCCAGTCGTTGGCGGCTGTTGGCGTCTCACGGTCCCGACAAGCCTCCGGAGGTCGTGGTGGATGCCGGTGAAGAGGGATCTTTGCCTCTTTCTCCCAGAAGGCTCCGGATCCCTGGCGGGCTGAGCGAGCTTTTCCTGGTGTCCAGGGACGGCGGAACCTCCATCCACCGCCTGGAGGCTGGTCAATGGAAAAGCGTTGAAAAAGGCCTTCCCAGATGGGTGACGGGAGCAGCTCTGGCCAACGGAAAGCTGGTTTTGGTGGGGACCGGGAAGGGCAAGTTCATGTCGATGGAAAAGAGGGTGACCTGGGATTAATGTGGCGGACCCGGATATCCACGTAAGGTGGGACAACTCGAGGCTCTCTGGCGCCTCGATTTGCTCAGCGGTTGTCCGGAGACTCCGGAAACCGGGGGTTGGCGTGCGGGCCTTCCGGCCCGCACGCCTAGGGCTTTGCCCTGCACCCACCAGGGAGCTCGCGGGACCCGTTGCAATGAAAGGCAAGGGTATCCACTCAAGGCGGGACAATGGGGGGTATCCACGTAAAGCGGGACACTTCATGGATTGTGGTAATGCCAATCGTCCGGGCAGCGCCTCGCGCTGCTCGGCGGGTCACGTTTGCGTGACTCGGGTATCCACGTACCATGAAAGTACATGGTTGAATCCATCTTCGACGGCGTGGTCATGGCGCTCCGCGCCTTCCACTTTCATCTTCCGGGGTGTGGTCGCCGGGATCATGCTCGTTAAGGCGGGACAATTCGATACTCTTTTACGTTCTGCCGGCGCCTCGCGTTGCTCGGCGGTCGTCCGGGGACGCCGTCCCCGGTCCCCTGGCAAGGCTTCGCCCTGCACCCACCAGGGAGCTTGCTCCCTGGACGTACATTTTGTGCGCTGCACGCCTTTTTCTTACGTTTCTTCAGTGTCCCGCCTTACGTGGATACCCCGTGACTCGAAGGGTCACGCCTCGCGTTCCCCGGCGGTCGTCTGGGGACTCCGTCCCCAGTCCCCTGGCAGGGCTTTGCTCCGCACCCACCAGGGAGCTAGCTCATCTTCCCGTTGCAACGAAGGGCAACGGGATCCCAGCCCACATTTTTGTACGCTGCGCGGCTTTTTCTGGTTTTGTCGTGTGTCCCGGCTTAGGTGCATACCCAAAGGCAACGAGTTCCCCACCCACGTGGTTCTCTGTCCCGCCGGATACTCGCGGACCTTTTGGGGCACAGAGCCCGGGTTTCTGGGGAGGAGGGGCGGACGGCGGCGGACGGATTGCCGCCGCCGGGAGCGGACCCCAACCATAAGAAGCAAAAGCGCTTCTTGAAAAATGATGCCCCGAGGAGATTCTATCCCCTATCATTGTGCGCTGGGCGTTTTTTTCGGTGGCCGGGTTTGGGCGAGATGCCGGAGGCATCACCTCACCGCCTCTTCCTGTTGCAGTGTTGACGAACGCGGAAAAAGCTCTTACGGTAGTAAGTCGAGAGAATGGACTGCCCTCTGGTATTTTTTGATGAAGGAGGGCTGGAGAGCCGCATGGGATGCCGTGTTAGAGAGAGGGGATATTCGACCATGCAAACCGCATTGAAGAAGATCGTGATCCGGGGGGCGCGGGAACATAATCTTCAGGGGATCGACCTCGATCTGCCTCGGGACCAGTTCATTGTGTTTACCGGGGTTTCTGGTTCTGGGAAGAGCTCCTTGGCCTTCGATACGCTGTACGCCGAGGGTCAGCGACGTTACGTGGAATCTCTTTCATCGTACGCACGGCAGTTTCTGGGGCAGATGGAGAAGCCGCGGGTGGATTTTATCGGTGGCTTGAGTCCGGCCATCAGCATCGAGCAGAAGTCGGCGGGATCGAATCCGCGATCGACGGTGGGAACCATCACCGAAATCTACGATTACATGCGGGTGCTCTTTGCCCGGGTGGGAACGCAGTATTGCCACCGCTGTGACCGGACCGTGAGCCGATTGACCGTCAGTCAGATGGTTGATGTGCTCATGGAGCTTGGGGGAGGCTCGAAGCTGAGTCTTCTGGCTCCGTTGGTTCGGGGGCGGAAGGGCGAGCACAAGCAGATTCTGGAAAGCGTTCGCCAGCAGGGCTACGTCCGGGTTCGGCACAATGGAACCATCGTGCGCCTGGAGGATCTGCCGCCTCTCAAGAAACATTTCAAGCACTCCTTGGAGGCAGTGGTCGATCGGGTGGTGGTGCGGCCGGGAACGGAGAGTCGGCTGGCCGATTCCCTGGAGGCGGCGCTTCGGCTGTCCGATGGCCTGGTCTTGGTTCACCACCATCATGCCGCGGAAGACCTCTTCTTTTCGGAGCAGAACGCTTGCCCCCATTGTTCCATCAGCTACGAGGAATTGGCGCCTCAGCTCTTTTCGTTCAACTCGCCTCAGGGCTCCTGCAAGGGGTGTGGAGGTCTGGGAACCGGCCTTGAGGTGGATCCGGCGCTCCTGGTCCCGGATGAGTCGCTCTCCCTGGCCCAAGGGGCCGTGCGCTGGTGGAAGAGTCTGAATGGCAAGTCGTCCTGGACGGGGCAGGCGATCAAATCTCTGGGCAAGGCATACGGGTTTACCCTGAACACGGCTTACCGCGAAATTCCGGAGGAGGCGAAGAAAATTCTTCTCCACGGTTCCGGAAGAAATAAGTATGAGGTCCAGTGGAAGAGCAAAAATGGCAAGGGCACCTTTCAGGTGAAGTTCGAGGGGGTCATCCCAAAGATTCAGAGGTTCTACCAGCAATCCACCAGTGACGCGGTTCGGAAGAGCTGCATGGAAATGATGCGGGACTTCCCTTGTGAGGCGTGTGGGGGCACCAGGCTCCGGCGGGAAGCTTTGGCGGTACGGGTGGGCGGCAAATCCATCGCGGAGGTCGTGGAACTTCCCATCGGCAAGGCTCGGCGGTTCTTCGAGGAGCTCCAGTTGACAGGACAGAGGAGGACCATCGCCCGGGAGGTTTTGAAAGAGATCCTCGGGCGGCTTAGATTTCTGGAAGACGTGGGACTCCACTACCTGACGCTCCACCGCCGCGCGCCGACGCTTTCCGGCGGTGAATCCCAGCGCATCCGGTTGGCGTCGCAGATCGGGTGTGGCCTCATGGGGGTTCTCTACATCCTGGACGAGCCATCCATTGGGCTACATCAGCGGGACAACCGGGCGCTGTTGGAGACGCTCTGCTCCCTCAAGGAGTTGGGGAATACGGTGATCGTCGTGGAGCACGATACGGAGACCATCGAGAGCGCGGATTTTATCGCGGATTTCGGGCCCGGCGCTGGTCACCGTGGAGGCCGGATCGTCGCCACGGGAGCGCCTCACGAGATCGCCACGAACCCGGCATCTCTCACGGGGCAGTATCTGTCCGGCGCCAGGAAAATCCCCATGCCCGCGGAGCGAAAAAGTCCCTGTGAAAACGGTTACATCGAAGTCTTGGGCGCAGCCGAGAACAACCTGCGGGAAATCGACGTCCGCTTTCCCGTTGGCCTCTTCACCTGCGTGACGGGGGTGTCGGGATCGGGCAAGAGTTCGCTGGTGAACGCGATCCTGTACCGCGCATTGGCGCAAAAGCTGCATAATGCCCGGAAGCGGCCTGGCCGGCACCGGGAGATCCGCGGCCTGGAGCGGATCGACAAGGTCATCGGGATCGATCAGAAGCCCATCGGCCGGACTCCCCGGTCGAATCCGGTCACGTACGTCAAGATTTTCGATCATATCCGGGCCTTTTTCGCCAAGTTGCCGCTGTCGAGGATGCGGGGTTACAAGCCCGGCCGCTTCTCCTTCAATGTCAAAGGAGGGCGTTGCTCGGCCTGCAAGGGGGACGGGATGAAGAAGATCGAGATGCACTTCCTGGCCGACGTCTACGTTCGGTGCGAGCAGTGCAAGGGGAGGCGATTCAACCGCGAGACCCTCGATGTCCGCTACAAGGAAAAGAGCATCGCCGACATCCTGGACCTGGAGGTGGAGCAGGCGTTGGAGCTGTTCGAGAGCCATCCGGCCATCCGCCGCAAACTGGGGCTTCTCCGCGACGTGGGGCTCGACTACCTCAAGCTCGGGCAGCCCGCACCGACGCTCTCGGGAGGCGAAGCGCAACGGGTGAAACTGGCCAAGGAACTCTCCCGGGCCTCCACGGGCCGGACGGTCTACATTTTGGACGAGCCGACGACGGGCCTCCATTTCGCCGATGTCGAAAAGCTCTTGAAGGTGCTCCGCCGCCTGGTGGGATATGGGAATACCGTGATCGTCATCGAACATAATCTGGACGTTATCCGCTCGGCGGATTATATTGTAGATCTTGGCCCCGAAGGGGGCGATGGCGGTGGCAGGCTTGTGGCTGCGGGAACCCCGGAAGAGGTCGCGGAGGTGGAGAAGTCCCACACGGGCCGTTTCCTCCAGAAGATCTTGCAGAAAGCATAACCTTCAGGACAACATGTGAAACCGGCCCATGACCGATCTCGATTACTATCAGATTCTCCAGGTTGATCGCCGGGCTTCCCAGCAAGTCATCGAGCGGGTGTACCGCGTCTTGATGCAGGAGCTCCGGCACCATCCGGACCTGGGCGGCGACGAGGAGCAGGCGAAGCTCATCAACCTCGCCTATGACACCCTGAAGGATTCCCGGAGGCGGCGGCTCTACGACCGGTGCATCGAAAAAAGTTCCAGGGTTGGCGTGAACACTGGCAACCCCGTCTGGGACGACCTCCTGGAATTCGACCTCAACAGGTCTCCGGGCAAGGGTTATTCTAGCCGCTGCCCGCGATGTCGCGCCCAGCAGAAGATCTCCCACTCGGTGGCCCCCCTTGAGCGGCTCCAGTGCCCGACCTGCCATTGGCTCTACCGGGACCCCATCCGGGAGCTCATGGCTTTGAAGGCCAGGATCTTGCGTCTTTCGGGGATCGAGAGGGAGTTTGCGGAGAAGCGCTATGGAGTAGTGCTTCGGAAACAACAGTTGGCGGAGAAGGCGGCGGCGGCCGGGGATGAAGAGGGAGCCCGGGCGGCCATCGGGCGGAAGCGAAGGGCCATCTCCAGGCTTTCGGAAGATCTTCGATGGGTCAATATTTAAGAGGCTCTGGTAGCTCTAGGGCGAGGTGCGGGCGTCGGACGGCGCCTGATGCGAGCGGAATACAACACAAAAACAACTTACCGTTGCCGAAGATACCGGGCAGGATGCACAATACAGAATGAACCATTTCCGGCGGTGGATGGTTCGAACTCTGGTTGTGGAAGGAAAGCGCCATGTTGACTCACATGCCGGTTTTGGTTTTGAACGCCAGCTATGAACCGATCCACATCTGCACCGTGCGGCGGGCGATCCTGATGCTCTTCTCTGAAAAGGCGATGGTGGTGGAAGAGCGGGAGGAGCTGGTCATTCGATCCACCTCCAGGGAACTGGTGGTGCCGCTGGTGATCCGCCTTCTGGCCTACGTTCGGATTCCCTATCTGGAATGGGTGTTCAACCGTCGAAACGTCTTTCTCCGCGATGATTTCGAGTGTCAGTATTGCGGGGTCACAAGGCCTGCCGGGGAGCTGACCATCGATCACGTGCTGCCCAGGAGCCGGGGTGGTCGGACAACGTGGGAAAACGTGGTAACCTGTTGCCGGGGTTGTAACAGGAAAAAGGCCAACCGTCTGCCCGGGGAGTGCGGCTTCGTGCTCCGCTCCCCGCCAAAGCGGCCGGGCTCCCGTTGCATGATGTTGGCGACTCGCTGCAACCGGACCGACGTGGACAAGTGGCGCCGGTACTTATTCGTCTGATGATCCGTCGAACCGCGACGGAAACCTCGCGGGCGGAAACCCTGAACCATCCGGAGATGGACCATGCGAATCCTGCTGGCCAATCCTCCTTGCCGAACCTCGCTGGGCGGCGGCAAGGAGCGTTTTTTCATCCGGGCTGGGAGCCGTTGGCCCTGGTCGCTGGTCAAACGGGTGGACGAACTGCCTCGCTACGCTCCTTTTCCCTTCTATCTGGCCTATTCCGCGGCACTCTTGGAACGGGACGACTTTGACGTCCAGGCCCTGGACGGGATTCCGCTGAACTTGACGGAACCGGAGTTCCACCGGAGGGTTTCGGCGATCCAGCCCGACCTCATCTTGTTTGAAACCAGCACCCCGACGATCCACCGGGACGTGGAAACCTCGGCCCGCCTCCGGGAGGCCACGGGAGCTCGGATCGCCCTGGCAGGGCCGCACGTGACGGAATTCCCCACGGAAACCCTCTCGGAGCACGAGCACGTGGATTTCGTGTTGGTAGGCGAATACGAGATGACTTTCCTGGAACTGGCTCGGCGGCTGAGAGACGACAATTCCCTGGACGACTTGGACGGCATCGCCTACCGCGCCGCGGATGGGAAACCGGCTGGTGGTCGGCGGGGCAGGGAGATCAACCCCGTCGATGAGCTACCGCATCCGGCGCGCCATTTGTTTCCCTCCAACGAGTGCAACGACCTGAGCCTCTACCACGACGGGTTTTGCCAGCACCGGCCGGCGGTCCAGCTTCACGCCAGCCGGGGCTGCCCGTTCCGGTGCGATTTCTGTCTCTGGATCCAGGTGATGTACGGCGGCGGGCGCTACCGGGTCTTTTCGCCTAAGCGCGTCGTGGACGAGATGGTGGAGGCGGTGGAGCGATACGGCGCCAGGGAGATCTATTTTGACGACGATACGTTCACGGTCAATTCCAAGCACGTCTTTGCTTTATGCGACGAGATTCGGTCCCGGGGTCTCAAGGTGCCTTGGTCCGTCATGGGTGACGCCATGGCGTCGACGGAAAAGATGCTGGAAACCATGGCCGCTGCGGGTTGCATCGGCATGAAATTCGGGCTGGAGAGCGCGGATCCAAGGATCCTCAAGGAGATCCAGAAACCTGTGAAGCTTCCCAAGCTGGAACGAGTGGTAAAAACCGCGACGAGCCTAGGGATCAAGACCCACATGACGGTGAGCTTCGGGCTCTCCGGCGACACCCGCGAAAGCATCGAACGGACCTTCGAGTACGCCTGCCGCCTGGACGTCGATTCAGTCCAGTTCAGCATTACGACCCCCTTTCCCGGCACGCGTTTCTATGAGAAGGTCAAAAAGGAAGGCCGCCTCCTCACGGAGAACTGGGCGGAATTCGACGGCGCCAGCACCTCGGTGGTCCGCTACACGGAAGTCGATCCCCGCTTCATGGAGGAGTTCGAGCTCACGGCAGGAGGCCGCTGGCTCCGGCGCAAACTCCGGCAACCGCGGTGGGTGCTGCGGCAGATGCGCACCATGGGCCGCGTCTTCCGAGGACAGGGTTGGAAGGGATTCAAAGGACGCCTGAAGCGGGGATTCGGGCTTTTGTGGCCGGAGAGTCTCCACGCCATGGCGCTGGGTAAGGATTGACAAGCACAGGGCTAGGACAAGAGAGGATTCCGCCACCATGAAAGTAGCTCTTCTCAACCCGCCGTGGAAACGACCGGGCCACTATGGAGTTCGCGCCGGTTCGCGCTGGCCGCATTTTATGGAAAATGGCAATCGTTACATGCCGTTTCCCTTTTACCTTGGCTACGCCGCCGCTCTCTTGGAGCCGGAGGGTTTCGAGGTGGCGATTTTCGATGGCTGCGCCACCAAGGAAAATGATGACTCCTACCTCCACAACGTCACCTCTTTCGCGCCCGACTTCATCGTCCAGGAAAACGCCACGGCTTCCATCGAGACCGACCTCCAGTGGGCCAAGAGCATCAAGGAAAAGACGAGCGCCTTCCTGCTCATGACAGGCCACCACGTGAACCAAATGAGCGACGGCCTCGAAAAACACGCCTTCCTCGACGCCCTGGCCGGTGGAGAATGGGAATACACCGTTCTGGAAGCCGCCCAACGCATCCGCGACAAAAAGAACTTGCAAGGCCTGCAGGGACTCATCCACCGCCACGGCCCCGGCGGCTCCATCGTCCACGAGCCCCGCCGCCCCAACATCGAGCCCCTGGACCAGCTTCCCTTCCCCCACCGTTCGACGCTGGATATGTCCCTCTACTACGACAACCCCGGCGATCTCCCCAGCCCCTCTCTCCAGCTCCACGGCTCCCGGGGCTGTCCCTATACCTGCAACTTCTGCGTCTGGCCCCAGGTCGTCTACAAGGATCACCGCTACCGCGTCTTTTCCGCCAAGTACATGGCCGACGAAATCGAGCAGATGTTCCGCCACGATCCTTTCCCCTACAAATCCTACTACTTCGACGACGACACGTGGAACATCGGCAACAGGCGCCTCAGCGACTTCGCCGACGAAATCATCTCCCGAGGCCTGGAGCAGATCCCTTGGGGCGCCATGTGCCGCGCCGATACACTCAAAAAGAGTGTGCTGGAAAAACTGCGAAAAGCCGGTCTCCACGCCGTCAAATACGGAGTCGAATCGGGGAACCAGAAGATCGTCGATGACTGCGGGAAGCGTTTGAACCTTCAGGTTCTTCGGGATACGGTCGCCTTCACCCACGACCTGGGCATCAAGACCCACCTGACCTTCTCCTTCGGCCTCATCGGCGAAACCCGCAAAACCATGCAGGAAACGCTAGACCTCGCCCTGGAACTCAACCCTCATACCGTCCAGTTCTCCATCTCCACCCCCTTTCCAGGGACGGAGTTCTATGAGTATGCCCGGGAACGGAACCTCCTCATGACCACGGACTTCAGCGCCTATGATGGCCTGTCCCAGTGCGTCGTGCGAGCCGACCGGGTTTCTGCTCAAGAACTCGAGGACTTCCTCCGCCACGCTTACGAAACCTGGCGCAAGCATGAAGCACGCCGAAAGGGCTTTCTCCGTCGTGTCCTGAAAAACCCCGTCGCATCCCTCAAGCTCGCCATGGCAAATCCAAAACAGGCCAAACAATACCTGGCGGGATTCATCACTCGAAGCTGAAGAAAACCTGCAGCCACCAGAATCCTCTTCCCAAGCCCCCAATCACAAGAAGACCCCCCACCCATCTTCTCAAGGTTGCGTCCTGCTCCCATCGTACGCCATCCGGCGCACGCTGTCCGCCCGGTAACCCCAATCCTCCTCCCACGACCCACCATGAACGACCATCCGCCATCGATTCCCGCCCCCGGGCAACACGCCCCTCAATCGGCTGAGGCCGTCAAGCCCCACGCCCCCCTAGCAGACATCCCGCCCAGGTCCCATCCCCCCGGGAAACACCTCCGGATCCTGATGATCATCCCCTACGACCTCCGGTACCAGCCCTTCACCATCCGCACCATCATGTTCGCCTGCCACCTGGTTTCCCGGGGGCACGCCATCCGCATCTTCCATCGACCGCTCCCCAAAAGGAAACGCGGTTCCAAGCCGATCCACCAGCAACTCCCCGCCTCCATTCCCGTCGAACCTCTGAAACTCTTTTCCAAGAGCTCCTGGAATTCTCTCCGCCGGTCTGCGGCCTGGGCCGATCTCATCCACTTCCAAAAGATGCGCCCCGCCACGACCGTCGCCGCGTTTCTTGCCGCCCGCCTCCACCGAAATCCTCTCCACCAGGACTGGGACGACGACGAGACGGCCTTTTGCTGGGAAACTTTGCAAGATGCGTTCGCCCCGTCCGGCGCATCCTTGGGCAAGAGGCTCAAGCTCGCCATCAAAGGGATCGGTGGCCTCTTCGTCATCGCGCCTCTCGAATGGCTCGTTCCGAAGCTCGTGGAAACCATGGGAGGCGCCAGTATGTGGCTCCGCCGAAAGAGCCTCCGGTTCGGAACTCCCCTCGACGCTCTCTTCCCCGCCAGAGTCGGGGTCGATCTCCACAAGTTCGGACCCGGGCTCCGCGACGAGGGACTCCGGGAAAAACTGGGCCTCGATGGACCCACCTTTCTCTACTCGGGACATCTGGGCGGAACCGCCGACCTCTTCTTTTTCGCCGACATCCTGGAAACGTTCTCCCGGGAAGCTCCAGCCGGAAAATGCCTGGTGATTGGCGGCGGCACCGGGAGATCCGAACTCAAAGCTCTGCTCCGGGTCCGAGGCCTGGAAGGGTGCGTCGTCATGACCCAGGGCTTCATTCCCCACCACGAAATGCCCCGCCACATCGCGTCGTGCGATCTCGCGGCCGTTCCTCTGGCGGACACGCCCTTGAACCGCTCGAAATCGTCGTTGACTCTCTTGGAGTGCATGGCCAGCGGTCTGCCCGTGGTGACCAGCGACGTGGGGGACATGGGATGGATGCTGGGAGAGGGCGGCGAGATTGCGAAGACCGGGGATCCCGTGGATTTTGGCAAAAAACTGGCGGGGCTCGCCAGAGACCCGAAACGACGGAGGGAACTTGGACAAAAGGCCAGGAATCGTGTATCGAATTGGTTGACGTGGGAGAGGAGCGTCGATTTCCTGGAGGCCGCCTACCAACGGGCGCTGGCAAAGCGTTCTGGAGGCGGCCGGGCGGTGAGAGAGAGCAATCCGGGGGGCCTGGAGGGCGAGCGGCGGGAGCCGGAGGGCGCCCGACGTGAGCGGACCTCAAGCTGACAGGAAACCTGTTTGGGGTAGGTCACGGTCCTTGGGAAGAAGTTGGAAGCAGATTGGGGGACAGGAGCGAAGTGGCATGAGAATCCTCATTACCGGTGGCGCAGGCTTCGTGGGTTCGTCGCTGGCGCTGGCGTTCATGGAGGAGAATCCCGCGAACCGGGTGGTCGTTTTCGACAACCTTCGGCGGCGTGGGTCGGAGGAAAACCTGTCGCGCTTTGCCCGGCGCGGGATCGAGTTTGTCCACGGCGACATCCGTTCTTGGCGCGATCTCGAAGCGCTGCCGGGAACGTTCGACCTGTTCGTGGAGGCATCGGCGGAGCCCAGCGTTCTGGCTGGCCTCGATGGATCGCCCCACTACGTGGTGGAGACCAACCTGTGCGGAACGCTCAACTGCCTGGAACTGGCGCGACACCGTGCCAAGAACCTGGTCTTCTTGTCGAGTTCCCGTGTCTACTCCATCCGGCCGCTCCAGGAGCTAGGGATCCGGGAGACGGAGACCCGCTTCGAGATCCGGCGGGCACAATCGGTGCCGGGAGCCGGGCCGGCGGGGATTGCGGAGACGTTTCCCACCCATCTTCCCCGATCCCTGTACGGCGCGACAAAGCTCGCGTCGGAACTGATTCTCCAGGAATACGTGGAAACCTATGGTCTCCGGGCGGTCATCGACCGCTGTGGAGTCATCGCGGGGCCGGGGCAGTTCGGCAAGGTGGAGCAGGGAGTCTTCACCTACTGGGTCGCCCGGCACTACTATGGCAGGCCATTGCGGTACACGGGGTATGGAGGCACGGGGAAGCAGGTGCGGGATCTTTTGCATCCGGAGGACCTGTTCCGGCTGCTTCTCCTCCAGGTGGAGCAGTTGGAGCGATGCGCAGGGGAGGTCTTCAATGTCGGCGGTGGGTGGGGGTGTTCGACATCGCTATTGGAGTGGACGGGTTATTGCAAGGAAGTCACGGGCCGGGAGATTCCCATCGCCTCGGTGGCCGAGACGAGTTCCGTGGATATTCCCTGCTACGTGTCGGACACGGGGAAAGCAAGGCAGTGGTTCGGCTGGAGCCCGCGAAAAAAGGTGTTAGAGATCGCGTCGGAGATCCGTGATTGGATCCACGGCGATCCGGACCACTGGAAAGCGCTTTTCAAGGTGTAGACCCGATGAATCCGAAAAAGAAGCCCACGTTGTCCGTCTTCATGCCCAACTACAATCATGGGCGCTACTTGCGGGAATCGCTGGGGGCCCTGGTTCGTCAGAGCTATCAGCCGATGGAAATCTTGGTATTGGATGATGCATCGACTGACGATAGCGTCGCGATCATTGAGGAATTTGCCCAACAGTATTCCCATATCCATCTTCATCGGAACGAAATCAACCGCGGAGTCGGCCCTGCAACCGCACATCTTGTGGAAATGGCGAAGGGTGATTATATTTTTGGAACCGCCGCCGACGACAAGATTCTTCCCGGTTTTTTTCAGCGGTACATGGACCTCTTGGAGGAGTATCCCGAGGCGGGGCTTTGCGCCTGCCCAACCATTGAAATTGATGCCGCCGGGAAAACCACAGGGCTGGTTCCACTTTATTCGCCGTTAAAGGCACCGGGTTATATTCCTCCAGGACGATGCCTGAAGATTCTGTACCGGCACGGAGTTTGGGTCACTGGGAGTGCTGTCATCTACCGAAGGGCAGCGCTTATGGAAGCAGGCGGATTTCGCCCTGAATTGGGCCCCTTCTGCGATGGGGTCGTTCAACAAACGCTCATGCTGCGCTACGGAGCCTGTTTCATTCCCGAGCCGCTGGCATCCTGGAGAAACCTACCCTCAGGGTACCTCAATTCCACCTACAAGGACATCGATAGTTTCCTCGACTATCTCCGGAACGCATTGGATTTCATTCGGGAAAGTGGGAGTCAGTTGTTTCCTCCAAGCTATCTCCGGAAATTTGATCGAAGGTACCGTTTTTCGGCAGGTCGATATTATCTCAACAGTGCGGCTTCTGTTTCATCCTCTGATCGGGAAGTATTTTTCGAGAAGATTCTTGCGAGCCTACGAAGTCTGCGAAGCCTAGATGCTTTCTTTTTTTCACGATCCAGGCCAAACTTGTCCACGCTTCGAAAAGTGGTCGCCCAATTGTGGCTTGCGGCCCGGCTGGGCATTTCCCCGTTTTGGGCTTTTCGGCGAATTGGACAGAAGATGGCCAGGCGAAAAGATACGAAGAGACTTGTCCGCGATAGACCCGGATATCTCATCGAGGATCGTCACGAGGTAGTCTGAGGCGCGGGATGAGAACCGGAGCGCAGCGGAGAACCACCGAAGGCGAACGGGCGGAGGGTAACCGTTTAGCGCCGGGTCCAAATCATGCGAAGGCCTCGGTCATGGTACCGGCCACCCGAAAAAAGCGCGCAGCGCACAAAGATGTGGGTCCAGGGAGCTGGCTCCCTGGCGTGGGTCTGGGAGCGGCGCTCCCAGCGGAGGTCCGGAGGCGGAGCCTCCGCCGGGTTCCAG
>JAJRTK010000388.1 GCA_024278345.1 bacterium | reverse complement strand
TCCGCGGGGCGGTCGGACTGCGCCGACCCGCAAATTGGCGTTTTTTCTCCATGGATCGTGGGCCTGGGCTGGGTTTTTGGGGGAAGCCTGAAGGGATTTGTTGCCGTCTGCCTTCTGACCTGGTTCCTGGCAGGGCTCGGCATGCTCTGTCTGGCTCGGCACCTCGGGGCTTCAGATTGGGGCTCCGCCATTGCCGTCCTGGGATTCGGGAGCAGCGGTTTCTTTGCGGGGCACCTTTTGGAGCTGCCCATGGTCTTGGGGTTGGCGACGCTTCCTTGGGTCGTCTGGCGCCTGGACGTCGCCTTCGCTTCTCGGAGTTCCCTTCCGGCGGTTCAAGCAGGCGCCTTGTGGGGGCTTTCCGCCCTGTCCAGCCCCCCGGCAATGGCGAAGGCAAATCTGCTTCTGGCCGGACTTTGGCTCGCGGGGAGATTTTTCTTCTCCGAAAAATGCCGCGCCCAGGATTCCACGGAAGGAACGCACGGTTTTGCCATCGATTGGCCAGCAATCCGAGTCGTCATCGAGATCCGTTCCCGGGAACTCCGGCGCTTGGGAGCACGTCTTGGCACTGTCGGTCGCATTCTCCTTGGAAGCCTTCTGATTGCCGCCGCCCTGCTTCTGCCGCTGGTGCTCTCCATGTCCGAAGAAGGCGTCGAGTACGCAACTCAGGCTCCCTCCACCAAGATTCCTCCTTCCTTGAGCTCTGGCTTTCTTCCTTTCGGTGCGCTGGTGACTTTGGTTTCTCCCGAGGTGGCTCTTCTCCAATGGAGGAAGCCTAAGAGTCTCTGGCCTTCCAGTAAGGCAACCTCCGTTTCTCTTTACTTGACGGCTCCGGCCCTGGTTCTGGTCTTCATGGCCTTCTGGACCGTATCTTGGAAACCCTGGCGCTGGTGGCTTCTGGGGATCGGTGTACTTTTCTGGACCGTGGCCCTTGGATGGAGCTTTCCCATGGGCTGGCTGCTCCGAGGGTTTTCGGCGCTCGATGGCGGCAGGTCTTTGGGGGCGTATGCACGAGGTCAACTGCTCTTTTGTCTGGCGGTGTTGGCGGCGCTGGCCTCCTCGGAGCGGTCGGTTTGGTCGGAGCCGGACCCATGGCGGCGGATGTTCTGGATCGCCGGTGGCCTCGCCATCCTGGCCCTTCCCCTGGGCAGTTGGATCCTGTGGCACTTCGACGAGAGTTTTTACCTTTCGGGTCCTTTTGGAGGGCTCCTCATGGCCTGGCTTGGCACTCTGGGAGTCTCCTGGCTGGGACAGCGCGTGAAGGGAAGCAGGGGAAGAGGGATCGCCACGTGGCTGTTGGTCGCGGTTTGTGCGGTCGATGCGTTCGGCGCTCTCTTGATCTCAAGGGCGATGACGCGGACAGGTGAAGAGGAGCAAGTGGCTTTGTGGGAGAAGTTGACGACAGCTCATTCTTCCGCCCTTGAAAACACGAAGCAAGGACTCGAGAGAAAACTGCGCTCCCCCTTTGGCCCGTGGCTCAATACGGGTTCCGTGACTAAAACTTCTCTCTTGCAAGGAGTCGATGGATACCAGGGAGTTTATGCCCGCCGCTGGATGCAAGACAAGACGCTGGCCGGCTTCGTCACGGGAACCAAGCGGATCTGGTTTTCCCGCGACGCCCTGCCGGCTCCGGTGGATGAGGAACTGTTCAAGCTCTTCCAGGCACGGAGTCGGGAGCTGGGTGCCCCTCTCCCCTTGGTGCATCGATCTCCGGCCAACTCCATTCCGAAAGCGGAGCTCGCCCGGCGTTTGAACAGCATGCCAGGCATGGAGCGGCTGGAAGTGAAAATCTCTAGCTACACCGCCGAGGGGCTCCGCTTTGAGGTAGAAATCCCTAAGACTGGCTGGGTCCTGGTGACCGACCGTTACGCGCCCGGATGGAAAGTCTGGATCGACGGCAAGCCTTCACCTGTTTGGAGAGGCTGCTTCCTCTACCGGATGATCCGGGTGACCCGGGGCATTCACGAAATCGAGTTTCTCTACCGGCCGGCTGGCCATCCCTGGGCCTTCCGCTTCTCCTGGCTGGTCTTCTTGGCCGTCGCCCTGGCCAGTGTTGTGGGCCGCCGTGAGGCCCGGTCTCTCCAGAACTCTGGAGCACGGGAGGCTCTGGAGAAGAAAAAAGAACCCCTCCCCAGCGATTCCGTGGAGCCGGAGGCCAAAAAGATGAAACCGTACCGCTTTTCGGAACGGGATTTCTATCTAGAGGCCCCTTCAGAGTTGAAGCCTCCTCCGGAACTGGAACCTCCTCCCCGTGAAGATGGAGCCTCCCTCCCCGCTTCTGATGACCCGCGGCAGCATCCAGCAGATGCCATGGATTCCCAAGCCACAATCCCGGCGGCGGCGATCCCAAGTACCGAAGCGGCTCCGCTCCGAGCCGATTTTCGCGACGATGCCGGCACCACGCCGGCCGCGGTGCCAGAGAGCCTCCCCGCCAAGATGGCCGTGAACCTGCGGCGCCAGCAAAAAGAAGAGCTCCTCCATCGATTTTTCAGCTCCCAACCGACCGCTGCTCCCGCTGAGCATCCCAAAATTCCACAAGATCTGCCGGACGTCGAAGAGTGGCGGCGATCAATCTACGGACAAGCCGTGCGCCTCCGGACTGAACACTGGCGCTGGAAAGCACATGATGCAATGGTTCTGGAGACAATCCGCGAGCTCATGCCACTGGAGGGGCCGATCCTCGAAGTTGGATGTGGCAATGGCCAACTCTTTTCGCAACTCGAAGAGCTCGGGTCCGTCCGTGGCGTCGAATGGACCTCGGAACGCGTCTCCCCTGAAAACACCGCCGACGAACGCCTCTACATCGGCCCGTTCGAGAACACTTACTGGCCGGAAGAGCGTTTTTCTCTGATCCTGGCGCCCTGTATTCTCCACAAAAGACCCGATCCTCTGGCGTTTCTGCTCCAGACCTTCGAGCTGACCCGCGTGGGAGGTTGGCTCGTCCTCACGGCCCCGGCCCCGGCAAGCTGCTGGACGGACCCCTTCTCCTCCAGCAGCCGGCGCCGCAAACACTACCCGCGGAAGAGACTCCGCCACCTCGTGGAGCGAGCCGGCTACAAAGCCGTGCATGCCTGGTCGTTTTCCCATTGGACCCTTCTCCCGGACCTCCTTCGAAAATGGATTCCAGGAGATCCCCAAATCGAAAAGGAACTCCCAAGACTCCCGCCGCAATGGCTCAACCGCCTTTTGCTTCTGGCATGCTCCCTGGAACGGAAAACATGGGGCCGATGGAGAATCCCACTGGGAAGCTCGATCCTTGTCATCGCCAGAAAAGAACCCGCTGCCCTCCCAACTTCCGTCCACTCACTGCCCTGGGACAACGCAAGAGCGGTGGAGCCGCCAGATGGAGAGGGCTTCGCGCCGCAGGCCAAGGACACCACGGAACCGTTATGATCACCATCTCTGCCATCATCTGCACCCACAACCGACGCCGCTATCTTCCAGGCGCGATCCAAAGCCTTGGGCGACAGTCCCTTCCCAACGATGAATACGAGATCCTGGTCATCGACAACGCATCCATCGACGGCACTCAAGAACTCCTCCAAAAGCTAGCCCCAACACTCCCGAACTTGCGCCTCCTGGCGGAACCGCGCCTTGGACTCTCCCATGCAAGGAACAGAGGACTACGACATTCTCAGGGCCGGATCGTGGCATTTCTAGACGACGACGCCATGGCCGCGAAAGACTGGCTCGAGCAAATCATCAACGCCTTCAACAGCGGCCACCCATCGCTGGCAGCCGTGGGCGGACCAGTGGCCCCCATCTGGGAAGCCGCCAGGCCAGCATGGCTCGGGGATGAGCTTCTACCGTTCCTCAGTCTTCTCGATGACTCCCGCCTGCCAGGCCCCGGCCACCAACCCCACCACTGGCTCCCCGGCGTCAACCTCTCCCTGCTGCGCCAGCCACTGGAAGAGATCGGCGGATTCGACACAACCCTGGGCCGCGTGGGGAACAACCTGCTCTCTGGCGAGGAATCCCTGGCGCTCTCCAAGCTCCAAAGCCGAGGCTGGCACAGCCTCTACCACCCCAAGGTCCGCGTCGAGCATTTCGTGCCTCCCGAGCGAATGACCAAAAAATGGTTCCTCAAGCGGTTCTACTGGCACGGTGTCACCCGCGCACGCCTTGGAAAGCAAACCTTCTCTCCCGCTCACGAACCAGGCCTTGCTTCCCCCACCTACACCCTAAGAGGGAAAAAAGATCGCCGGAAGATCTGGCGGTCGGCAATTCTCCGACCCAGACAGCGGTTCGTAGCCCTCTGCGCCGCCGCCACGGCACAAGGATATGTCATGGGGCGCCTGGGCCTCCGCTAAGAAAACAGTTCTCACCGCGAGGAGCCCCCACTCCGCCGATCATCCAAAATGGATAGACCGATGGATCGAAAAAACGCGGCCCATATTTCCGCAAAAGCTCCCGCTCCATCTCCCTACGGGCAAACTGGTGGTACTCTTTGAATCCAACAGTACGCCGGATGGTCCCATGCTCAAGGTGACAGAACTTCACACTGTCCCAAACGCAAACCCGAAAACCCGCCTGCCAGGCCCGAAACCCAAAATCGTAGTCCACCCCATAACCATGCGCCAAAGCCTCGTCGAAAAAACCCACGGCCTCCAAAAGATCCTTCCGGATAAGAGGCGCGGTCATCTCCACGAACGGAACCTCCCTGGGATCCACCGCCCTTTTGAGCCACCACCGCCACGGACGGCGCATGGATGGATGCCACGAATTGCACGCGCCGCTAAGAAGGCCGATATCAGGATTGTTCACAAGAATCTGGCGAAGCTCCTCAATCTGCTCCATCGACATCCGAATGTCGCTGTTCATGAGCAAAAACGCATCGTACTCGTCGTAGAGCAACCCAAGCGCCCGGTTCCAGCCACGGGTAAAACCCAGGTCTTCGTTTCGAATCGCCGCCCCTGGAAAAGGACGGGGAGAACCATTGTCCACCACCAACGCATCGGGCACCATCCCAAGGAGCTCGCGAGTCAGCCCATCGGTCACATAATGAAGGATCATCTTGGCAAGACGCATCTTTTCGCCAAACTCATATATTGGGTTGCGTTCCGCTCCCATCGGCGTCCATCCGTCCGCCGCTACTCGCCACTGTCCCCGCCCTATTCAGCCCCCACCCTACAAGGAGAATGACGGGTATCCACGTAAGGCGGGACACTACAAGGAAACAAAGAGAAAGCCGTGGAGCGCACAAAGGAGTGGGTCCAGGGAGCTAGCTCCCTGGTGGGTGCAGGGCAACGCCCTGCCAGGGGACCGGGGACAGAGTCCCCGGACAGCCGCCGAGCGGAGCAAGGCGTTCCCTCCCGCCGAGCGGAGCAAGGCGTTCCCTCCCGCCGAGCGGAGCAAGGCGTTCCCTCCCGCCGAGCGGAGCAAGGCGTTCCCCTGCGGGGGCAAAGGAATGTCTACCAAGGGGCACGCCCTGATTTTACTCGGGCACGTCCCCCCGCAGGGGCAAAGGAATGTCCAACGGCCCCGTTTTGCGTGGATGCCTGAGAATACCACCGATTTCCGAAAGGCCGAAGGAGGTTCTCAAATCGGCTTCCAAGCTGCAAATCACGAAGGGCCGGCACGATGAGCGATTCTGGAGAAAACGTTTCATGAGCGTGAACCAACTGCCCCGTCTATGGAGGCTTCTGCGGCGCTACCCTCACGTTTTCTGGCGCACTGCCGTCAGTTTCGCCACCGGTGCCAGGATCTTGGGCTGGATCATTCTCATGGCGGGAACGGCTCGGGAGCTGATCTTTCGCCAGGTTCGATCTTTTCTACGGAAACCCGCCAGGACCGTGATCCAAGCCAATATCTGGAAGAGTGATGGCCTCTTTAGCGTAACATGCAGGCCGGAAGGCCCATACGCGAATCCTTACAAAGATGTGGATCCAGGGAGCGATGATCCCTGGTGGGTGCAGGGCGAAGTCCCTGGCGTGCGGGCCGGAAGGCCCACACGCCAACCCTTGGGTTTCCGGAATCCCCGAACGACCACCGAGCATGGCGTAGGCGTCCCCGCCGCCAGCAGCACCGGCCGGACAAAGCTCCCGGGATCGACTACTCTTGAGTTGACACAAACTGTCCCACCTTGGGTGGAGACTCGGCAGCCGCAAGCCCGGGGGCTACGGACCAAGCGCCCGCGGATTCTCATCGTCGCTCCACATCCGATCTTTCCGCCCTTTCACGGCGGCGGGGCACGCCTTTGGAACCTCCTTCGCCGGGTCGCCCTGGACTGCGAGATTCACCTGTTCCTGTTGAGCCGGCGGAAGGAAGATCCCATCCAAGAAGAGGCCCTGGCCACTCTGGCCAGCACCGTTGAAATTTTCCCTTGGGAGCCGGAGCTGGCGCCAGACTTTTTGGGGCTGGAGGCTCCGGCGGCGCGCTGGTACTCCTCGAGCCCGGCGCGGAGGCGGATTTCGGAGATCTTGAAGGAGAGATCCATCGACATTCTGCAACTGGAATACACTGAGGCGGGTCAATACGCTTTCTGCGCGCTGCCAGGAGTCAAAGTCGGCCTGGCGGAGTACGTTGTCACCTTCCGGGAACGGGCACGGCGGAGGGCGGCGGGGTTTCACCGCAGATTCAGGCACGACCGCTGGTTCGGGAGCAGCCGTCTGGACTGGATGCGGCAGCTCCGCTACGAGTTGTCGGTCATCCGGCGGGCCGACGCCGTCCAGACGGTTTCGGACGAAGATGCCCGCTTCCTGGCTGGCTTCTTGGCGCATCCGGAGCGCATCCGGGTGGTGCCCAACGGTGTCGATCCCGATGAATACCGGCCGCCACCTCGACCCGTCACCAACAAGAGGCTGCTCTTTGTCGGCAATTTTGACCATTTGCCCAACTTCGACGGCTTGGAGTGGCTGCTTTCGGAGATCTGGCCCAAGCTCCTGGGCCAAGATCCAGAGCTCTTCCTCACCGTCGCGGGAAGCGGTGGCGGGCCAGATCTTGCGAGGATTTGCCGGGTTCGCGGCGTAGACCTGGTGGGGGAGGTAAACGATCTGCGACCCCTTTACCGGGAGCATCAAATCCTCCTGGCGCCCATCCGCGTGGGCTCCGGCACTCGGATTAAGATTCTCGAGGCGTTGGCCTCGGGCCTACCAGTCGTATCGACGCCCGTAGGTGCCGAGGGCTTGGAGTGCCGGGACGGCGTCGAGATCTGCATCGCCCGCGAGACCGCCGACTGGTGCGCCGCAATCCAAAAACTCCTAAGAAATAGCTCTTTTCACCAAAGCCTGGCGGTCCGCGGCCGACAATTGATCCTGGAACAGTACGATTGGGACCGGATTGCGGAACGGCTTCTAGAAATCTGGCACGACATGCTGGAAAGATAGGAAGATCAGAAAGATGTTCGGCTCCGGGATCGCAGCAGATTGGCCTCGTGCCGCCGCTTCATGATGGCTTCCCTGGGCGGAGTATTGGGGATGAGCGCGTCCCTGCCCTTTCCCATGAGGTCGCGGCGGCCTGCCTGGATCAGCGCTTTGCGGACGTCGAAATAGTTCTCTGGCGCAAAGAATCGCATGAGGGCCCGCTGGAGCTTGCGATCCCGGAGGCCTTTGGCGACGGCCACCGGCTTCTTGGTGAAGGGATCGAGCCCTGTATGATACATCGCCGTCGCCACGTCGAAGGGAGCCGGAATGAAGTCTTGCACCTGGTCCGGCTGATAGCCGTTTCGTTTCAGGAAAAGTGCCAAGTCGATCATCGCATGGAGATCGCTGCCGGGGTGGCCGGCAATGAAATACGGAATGAGAACCTGTTTCTTGCCCGCCTTTATCGATTCGCGTTCAAACAGCTCGGCAAACTTCTCGAAATCCTCGGTGCCGGGCTTGCGCATGCGGGCAAGAACGCCGGGATCACTGTGCTCGGGCGCAACCTTGAGATGCCCGCCGACGTGGTGCCGCACGAGATCGCGCATGTAGCGGCGCGAGCGCCGGGCCAGGTCCATGCGGATTCCGCTGGCCACCATGATCCTCTTGATTCCTCGAACCTTCCGGGCCGATTCCATGAGGTCGATCAAGGGCTGGTGATCCGTGCGCAACAGCTTGCAGATCTTCGGGTGAACACAGGACTGACGGCGACAAATGGCCTCCACCTCCGGTTTGGAGCAGACCATCTGGTACATGTTGGCCGTGGGCCCGCCGATATCGCTGACCACGCCCTTGAAGTCGGCATCGACCGCCATCTTTTTCATTTCGCCAAGAACCGATTCCCGGCTCCGGGACTGGACGATCCGTCCCTGGTGTGCGGTGATGGAGCAGAAGGTGCAACCGCCGAAGCAGCCTCGCATGATGGTGATGGAATCTTTGATCATCTCGTAGGCGGGGATTGCCTCGCGATAGCGGGGATGCGGCCGCCGAGTATAAGGAAGCCCGTAGATCCTGTCCATGGCCTCGCCGGTGAGGGGAAAGCGGGGAGGATTGCAGACCACGGTTTGTCGTCCATGGCGCTGCGCCAGGCGCCGGGCATTGTAAGGGTTCGTCTCGTTGTGAGCGATCTTCGTCGCCTCCGCAAAGGCAAACTTGTCGTCTCGAACCTCCTCGTAGCTTGGGATCTCCAGTGCATCGGCGGGAAGCACCTCGGATGCGCCAAGGGTATAAGCCAATCCACGCATGCCGCGCAGATCCTTCGCGCTCTCTCCGCCGTCCAGGCGGCGCGCGATCGCAAGAATGGTTTCTTCGCCCATGCCGAATCCCAAAAGGTCCGCCTTGCAATCGAGGAGGATGGAGCGGCGCACCTTGTCGCTCCAGTAGTCGTAGTGGGCTAGCCGTCGCAGCGAGGCTTCAACCCCGCCGGCCACGACGGGGACACCCTTGTAGGCTTCCCGCGCCCTCTGGCAATAGGCCAGGGTCGCGCGGTCGGGGCGGCGCCCGATTTTGCCGCCCGGCGAGTAGGCATCGCGGTTCCGAACCTTCCGGCTCGCCGTGGTGTGGTTGATCATCGAGTCCATGTTGCCCGCGCTGATGGCGAAAAAGAGGCGTGGCCGGCCGAACCGCCGCCAGTCCTTGCAGGACCGCCAGTCGGGTTGCGCGACGATGCCCACACGAAATCCGCCAGCCTCCAGCACGCGGCCAAGGATCGCCATGGCGAAACTGGGATGATCGACATAGGCATCCCCCGTAACTATCACCACGTCAACACCATCCCAACCGCGACCTCGCATCTCCTCAACCGTCATGGGAAGGGGCTGCGCTCGCCCATGGATCTCCTGGAGCGACAGATCCTCCAGGAGTCCCCTCTCCTGTTCCGCGGACTCGGGCTCGCGAAACATGGCGGGACGCCCCTTGTTCATCCCTCGAATGGACATTTCTCCTCCTTATGACCTCCAAAAACCCTGGTGGCAGGGCACCTTTCGGGGTAAGGGGCCGGCGCCTGCGGGGGGAAGGTCCTGGAAAACGCGAAGCGAGTCAGTCTCCGACACAGTTGGCTTGCAGCGCAACAGTTGGTAGAAACGGCACGACACTTTCTTTCTGGCACCAGACCCAATCATCGCGCCAGGATCGAGGGTGTACCGCCCGACACACCATGGCCTGGATCGCGCGACAAACCAAGGCCTAAAGCTTGACCTACAACCTTGTCAAAGATCGCGAGGCACCCGATGAATAATGTTCTAAAAGCCCTTGGAATCGAGTCGTTGAATCCCGGTGGCTTCGCCGGCGAATGGATCGGTTCCGGCCCCGAACTCGAAGTCACGACCCCCATCAACGGCTCCGTCATCGGAACTGTGCAACAGGTCACGGAAGGAGAATACGACCAGATCGTCGAGGGCGCCCACAGGGCGTTTCTCCACTGGCGCACCGTGCCCGGCCCGAAGCGAGGCGACTTGATCCGCAAGCTCGGCAACCGGCTGCGCCAAAAGAAAACTGAGCTAGGCGCTCTGGTCACCCTGGAAATGGGGAAGATCCTGGCCGAGGGAGAAGGCGAAGTCCAGGAGATGATCGACATCTGCGACTTCGCCACCGGCCTATCGCGGCAACTGTACGGTCTGACCATGACATCCGAGCGGCAGGATCACCGGATGTTCGAGCAGTGGCATCCCCTTGGCGTCGTGGGTGTCATCAGCGCGTTCAACTTTCCCGTGGCAGTTTGGTGTTGGAATACGGCCCTCGCCGCTGTCTGCGGCGACAGTGTCCTCTGGAAGCCCTCGAGCCAAACGCCCCTCACCGCCATCGCCTGCACCAAGATTGCCCACGAGGTCTGCTTGGAAAACGGCGTGGATCCGGCGATCTTCTCGCTCAGCATCGGCAAGGGATCCATCGTGGGGGACCGGCTTCTCCACGACAAGCGAATCCCTCTTGTCTCCGCCACGGGAAGCTGCAAGATGGGGTACCGGGTCGGGTCGGTGGTGGGGAAGCGCCTTGGCCGAACCATCCTGGAGCTGGGTGGCAACAACGCCATTATCGTGACCCCGCATGCCGACCTGGATCTTGCGCTCCCGGCAATTCTCTTTGGCGCGGTGGGCACGGCCGGCCAGCGTTGCACCAGTACCCGGCGGATCCTGGTCCACGAGTCGGTGCGGGAAGAGCTCGTCACTCGGCTTGTTCGGGCCTACGCCGACGTGAAGATCGGCGACCCGCGGAAGCCCGAAACTCTCATGGGACCCCTGGTGACCAAGAGCGCCGGGACCGATCTCCAGAAGGCTATACGGCAAGTCCGGGAAGAGGGCGGAGAAATCCTCTTCGGGGGCGAGACCCTCGACGGACCGGAATACCCGGGCGGCCACTACGTCCAGCCCTGTATCGCCACGGCGAAAAACGAGTTCGCCATCGTTCAAGAAGAGACCTTCGCGCCGATCCTCTACATCATTGGTTATGGCAATGCCTCGGCCTCCCCGAAGGAGGCGGTGGCCGAAATAGAAGAGGCCATGGCGCTCCACAACGATGTGCCCCAGGGGCTTTCCTCCTCCATCTTCACCCAGCACCTCCGGGAAGCGGAGCTCTTCCTTTCCCACCGCGGCAGCGATTGCGGCATCGCCAATGTGAACATCGGCACCAGTGGCGCGGAGATCGGCGGCGCCTTCGGCGGCGAGAAGGAAACAGGCGGCGGCCGCGAATCGGGGTCGGATGCCTGGAAAGCTTATATGCGGCGCCAAACGAACACCGTCAACTGGAGCAAGGAACTGCCCCTGGCTCAGGGGATCAAATTTGGGTAGGCGGGCCTAATCAACGGCGGGCCCCGGGGCCTGCGCCTAGGGTCGCGACCCGCCATCACAATCCCCGATGGCCTTGCGGAGGGATTCAATCCCTTGGCAGATGGTGATCTGACCGGTCTTTTTGGCCAGCCGGGCAACGACGTCGGCCCCCTTCCCGTCGATGGTTTCGCTCCCAAGGAAGAGGATCACGGATCGACCGTAATCCACTCGGAGGGAGACCTCCGAGCAGGTCCCAGCCCCGCCGGGGAGCGCGACGAGGATGTCTGCGCTCAGGACGTTGAGATGGTTTCGGCTCAAGGGATCGCGGCCCTGTTCCCCGCTGAGGGGAAGGTGCGTGAAAATGGGGATCTCCACCCACTCGTTCACGTAGGGCCGGGCATACTCCAGCGGGGTGCCCGGCGGGCTCCAGATAGGCATGGAGAGGCTCCGAAGGATCCCGATGCTCACCCCCGTACGGTCTTTTACTTGGCAGAAGGCCTTGGCAACCGCGGCCATGACGCCGGAACCACCGCCGGTCAATAGGTGAAAACCCATCCGGGCAATGAGCCGGCCCACGGGGCGGGACAATTCTGGATGAGCATGGGCCGAAGCCCCCATGACTCCGACGATTTTGCTTCTCATGACATTCTCCGGGCGGCTCGGGCACCATGGGCGCGGACTGGACTTGCGGGCATGCAGGTTCCGCTGGAAATCTATCAGATCCCGTTGACAACTTCAGCGGCGAGACAGGTCTTTTCCCTGCTTCCTCGAAAGCCGGCCAGGTCTCCACTGGGGCCGTCCGTCGGCGGTGCCTTCGGCAGCTCTCGCTGTCGCTGGCCAATCCTCGCCCCTCCCCCAGGATTTGCCCTGGAAAGGCAGGAAACGTCCCGCGACGGGAGTTCGGTCGCTCCCTCGCAAGAGTTTGCCCAATCCCCTCTCCAACAAGTAAAATAATAGCCAATTTTGGAGTGGGCATCCATCAAATCGCAATGCTTTTGCTTTCCAATCGTCTCGGGCGGAATCGTGGGGCCGAGATCTTGCCGGTGGCGTGGCTCCCGGCAAAAAGAGCATATCATTCTCGTCGTCGGCTTCGCCAAGGTTGTAGATCAGCTTTACAAGGATCTTGGGAAATGAAAAAGAAAAAGTCGGCAAGAAAAAAGAAAAAGTCGGCAAGAAACAGGTTCCCTTCCAGGCGATTCAAGCGCCTGACTGTCGAACAGGCGCCGGGCATGCCCCATGATCTTCGCCAAGTACTGGAAGAAGAGCGCCTGGAATCCCTCATCCTGTTTCGAACCTTGGATCGATTGGGAGTTGGTGAGCGTGAGGTCGGGAAGCGGGCGCTCCTCGAGTTGATGGAACTCGACGCGGACTGCGCGGAGGCTCTCTGGGCTCTGGATCAGCCCGCGCGAAAAATCGCGCCAAAACCTATGCTCAGGGATACCCTGGAGAGCCTGAAGATTCTTCCGGCCCGGAGAGAGGCGTACGTGGAGAGCCTGCCGAAATCGTTGAAGGCGGAGGTTCAGAGTCTCCGGAAGCGGGTCGAACTCACGGTCAGTCCCCACGAAGCGTACAACTGCGTGCCGGGCCGTGATCCCAGTGCGTAGCTCGGTCCACGGACTCCTTTCGCCGGCTCGTTTTCCCTTAGCACCGCGGCTGCCTCGAAGCCCGTCATCGACGGCGAGAACGCCATCGGCGATGCGATCCAATTGCTTATGACGGCTGTAGATAGGACTTTGAAGCAGGCAATGGACTCCCGGGGCATGTCATGGTTGGTCGGCGGAGCCGACTCTTCGTTATGGCCGCGGGCCATAACCAGCGCTCCTGGCGGAGGTTTGGAGGCGGAGCCTCCGCCAGGTTCCAGGGCTTCTGGGGCCGATCGATAGCGAGATCTGCCTCTGTAGTTTTGTCTTCTTGGAATAAACTGGCGGAAAATGGTTGCGCTTTTGTATAGGTTTTTTCTATAATGATTCGCGTAGTGGGATGGTGGGACATCGGAGGAAGTACCAGCCAGAACTCGCGGGCTTTTATAAGGGGTAACGCCGATGTTCATCGATCATGGGAGCTGGCAAGAGGGACCGCTTGTAGGTCCCGGTGCATCGGCCAGTTTTTTCTAACGAGGTGAGTCGTTTTTAGTGGATTGTGAAGCAGGGTCTAAGATGGATTCTTTTCCAGAGAGGTGGAGATGAAAGGGAGGCTGATGAATCGCTCGTTTCTTTGGCTGGGGCTCGCCGTGCTGTTTGTTTGGCACACGAGTGACGCCCTGGCTCAATTGGCCACGTCCTCAATCCGAGGCGAGGTCCAAGATCAGGCTGGTTCTCCATTGCCGGGATCAACGGTCACCGCGGAGCTTTCGGGAACCGGTATCCGGCAGAGTACGGTTACGGATGCTTCTGGCCGATTCTACATGAGTGGTCTGCGGCCCGGCGCCTACACGATTTCAGCGGAGCTGACCGGTTTTCGGAAGGCGATCCGGGAGGGTACTTTTCTTCGATTGCGGGAAGTGCTGGACTTGACCTTCAAGCTGGAGCTTTCGGCGTTGGAAGCGGAAATCATCGTCACGGCTGATGCCGCTTCAGTGGATATCACCACGTCGGCTATCTCCTCTGGTGTAACGACACAAGAGATCGCGAATCTTCCTCTCAACGACCGGGATTTTCTCGATCTGGCTCTTCTGACGCCGGGTGTTCGTGAGGGTCGCGATCCTACGCTCCTCGGGACCCAGGTGGTCATGGGTGCTCAGGATCCCAGCGCGACGTTGATCGCAACCGACGGTGTGGACACGACGAGCCACTTTATCGGAGGCGCATTCCAGACATCGATCCAGGAAACGATCCAGGAGTATCGGGTCGTGACGGCGAACTTCGGTGCAGACATCGGTCGGACGAATGCCGGCGCGATCACGGTCATCAGTAAGTCGGGCACGAACGATCTTACCGGAACGGTTTGGGAGTATTTCCGGGACAAAAGCTTGCAGGCGTCCGGCGAATTCGATGGCCCCAATGATGATTATAGGCGCCATCAGTTCGGTGGTTTGGTTTCAGGTCCCATTGTCCAGGACAAGACCCACTTTTTAGTGGCCTTCGAACGGCGGGATCAGGACTTGACCTTCAACGTGGATACGGCGGGGACCTTTCCCGAGCTGGACGGCGATGTTCCCAACAAAGTGGAGACCAGTAACCTCTTCGCCAAGATCGACCAGCAGATCAGCGACAATATGCGGGTCTTCCTGCGGTACACGTATGAGCAGCGGAAAACCACCAACTCCGGAAACCTCACCGGGTTCGAACCCTCCATCGCCACGGAAAGCAACTACTTCTCTGAAGACCAAAAGACCAACTTCATCCTTGGTTCCCACAACTGGACGCCCTTTGCCAACGCATCGAATCAGCTTTCCCTCTACGCGGTGTTTGCAGATCGGCCAAGCGTTCGCAACAGCGATTTGCAGGAAGAGATTCGCCCCAGCAGCCGCCAGGGAGGTTTCTACCTTGCCGGATTCTCCAACACGGATGATAATTCTCTTGCCATGTCGGAAAACTTCAGCGTGCAGGTTGGGAGCCACACGCTCAAGTTTGGCGGCGATTTGCAGTTCCGGAGCCTGAGGATGGACTTTCCCATCTTCTCCAACAGCCAGTACACCTTCCGGTGTATTCCCGGCGACCCCTTCGGATGCTCCGCGGACGGTCCTTTCTTCATTCCGCAGGATTTCACCGATCCAGTACAGTTGGCACGCTATGCGTTTGGTTTTCCGGTTCTGAAGGTCGAGGGCGTAGGGACTCCTCCTCGTTACAGCCAGGATCGTACGGTGATCGGCGTTTATGCTCAGGACGACTGGACGGTCGGTGATCGCCTCACCGTGAGCCTGGGCGTCCGCTGGGACTTCGACAGCGATACCTTGAATTCCAGTTTCCGAAGCCCGCTCTTGGACGTTCCCATTCCGGGTTTCGCCGACGCTCTGAAACCCTACGTCACGCCGCCGGACCGGGACTGGAACAACATCGCCCCACGCTTCGGGTTCACTTACGACCTCACCAACGATGGGAAGACCCTGCTCCGCGGTGGCTGGGGTGTCTTCTACTCCTTCTTCGAAGGCACGATCTCCCTCTTCCCCACGACATTGAGCGGGATCCGGATTCCCGGCGTGGGACAGTTCGGCTCCTACGCGGGGGAGATCACGATTCTTCCCGACTACTTCGATCCCAACACGGGGATGACCTTCACAAATCCGTTGCGCAAAGGGGCGGATCCCACGATTGCCCCGCTGATCTACGCTTCCGACCCGGATGGGAAGGTTCCATACACCATGCAGGCAGCGTTGGGAATTTCCCGAACCTTGACGCCCGATATTGCCGTCACCCTTGACTACACCAATGCCCTGGGTCGCAACGAGCTCATTACCGTGGACACCAATGCGCCTGAAGATCTCTTGATGAACGACGATGGCACCTGTGTTGATACCGGCAACGACGGCTATTGCGACTATAATCCCTTGAGCCGGCCGCTCATCAAGGCGGGTGTTCCCTTCGGCCCCATCCGAACCTTCAAGACGATTGCACAATCGACCTTCAACTCCGTGCAGATGGGTTTCCACAAGCGAATGTCCAACGACTGGGAAATGCGGATCAACTACACCTGGTCCAGGGCGGAACGGTGGCAAGACAATCCCACGTCGGACGTAGCCCTTGACAGCGCCGCGGTCCTTCGGGGTGAAACCGAGCAAGAAGTGGCCATCGCCAACGTCGATCAGACCCATGTCTTCAACCTGCTGGGCACCTACCAGGCACCTTACGGGGTCCGGGTAGGAACGCTCCTCAGAGTCGGTTCCGGCCCTCCATTCGAGATCGCCGCCAATGCCGACCTCAACAACGACGGCAATCCCAATGACATCGCCAAGGGGACGACCCGTACCGATGGGCGTGCCGATACCTATATCCGCTGGGACTTGCGGCTGTCGAAGGAGTTCGAGATCGGCAATCGGTTCAAGGTGTTGGTGTTGGCCGAGGGGTTCAACCTTCTGAATCGGAAGAACCACGATCCTGACAGCTACAACATCATCGACACCGGTAACGGGCACAACCCCGGGGCAACCCTCAATGATGCTTACGAACCGCTTCAAGTGCAGCTTGGAATGCGTTTGAAGTTCTAGGGATTGGATGGAGGCGGGCTTGCTCGCCTTTGATCAGGAGCTCCCGTACCCGGCCGTCTGGGTGGCGGGAGCGGGAGGAGGCAAAGCCGCGCTCCGAAGTCAGTGCTCCGGATCGCGGCTTTGTCGTTCTGGCCGTTGGCCGCGCCAAAAGGACCAGAATCAGGTTCAATCGTAGTATTCAAGGCCCAGGTGAGTAATGACGTCTTCGCCGCGCATGTAGCGGAGCGTATTTTTGAGCTTCATCATCTGGATGAAGAGATCGTGCTCTGGGTAGAGCTTGTCGGCGCATTGAGGCGACTTGAAGTAGAAGCTCAACCACTCCTGGATCCCGCGGAAGTCGCACCGTTGGGCCAGATCCAGGAAAAGGGCCAGATCGAGAACGATGGGCGCGGCCAAGATGCTATCGCGGCAGAGCATGTTGATCTTGAGCTGCATGGGATAGCCCATCCAGCCGAAGAAATCGATGTTGTCCCAACCCTCCTTGGCATCTCCGCGGGGAGGGTAATAGTTGATCCTGACCAAGTGATCCAACCCTTTGTAGAGGTCGGGATAGAGGTCGGGTTGGAGAATTTGTTCCAAGACGGAGAGCTTTGATTTCTCCTTGGTCTTGAAGCTTTCTGGATGATCGAGAACCTCCCCATCGCGATTCCCCAGAATGTTGGTGGAAAACCACCCATGGACCCCTAACATCCGGGACTTGAGGCCGGGGGCGATGATGGTCTTCATGAGGGTTTGGCCGGTCTTGAAGTCTTTTCCGCAAATGGGAACGCATTTTTCCCGGGCCAGCTCCACCATGGCCGGAATGTCCACGCAGAGGTTCGGCGCACCGTTGGCGAAGGGGACTCCACATTGAAGGGAGGCATAGGCATAGATCATTGAGGGAGAGATCATGGGATGATTCTCCCGGAGGCCCTGTTCAAAGGTCTCCAGTGTATTGTGGACATCGCACTTCTCGATAAAAACCTCCGTGCTGCCACACCAGATCATCACCATTCTGGCCAGATCATTTCCCCTTTGGAAGCGCTGGATGTCCTCGATGACCTGCTTGGCCAAATCCATCTTGGTTTCGCCCGACTTGACATTTTCCCCCTTGATACGCGGAAGGTAGGTGGCATCGTAAACGGCGGGCCAAGGAACAATGGCTTCAAGCTCGGGACGCACGGCTGCCAGGTGGGTGGGATTGAGGACTCCGGCTTTCTTTGCGGCCTCGTAGGCATTGTCCTTGAAGATATCCCAGCCGCCGAACACCAGATTGTCCAACTGGGCTAGAGGCACGAAATCTTTGATGAGGGGGACACGTTTGTCCGTGCGTTTGCCAAGACGAATCGTGTTAAGCTGTGTCAGGGAACCGACGGGTTTCGCGATCCCTTTTCGGGTGGCGTAGACGCCGGCGATGAAGGTCGTACCGACCGCGCCAAGGCCTGGAATGAGGACTCCCAGCTTGCCTGATGGGTCCTGGATTTCTAGGGTATTGTTCATGCTGCCTTCCAACGCTTGGGGTGTTGGCCGTGATCATGCCCTTGAACCGGTATAAGGTTTGGGAGCAGGAGAGTAGCCCATCGCCGAAAAGGCACTCAATGGGACGAGATCGGCGATGAAACCGTAAGATGATAGCCTGGAATCCAGGCCGTGGCAAACCGAGAGCTGGAGCCTGATTTGAACCCAATGAATCGGGAATTGGCCGCCGGTCGGTGGCAGTTCGCTTTTGTGCCGTTCGTGGTTGGGATCTGCTTTTACCCGGCCATTTTCGGGGAGTATGTCTGGGACGACACTCTTATCCTGGTGGACTCAGCGCGTTACCGTGTGGCCGATTCCCTGGTTTCGGCGGTTTGGAGTTCGTTTTCTCTCTCTCCCAACTACTTCCGGCCGCTGGGCGTCTTGAGCTTCGTACTGGAGCTTCGTTTCTGGGGACTGGGTCCCCTGCCTCCCCACCTGCTGAATGTGGCACTGCACGCCCTGAACTCGCTCCTGGTGGCCTTGTTATTTCGACGCCTGAAACCCTCCAGACCCTTGTCTTCACTGGCCGCAGGCCTCCTTTATGGGCTCCATCCCGCTCTACTGGAGACAGTGGCCTTTGTCTCCTGCCGTTTCGATTTATTGGTCTGTACCTGGCTGCTTATTTTTCTGCTTGTAGATTCCCTGGAACTAGAGTCCGTGGCAGGGAAAACCGCCATGGCGGCGGGAGCCTTTCTCATGGCGGCTCTTTCCAAAGAGATGGCCGTTTGCATGCTGCTGGTTCTGCCGCTTTGGCATTGGGCCGTAGTGGATCCACGATCCGGTGGGCGGCAAATCTTCTACCGAGTGGCCCCCGCTTGGGCCGGCGCGGTCTTGGGAGGGATTTTTTACCTGGCCTTCCGATTTCTGGCCCTGGGCCAGGTCTTGCCTCAACCTGGCGCTGGCGCCATCAATGTGCGGGAGCTTCTCTCCCACACGTTGCTCATCGCTCGATCCATGGCCACCTATGCGACCTTGGTTCTTTGGCCGTTCACAAGCCTCTCGCCGCTGCACGTCAGCCCACTTCCGGTACCGGAGACGGATCCCTGGGTGTGGGGAGAGTTCGGCCTCTGCCTGGTGGGTGGCCTGTTCTTGGTTTGGTGGGGAATTCGTTCCTGGAGGCGACCGCCTCCCAGGGCCGCCTTTCTTGTGGCTGCCGGCATAGCCGGCCTCGCGCCAGTTGTCAATCTCTTGCCCCTGGAGTTGGGCGGTGGCGCGATTGTGGCGGAGCGTTTCTTGACATTCCCCCTAACGCTTCTGGTCATGGGGGTGACGCTCATGGCCACCCAGCTCCTTTCCCGGCGAGTGGGCCTCCTTCTCCTGACACTCTGGTTGGCGGGCAGCGTCTTCACGATCCGCAGGACTCTGCCCCATTGGCAAGATGAAGAGAGTCTCTGGAGCTGGGCGGTGGAGCGGGCGCCCGGTTCGCCTCTTGGTTGGACGAATCTTGCCCTCGAGGCGACCCGGCGGGGAGAAAACGCACGGGCGATAGAGCTGAGCGAAAAGGCCATCATGCTCGACCCCAAAAACGCCAATGCATTGGACAACAAGGGGGTTGCCCTGTTTCACCTGGGGAGGGTGGCGGAAGCGGAGGTTCTCTTCCGGGGGGCGACCGATCTGGAGCCAGGCAACCTTCTTTACTGGAACAACCTGGCAGCGGTCATCCGGGATCAAGGGCGCGTGGAAGAGGCGGAGCAGATCCTGTTTTCCAGGGTGCTTGACCGTGATCCGGGTTTCGGTCTGGGCCACTTGAACTTGGGAATCCTCTATCTTCAGGCCCAGCGGCCGGATTTAGCGGAAGCCCATCTTGTGAAGGCGGCGCAAACTTTGCCGCCGCGGGAATTGGAATCTCAGGAAAGACTATTGGGTCAGGCGCGAGAGTCTCGGCGTTGGCTGAAGCTGGGTGATGCCTTCTTAAACCGCGGTGACTCGAAGGCTGCGGTGGCCGCCTTCCGGCGGTCCCACGAGCTTGGTGCGCCGGAGCCGGACTTCGCGGTGGGCCTGGGAGCGGCTCTTGTGGAATCGGGGCATTGGCAGGAAGCGCGGGTCCTTCTAGAGAGCGCGATTCGCCGCCATCCCAAAGAGGCCCGCCTTTGGAACAACCTGGGAATGCTGGAGCTTCGGGAAAAGCGGTTGCTGGCGGCCAAGGAGATGTTTTTGAAGGCGATGGCCCTTGCCCCTGAATGGGATGGGCCCCGGCACAATCTGGCACTTCTTGAGAGGCTGCCCGGTGGTAGGCCGTAGGCCAGCCAAGGCCCGCCCGTTCCGGGGCGGCTCTAAAGTTGGTTGCGGAGAGACGACGAGGGCCGGCCGGTGGGCCATTGGCCAACAGATTTCCGCGGAAAATCGGAAACTTCTTTGCCTCTGGTGAGTGGAAAGGCCAAATTACTGTGGCGGAGCTTCCGTGGAAAAAGCACCGCCGAAGAGGGTCGAACGGCAGAGGCGAAAGATGTTTGGGTTTGTGGGAGTCGGGCTGTGCTTTGTTTTGGGGAAAAGAAAGCTATCGGGTGTTGAAGATGCGAGTAGCGTGCGCAGGCCTGCGCACGATGGGAGCGGAACACAACCCAAAGAAGGGCCTTCTGGAAAACTCGGTTTCTGGCCGCGGAAAAGAGGGATCCCGGGGATGCTGTTGGCGGTCTTCCTTGCGCTGGGGTTGGGAAACTGCACGGGGGGAAGCGAAGGCTCGGCGCAACGGGAGGCGGCCGGGCACTCCTCATCAAAAGCGCCTGGGCGGGGTGGGAAGAGAGGCGGTCGAAAGCGGGAGGAGCCCGCGGTTCCGGTCCGGACAATTCCGGTGGATCGCGGTGATTTGTGGGTGGCGTTGGAGACCTTTTCGATCCTTGAGGCAGAGCGGCTTGTGGATGTCCTGAGCCGGGAAAAAGGGCGGGTGGAATCGCTGAAGGTGGAAGAAGGGAGCCGGGTCACGGCGGGTCGTCTGTTGGCGAAGCTGGATGACGAAGAGCTCCAGATCAGCCTCAAGGAGGCCGAGCTCAAGGAGCAGGAAACCGAACGCGCCTTCCGGCGTGCAGAGCAGCTTTTCAAGAAGAAGATGACGAGCCAAGACCAGTACGACGTGGCCCGGTTCGCCTACGACCAGGCGCTGACTCAGGCGGAGTTGGCGCGGCTCCGGGTGCGGAATACTCTCATCGTGGCGCCTGTCAGTGGTGTGGTTGTGGAGCGGCTCGTGGAGGTGGGGCAGCTTCTCCAGCAGAACCAGAAGGCGTTTGTCCTGGGGGACTTCAAGCCGTTGTTGGCGCCGATTCATTTGCCGGAGAACGAGATATCCCGAGTCCGCGTGGGGCAGGTGGCCGAGCTTCAAACAGACGCATTTCCGGGGCGGATCTGGAAAGCCCGGGTGCGGCGGATGGCGCCGGTAGTGGACCCGGCCAGCGGGACGGTGGAAGTCGTTCTTGAGGTTCCCAAATCGGCGGAGCTGCGCCCCGGGATGTACTGCCGTTTGCGCATGGTCACCGAGATCCGGGAAAACGTGGTTCGGATTCCCAAGAAGGCGCTTTTGTTGGAAGGAGAAGGCGACCGGGTTTTTGTTGTGGAGGGGAATGATGCCCGCGTTCGGGCGGTGCGGCTTGGTGAAAGCGAAGAAAGCGATGTGGAAATCGTCCGAGGCCTTCAGGAAGGGGAGCGTTTGATCATCGTGGGCCACGAAGGCTTGCGGGACGGAGCCAAGGTGCGCGACGTTGAGGCCCCCGAGTCCCGGGCGGAGCCTAAGCCAGAGTCTCCACGAGGATCCCGTCCTGCGTCCCGATTGGAGTCCCAAGTTGGGTCCAAGGCGGAGTCCCGGCCCTCTAGCACCGACCGAGGGGAGCGCTAGAAGATGTCTCTTGCCAGACGTTCGGTGAGCCGTCCCGTGACGGTGACCATGGTGACCGTCGCCATCGTTGTTTTCGGGGTTGTGGGGTTTGGGCGGCTTTCGGTGGATTTGCTGCCTGAGCTGAGCTACCCAACGATTACCATCCGGACGGAGATGGGGAATGCCGCGCCGGTAGAAGTGGAAAACCTGTTGAGCCGGGCGGTGGAACAGGCCGTGGGCGTCGTCAACAATGTCCAGAGGGTGACCTCGGTCTCCAGGACGGGCGTTTCCGAGGTGCTGGTGGAGTTCGGGTGGGGCACGCGAATGGACTTCGCGGCCATGGACGTGCGGGAAAAGCTGGAAATGCTGGATCTTCCAGACGCGGCTGGGCGGCCCGTGGTGCTCCGTTACGATCCGGGGCTGGAACCCGTGCTCCGGGTGGCGCTCACCGGGGTAGATGACCTCTTTATGCTGCGTGACCTCGCGGAGGACGATCTGCGCCGCAACATCGAAACGGTGGATGGCGTTGCGGCTGTTGAAGTGCGCGGCGGACTGGAAGAAGAGATCCTGGTGGAGGTGGATCCACTTCGACTGTCGCAGCTTGGCCTGGGTGCGGAAGATCTGGCCGGGCGGATCGCCGCGGAAAATGTCAACGTGACCGGTGGCTCTTTGGAGGAGGGAGAGACGGAATTCCTTGTACGAACGTTGGCGGAGGTCGTGCGGTTGGAGGATCTCCGGAAGATCCCCATTCGGCCGGGCTCTGGCGCAGTGCTGAAACTTGGTGATCTCGCCACTGTCAAGCGGAGTAGCAAGGATCGAGACCTGATCATCCACGTCAATGGCCGTGAAGGGCTTGAGCTGGCGGTGTACAAGGAGGCAGGCGCCAATACGGTGGGCGTCGTCACCGCGATTCGCAAGAGGTTGTCTCAACTTGAAAGCTCTTTGAAACAGCGGTTTGGGGGCCTCCACGTCATCACCATCTCCGACCAGTCGAAGTTCATCCGGCAGGCCATCGACGAAGTCCTCGGCGCCGCCTGGAAGGGCGGGCTCCTGGCAGTGGCGATCCTCTACTTGTTCTTGGGCTCCGCCCGGCCGACCTTGGTCATCGGTCTTGTCATTCCCATTTCCATTGTTGCCTCTTTCTTGATGATGTTTTTGGCCGGAGTCTCCATCAATATCATGAGCCTCGGGGGTCTGGCCCTGGGGGTGGGAATGCTCGTGGACAACGCCATTGTGGTTATCGAGGCGATCCACCGGCGCTGGGAAACGGCCCCCGAAGAGATTGCGGCTGAGCGCGCGGCCGCTGGCGCGGAAGAAGTGGGGAGCGCGCTTTTCGCCTCGACCCTCACCACCGTGGCGGTTTTTGTTCCCGTTCTGTTTGTCACGGGGATCGCGGGGCAGCTTTTTGTGGACCAGGCGCTCACGGTTTCGTTTTCCCTCCTGGCTTCTCTGGTGGCGGCACTGACGCTGATTCCCATGCTCTCGGGCATCGAGGTTGTGAAGGCGATCCCGGCCATGGAAGGCGATAAAGAGGGAGGTTGGCTCGCACGGGGCGCGGAACGTCTCCTCACCTTGATTCTAGGAGCCATAGGTTGGCTTGTGGCGATGCCGCTGAAACTGCTGCGTCTGATTCTCGCGCCGGCCAGATGGATTGTGCAGAGTGCGATCCTCGGCCTCCAGTGGGCCTATCCCGTTCTTTTGGGCTGGGCGCTCAGGTGGCGGTTCATCGTTCTTCTAGGTGCGATTCTTCTGCTCTGGGCCACGGCCCGGATAGCTCCGAGCCTGGGGAGGGAGCTTCTTCCAGAGATGAGCCAAGGCCAGTTCGTGGCCCATTTGGAGCTGACCCCGGGAACATCCCTTGAGACAACCGAAAGGCTTTCGGGCCGTCTGGAGCGAGAGATCGGCGAGTTGGCCGGGGTCGATTCCGTCGTCGCTCTGGTGGGAGCTTCCAGTTCCGGTGGCGCCGCGGGTCAGCAGATTCGGGAAAACTTGGCTCGGCTGTACATCCGTCTGGGGCCGGGGATTCGGGGCTCCGCCGAGCTGCAGGTCATGGCCCTCGTCCGAGGCCTTTTGGCCCACAAGCCGGGGTTGGAGGCACGGTTAGAACGCCCCTCCGCCCTGAGCACCAGGGTTCCTCTGGAGCTTGAGATCCGCGGCCGGCATCTACCGACTTTGGCCAGAGTCGCCGAGGATCTTGCGGAGAGAATTCGGGGCATTCCCGGGCTTACGGATGTGGAGACGAGCGCCGAAGGAGGGATTCCAGAAGTCCAAATCCTGCCGGATCGGCAGAAACTTCGGCGGCTTGGACTCGATGTCCGTACCATTGCCGATCGCCTCGGCGGGGCGATTGAAGGGGAAATCGCCACCGAAATCTGGCGGGGAGACCGGAAGATTCCCGTCCGGGTCCGCGCCCGAAGGGAGGATCGCCACGATGCCTCTGATGTCTCCAACCTCCCGGTGGCGGATTCCAACGGGATACCTATCCTGGCGGAGTCCGTGGCAGACCTCCGTCTTGGGTTGGGTCCGGTAGAAATCCTCCGAGCCAACCTGGAACGGCTCCACAAAGTGGGTGCATCAGTGACGGGCCGGCCCTACTCCGAAGTCTTGGCCGACGTGGAAGAAGTCGTGGCCGAAACTTCGCCGTCGCCTGGCGTCCGCATCACGATTGCCGGGCAATCGGACGACCTCGCCGCAAGCCTTCAAAGCCTGCTCTTCGCGGCCGGGCTCGCGCTTTTCCTGGTCTACCTGGTCATGGCCAGTCAGTTTGAGTCCTTCCTTCTCCCGCTGGTGATCATCGTTTCGGTGCCTCTGGCCCTCGTCAGCGTGGTGGCAGTCCTTTGGGCGACATCGACCCCAGTGAGCGTTGTGGCCCTCCTTGGCGTCATCTTGCTGTCGGGGATCATTGTCAACAACGCGATTCTCCTTGCTGACAAGTCGGTCCGCCTGCGGCGGGAGGGCAGAGGCCGTGACGAGGCTCTCATCGAAGCTGGAACCGTTCGCCTTCGGCCGATTCTCATGACAACCGCAACCACGGTCCTCGGGCTTTTGCCCATGGCCGTGGGGTTGGGGGACGGAGCCGAGCTCCGGGCGCCCATGGCCTTTGTCGTCATCGGTGGGCTGGTAGGCGGGACGATTCTGACCCTGGTGGTGATCCCCTGCCTGCTCCGGGTCATCGACTGGAAAACTGGAGGGCACAAGGCGTGAACCTCACGGACATCGCCCTGGATCGGCCTGTCGCCACGGCCATGGGACTCGTTTGCATCCTGGTCTTGGGGACGCTGTCGATCTTCACGCTTCCTCTGGAGTTTTTGCCCTCCTTCAGCTCCAGCCGCCTCTGGATCCGCGCCACCTATTCCTCGAGCTCCCCGGCAGAAGTAGAGCGCCTCATCACGCTGCCCCTGGAAGAAGCGCTGGGCTCACTGGAGGGGTTGGAATCAATTCGCTCCACCTCCAGTGGATCGGGGGCAAACGTCACTCTGGAGCTCACGCCCGGAGTGGACATGGACCTGGCCACCATGGATGTGCGGGAACGGCTGGATCGGGCCCGCCCCAACCTGCCCGCCGATGTGGAACGGATCTGGGTTCGGCGATTCCAGTCCACCGATATTCCGGTGATCAACATCTCTGTCGCCCACGAATCGGAGCCGGATTTGCTCTTCCCCTTCGTCGATGAAGAGCTCAAGCCGGCTCTGGAGCGGCTCCCGGGTGTGGCCAGCGTGGAGGTGAGCGGCCTTCGCTCCCGGCAGCTCAGGGTGGAAGCGGACGTGGGACGCCTGAGGGCTCTGGGCTTGACGGCGGCGGACCTGCGCCAGACCCTGATCCGAAATCATCTCTCGCGAAGCGCCGGCGCCGTCCAGGAAGCCGGTCGCCGAGCCGGTGTCTGGATCGACGGCGAGATGCGAAATCCCGGCGAGTTCGCACGACTGCCCGTGGTGGGGACGGGCCTTTCTCTTGGGGAAGTCGCGAGGGTCCGATACGACTATCCACCGGTGGAGGAGATGCGCCGCCTAGATGGAAGCGAAGCCGTGACGCTCCGGATCTACAAGTCCACGGCGGCAAACTTGGTGGAGGTTGCCAACGGTGTCAATGGCACGCTGAAAGATCGCGAACCGGACGCCCATGCCCGCGGCTTCCGCCTGCTAGTCTACCGCGATCGAAGCGAAGACGTGCGGAAGGGCCTCCGAGACTTGGCGCGAGCCGGGCTCATAGGGGGCTGCCTGGCGGTCCTCTTTCTGTTCGTTTTCCTGCGAGATCTGTCGAGCACCCTCATCATCGGAGCAACCGTGCCTCTCTCCATGGTCTGCGCGGCGAGGCTGATGATGATTCTCCGGCGGCTGGGCGTCGATGTCACTTTGAACATCGTCTCGCTCATGGGGGCCGTACTGGCTGTGGGAATGGTGGTGGACAACGCCGTCGTCGTGCTGGAGAACATCTATCGCTACCGGGTGAAGGGAATCCCCCTCAAAGAATCGGCGCGCCGGGGAGCCGCGGAAGTCCGGACGGCAATCCTTGCGGCGACTTTGACATCGGTCTGCGTCTTTTTGCCGATGATCCTTGTGGACGCCGGACGAATGGGGATCTGGATGGAGGCGTTTGGCCTCACCATCTGCGTGGCTCTCATCGCCTCTCTGGCTCTTGCCCTGAGCCTAGTGCCCCTTGTAGCCGGACATTTCGACCTCGGGAGCGGCGTCGCCCGGGAGCCGGTCTCCGTACGGTGGTTGGGCAACATCTACGGCCGGTGGGTCCGCTGGAGCTTGCGCCACCGCTTCTGGACGATGGTGGCCACTCTGGGAGCGCTGGGAGGGAGCATTTGGCTGTTCGGGCAAATCGATCGGGAGTATGTTCCATCGACGCCAGCGCGGCGGTTGAGTGTCGTGGGCAAGCTTTGGAAAAGCGCTGGGTTCACGGAGACCCTGGCGCTGGCGAAACGCCTGGAAAACCTCCTTACCGATGCCAGAAAAAGCTTCGACCTCAAGAATATCGACGCACGCCTTTCCAAAAACGAGATTCGCCTGGAGCTCTACCTCCAGGACGAAGAGGAAGCCACGGTGGAGACCATGGAAGCCAAGCGCCGCGTCCAAAAGCTCTTGCCCGAGCTCCCTGGCGTGGAGTGGAAAATGGAGCGCCTCCGCCACTGGCAGGGCACGCAAATGGGCGTTGGCATCGAGCTTTACGGACCCAGCCCGTCGGTCTTGGAACTCTTGGCATCCGAGGTAAAGAAAAGACTCCAAACCGTCAAAGGCATCGAAGATATCGATTCGAGCCTCGAAAAGGGCCAGGAGGAAGTGCGCCTGGAGGTGGACCGAGACAACGCGGCACGCTTGGGTCTCACGGCAAGCGAACTCGCCAGGACCGTGGCATTTGGCGTCAGCGAACGGCCCGTGGGTTCCCTTGTGACGCGGGAAAGGGACGTGCCGATCCTCATCGGAATGCACGGCGGCCGAACCGTGAGCCTCAAGGAGCTTCTCCAGACCGTACTCCCTGGAAGCGGCGGCAAACCAGTCCCCTTGGGCGCCGTTCTGCGGCCTCGGCTGGGCCACGCTGCAAAAGAACGGATACGCCTTGACCGCAGAAACCTCGTGACGGTCTTCGCCAATACCAGCCGTCGCGGTATGTACCGGGTGGGCCAAGAAATCGAGAGCGCTCTGTCCGACCTGCCTTTTCCCCCGGGGTATGGCTATTCCTTGGGCGATTCCTACCGGCGGATGCAGCAATCGGAAAGCGGATTCGGGATGGCGTTGATGCTGGCGGTCCTTCTGATCTACGTGATCATGGCCTCCCTCTTCGAGAGCTTTATCCACCCTCTGACCATCCTCTTGAGCGTGCCTTTTGCCTTCATCGGAGTCGCTCTGACCTTCTACATTACAGGAACGACTCTTTCTTCCATGGGTTGGCTGGGTCTCATGGTTCTGTCGGGGATCGTTGTCAACAACGCCATCGTCTTCCTGGACCTGGCGCAACAACTCCGAAGAGAGGGTCTCCCGGCCGCGGAAGCCGTACCACTGGCCGGCGAGCTCCGGCTCCGCCCCATTCTTCTCACGGCACTGACAACCATCCTCGGCCTTCTGCCCATGACCGCGCCGCTCCTCTTTCCCGGGCTCTTCGGACCCCTGGAAGGACGCTCCAGAATGTGGGCCCCCGTGGGGCTGGCGCTCATGGGAGGACTGACCACCTCCACCATCCTGACCCTTATCGTGATTCCCACCATCTACACCCTCCTCGATGACCTGTCAGCCATGTTTCTTCGGGTCTTCCGCAAGCTGGCGATACCCTCGGGCACAAGATCCCCCTGAAGCAACTCTGACGAACTCCATTGAATCCCCGCCGACTGCTCCCTTTTCGATGGTACCCTTCGTCTAGGAGCAAGTTTTCCAGAACCCCTTTTTCTTATTTCTGTTGCCTTCCGCTCCCGGCGGCGGCAATCCGTCCGCCGCCACTCGCATTTTTCGCCGCTCTCGATCTACCGCCCCAAGGTCGGAGCAGCACCCGGGTTTCCTTTGCGCCCTGCGGCAAAAGCTTCTAGTTTGTGGTTGGACAAACTCTGCTTCCCCAAGCGGATCGGACTCTCTTCCTCCGAGACAACCCCAGTGATCGATGCCAAGACCATCGCCGACCGTTACGAAATCCGCCATCTTTTGGGAGAAGGCGGGATGGGCGAGGTCTATCTGGCCTTTGATCTTCTCCTGCGTCGGCCCGTAGCCCTCAAGCTGCTCCCGCTGGAAGGGGATTCCGGCCATTCCTTCCTCAAGGAGGCCCGGTTGGCTGCCCGGCTCTCTCACCCCAACGTCGTCACGGTCCACGATGTGGGAACGGCCGGGAAGCGGGCCTTCATCGCCATGGAATACGTGGAAGGCGATTCCCTGGGCGACCTGGTACAGTCGCCACAGCCCTGGCCGCTGGCACTGGAGATCGCCAAGGAAACCCTCAAGGGCCTGGAATACGCGCACCACCGGGGAATTATCCACAGAGACATCAAGCCCTCGAACCTGATTCGCACCAAAGACGGCCGCGTGGTACTCCTGGATCTCGGGATCTCCTACGCCCTTGCAAGTACTCAGTCGGTCTCCACGAAGACCGCCTCGGACGGCTTCATTCAGGGAACACCGGCCTACATGGCGCCGGAGCAAATTTGTGGCGAGCCCGTGGACGCCCGGACCGATCTCTTTGCTCTTGGTGTTGTTCTCTACGAGCTTCTCACCGGCGAGCATCCTTTTCAGGCCTCGAAATTTTCCGAAACCCTGGCACGGATCCTCCACCGCTTCCCACCGGCGCCGTCCACCCTGGAAAAAGTGCCTGCGGAAGTCGATCGCATCGTCTTGAAACTGCTGGCCAAGAGCCCCTCGAAGCGCTATGGGAATGCCGGGGAAGCCCTGGAGGCCATCGAGGAATGCCGCCGCTCGGATCGAACCGTTTCCCTCCCCGCCCAGGCACCGAAGTCGGGCAAGCGCTTGGTACTGGCTCTCTCTCTGGGCCTGGTCCTGGTGGTCATTTCGAGTTTCGTGGCTGTCCTCTTCTCCGGGCCGGGAATGCAGGCCATGTTTCCGCCGTCCAATTCAAACGCAACGCCGATCCAAGGAAGGCTGCCACAGCCAGAGGAAACACCTTCCGTTGCCGCGCGGGATCTTTCCGAGCAAGGAGAGGCACGGCCCGCGACGCTCCCTGGCAAGGCAGAACCCACACGCCCCGAAACGGGAGGCGAGGCGAAACCCACTGCCGCCGCCGGAAACCCGACTACGCTGCCTCTACCCGATCCCCTCACCGCCGGGGCGACCCCCAGGGCAACGCCCAAGCCCACTCCTCGACTTGCCATTTTGAGGATCATCATCGACCAACCGGCAAAGATCCTCATCGACGGCGAGCTCGTGGGTGAGGGCCGTGACCGCGAGCTCAGAAAGCGACCGGGGTTCCACACGGTCACCGCGGTCTCCCTTGACGGAAAACACCGGGCCCAAGAAAAAGTCCGGCTCTCCGTCAGCTCACCCCAAACGGTGCGCCTCACCCTGGCGCCACTGCCCCCGGGATATCTGAGAATTAAGCCCCCGCGGAGGATGGCCATCACAGTTTCCCGAATCGGCTCCGATGCTCCGTTGGCGGAGTGCCCTTGCAGCCCCCTGGAGCTGGCTCCTGGAGATTACGAGCTCCGATTCACCAACGAAATCGCGGGCTTCGACGCCACGCGCAAAGTGACCATCTCCAGTGGAAAAACCGTCATGATTGACCTGGAAAATGACGCTCCCTAAAAAAACTCTTTCCTCAAATCCGCTACTTGGAGAAATTGACAAAGATGATCGAATCCGGCAGGTGCCTCCTTGGTGGGAATGCGCCTCAGACTGCCTCGCATGGTGCTGCGGTGGGAAAATCGGGGAAGAGAGGACAGGGACTCCTTCTCCTCGCTTCCCTCGCTCTGTTCACCCTCTATCTTTCCGGTGGGGCAGCCACCGGAGATGCGGGAGAAGATCCCGTCCAGACGCTTCTATCACCAACGCCCACCGGATGGCGGACGCCTATGCCTTCTCCTTCGCCTGGAAACTCCAGCGCGGCGCGGCCCTCGGCCTCCACGCCCTTTCCCACGTCCGATGCTCCCTCCGGCGAAGCCCCGAAGCTCAATTTGACTCCCACACCCGACTTCTCCGGGGATTCTTCCCCCACTCCAACGCCGTGGATACTGCCGCTCAATCAGGCCATAGAGCTCATCTGGTACGGAGATTACGAACGAGCTGAAAGCGCACTCCTGTCAAACCTGGACTCCGCCGCGAGACCGGAAAAACAGGCGGAAATCGAAATCTATCTGGCCCTCATCCGGAGCATCCGCCAGCAACCTGACGAAGCGCGTGCCTCCCTCCGCCAGGCCCTGACCAGAGTGCCAGCCGGGATCGACCTTGACCCGGTCCAGTTTCCGCCAAAACTTCGGGCAATGCTCGGTGAAGTCCAGGCTGAGCTCAAAAGCCAAAGAACGAGGCCCAAGGAGGGAGAGCTTGCCGACCCCGTCCACGTTCTTTCGCCACCGGCGACGCCACCGGGCCACGCTCCCCGAAAAAAATGGTACAAGCGCTGGTACGTCTGGGCCGGGGCCGGGGCTGCCGCCACCGTCGCCGTGGTACTACTGGCCAAAGCTGGCAAAAAAGACCGACCGCCCACCGTCACCCCCACGATCACTCCCACTCACGCGCCAACACCAACACCAACACCCACGCAATATGTCTACCGGGAACAGATCCTGGAAGTCCCGTCCTGCGATGGCTCCAACGATCCCTTCAAGGGCGGAGAGACGGTCCACCGCTTCAATTTCCCCGCCGAGCCGGGCGCCATCCAGATCTTGGAAGCCTCGCTCTTCGTGGAAGTGCAGGGCGACTATGGGCCTCAGACCAGCGACAAGCAGGACAAAGAAGCCGATATTCTCATCGAGAGGGAACGTCCCATCTACGCCATCAGCCCCGCGCCGGCCTTCTGCTCTCCCATCGGTCGCCGGGAAAACTCCCAGAGCAACCCCAACCTCATCCCTCAGCTCAACGCCACGCTCTCCGACAAGTTCAGCCCCGGCGTCATCGAAATCATCGTCCGCCCTGGAAAAGATGTTATCGAACAATGCAAGAACGGCTGCAACCCCTTCCACACTGTCAACTTGGAAATAACCTACCGCTACCGGTGAGGGGCGAGGGGCTAGGCGTGAGGGGCTAGGGTTGAGAGGCGAGGGGTGAGGGTTGACACTAGCGGCTTGCCACCTTTTTGCCACACTTTCCCTGCCCAAAAAGAGAGGAGTGGCAAAGTTGCGTCCAACGGCCTATGGTTGCTTTGGTTTCGACTTGCCTCACGTCTTGGCGGGGCGGGCGACCCGTAAACCATAGCGTTGGAGCGGCTTCAGGGGATGTTGCACAGATCGATCGTCGTGGTGATGACCACCTGGCTCTTGGCCGGCTGCGCATCGAGGAAACCGGTGGTGACCCCTTCACTCCTCACGAGCCTTGATGAGGCCGTCGTCGCAAGGGCCGTCGCCGGATCGGAGGAGGGGTTCGAAGCCCTGGGCGCGGCCACCCGCTTTCCCACCTCCGCCAAGGAAGTTGTCTGCTGGGTCCGGCTCCGTGCCCTCACCCGCCTCCACGTTCTCAGGTGGCGTTGGTACGCCCCGGACGGCAGCCTCTACTACGACACGGGCGACTACTTCATCCAGCCCACCGGCGCCTACCATACCAAGGTGACCACCTGGCATCGCCTTCCCGTGGCGGGAACCGCGGCCTCCGATCTTCCCGGCCCCTGGCGCGTTGTCGTGGAGATGGACGAAGAGCTGCTGGCGGAGATCGATTTCACCATCACTCCCGCCCCAAAGCTGAAGATCGGCGGCACGTGAAGGCTAAAGGGCCCAAAAAGAAAGCGTTTTACCGAAAAACCCCCGCGAAGCCAGAAAAAAACGGGCCATCCCAAACGAAATGGCCCGCCATGAAAAGCGGTGCGTCACCGCAGAGGTCGCGATCCTGGAGCACCGCGTCGTCCCGGCCTCCCCGGATCAGGTTCCCGCCAAGTAATCCGTGGCGTAAACACTCTGCTCTTCGGTCAACTTGTCGATTTCGAGGCCCATCGTCGCAAGCTTAATGGTGGCGACCTCTTGATCCTGGGCCACCTCGATGTCGTGGACTCCGTTGGAAAGATCCTTGCCGCTCCGGGCAAGGCGGAGCATGCCCAAGAACTGGTTGGCGAACGACATGTCCATCACCTCGGAAGGATGCCCTTCGGCTGCCGCCAGATTGACCAGCCGCCCTCGGGCCAGAAGATAGATGCGCCGACCGTCGGCCAGGGTGAACTCCTCGCAATTGGGCCGGATGGTTCGAACCTTCGTGGCGAGCTCCTCGAGCTCGGGGATGTTGATCTCACAGTCGTAGTGGCCGGTGTTACAGACGATGGCACCATCCTTCATGGACTGGAAATGGCGCTTCCGGATCACGTCTCTCATCCCCGTGGCGGTGATAAAGATGTCGCCGACCTTGGCTGCTTCGTCCATGGTCATGACCTTGTGCCCTTCGAGGGTCGCTTTGAGGGCTGCCGTGGCCTTGATCTCAGTAATGATGGTGCTGGCACCCATTCCGGCGGCGCGCATGGCGCAGCCTCGGCCGCAATGACCGTAACCGGCCGTGACGAAATTTTTGCCGGCAAGAAGCACGCTGGTGGCGCGAATGATGCCGTCAAGAGAGGACTGACCCGTGCCGTAAACGTTGTCGAAGTCCCACTTGGTTTCCGCGTCATTGATGGCCAGCACGGGATAGAGAAGTGCGCCATCATCGGCCATTGCGCGCAACCGGTGAACGCCCGTGGTCGTTTCCTCGGTCCCGCCGATGACCGTGTCGGACAAATGGGGGAACTTCGTGTGGACGCGCATGATGAGGTCCGCGCCATCATCAAGGGTCAAGGTCGGCTTGAAGTCAAGGGTCCGATCAATGCACCAGTAGAAGTCATCGACACTCATCCCATGCCAGGCGTAAATGGAAATGCCATCGGCGGCCAGAGCCGCGGCGATCTCGTCCTGCGTAGAGAGCGGGTTGCAGCCGGACCAGGAGATCTCGGCGCCTGCCGCCCGAAGGGTCCGAATCAGAACCGCTGTCTCCTTCGTAACGTGAAGACACCCGGCAATCCGCTGCCCAGCCAGGGGCTTAGTCTCTTCGTATTTCTTGCGAAGGGCCATCAAAACTGGCATCCTGGACTCAGCCCACTCAATTTTGAGGCGACCGTGCTCCGCCATGCCCAAATCCTTGACCTTAAACCTGTCACTCATGAACTTTTCTCCGTTCATTGGGGGGAGTCTTACCCTCCCGGGGCAAGACGAAATCGATCATGATCCTACCCATCGCGGGCAAGACAAAACCAAAATGGATGTTCCTCTTTTGGGTTGCGTTCCGCTCCCATCAACGGCCGTCCGGCCGCCGCTGCTCGCCTCTTTCCGCCCACAGGATAAGGCACCAGCTTGGGAAGGGGCGGGCCACGGGAAGGTGAGTGCCACAGCCCGTCAGGAAGGGGCGGGACACGGCCCGTCAGTAAATTTTCCGGCCACGGGCCCAAAACATCGTCAACCTGTGATCACCAAGCTGGACCGGGCCGCATTCGTAACTCACAAGCAGCATCCCGATCTTTTGGAACCAGTGCTCGATATCTCCTTCCGAAAAACCCAGCCGCTGGTGCGCTAGGTTCTCCCGAAACTCTTCATTTTCGTGGGTGGCCAGGTCGATGATCGTAAGAAAACCTCTCTTTCGCAGGACTCGCGCCATTTCGCTAAGTGCCTCTAAAGGATGAGGAAGATAGTGTAAGACCATGTGGCAAATGGCACCGTCAAGATAGAATGAAGGCAGAGGCAGCGCCTCCAGCTCCGCTCGAATCAGCGAAACGTCCCGGCCCCTGACCACGTGGCAAAGTCGTTCCCGCGCCGCCGAAAGCATGGCCGGCGATGAATCGATGCCGAAGACCACGCTGGCATGGCGAGCGAGATAGGGTAAAAGTGCTCCCGTCCCCGTTCCCAAGTCGGCCACCCTGAGCTCAGGCGGCAGAAGCGGCGCCAGGGACTTGAGAACCGAAAGCTCGTCGGTCTGCCGGCCCCGGAGACGATCCCATTGTCCCGCCCTTTCGTCAAAGAACCGGCTGACCTGGGCCCTGCGGCTCAACAACACCGCCTCCAGCCTGGAGTAAACTTCCCCATCCAGGAGCGATTCAAGCTCTACGGCGACAGCATCATAAGCGCGCTTCGCCACGGAATTCGCCGGCTGGAGAGGCGCCCGGTAATAGACCCAGCTCCCGTCCCGACGGGCTTCAACAAGAGCAACTTTCTGGAGCGTGCCCAGGTGCCTGGAAACACGGGACTGACTCATGCCAAGAATCGCCATGATCTCCTGCCCGGAGAGCTCGTAATCTCGAAGCAGAGCAAGGATTTGAAGCCTTGTTTCCTCGGAGAGTGCTTTGAAAAGTTTGGCTAGAGAATGGGTCATCTCTAGAATCCCTGAATTTCCAGATGCGCTGGAAGGAATCCGTGTAATGCGCTTATCTGCATAAGGGCATATAGTCATCCCGTGGCCACTTGTCAAGAGGAGGAGGCAGCGCCATTTTGACAAGCTCTTTCCGGCTCCAATAGGTTTCCGGAGTGAGGCACCTAATGATCACTGAAGTTCCACTAGATAAGGGGAAATCGGTGCCAAGACCTTGTGACGTGCAGGAACGAGGGGAGCGAGGATGCTAAAGCGCATCGTCAGCCTTTGGAGGGCGATCCTGGTCCGCATGCTGATGTCGAGGGGACGCTGGGAAGAAGTCATCGAACGCTGTGACGGTTGGCTTGATCGAGCTCCAGAGCCTCGGATCTTCTACTGGCTTGGCCGCGCTCACTTGGCTCGAAAAAGCTATACGATGGCATTTCTTTGCCTAAAGAATGCCCTCAACCGCAGTCAACCGTCCGATGTTCTCTCCACGGCTCTCCACTATTTTCTGGGAGTCTGTGCTTATCGCCTCAATCGAAACGACGAATGCGTGACCTATTTGTCGGTCTATTGGAGGGAAGTCGGGATTCTGGAGAGGCACCTGACACCTTCGGCCTCCCTGGCCAAAGCCTTTCTTTACATGGGATACGCACATCTTCGTGAAGCTCGGATCGAAGAAGCGGCCCGCTGCTTCGAGCGAGTGATCGAGGCTGTGGGAGTGGAGGAAGTGACTGTGGTCTTGGATCTGGCGGCGATCTACTGTTACGAGGAAGTTGGCCGATATGGAGAGGCCCTCGCGCTTCTGGAACAAGCCCGGCACCGCTGCCCCCGAAAGGTGGAGATCCTCAAGGCGCTTTCCTACGCCTACGGCCTGAAAAGCCGCCACGTTGCCGCGCTCCGGTGGGCAGTCCGAGCCCTGGCCCTCAACCCCGCCGACCGGTGGATTCACCAGCAGCTCGCCTATCTCTACGCCCAACCGGATGTCCGCTGCTTCGAAGGAGCCATGAGAGAGCTCGAAGGCCTTTTGGCGGAAGATCCTACCGATGCCTGGGCCCGGGAGTTTTTGGCTAGGCTTCGGCGGGGCGACGGCCTTTTCATGCCACTGCCCGGTCATTTGAAGCTTGTGGAAAAGCGGGAATGACGGATTCCGGCAGGAGGCTGCCTACACGCCAACGGGGGCTGGCTCACCATTGAACCATGCGCTTGCGGCATGGATCTGCCTACACGCCAACGGGGGCTGGTCCTCGGTGGTATTGCAACGGGTGGGACCTATCAAATTGTCGTGTTTTTGCTTTACAATTTTCTTCGCCGAAATGGTGGCACCGGCATCTTGCCGGTGTAGCGCCCTCCGGACTGCACGGAGCCGGGAAGGAGGCCCGCCCCAGCGGTGATGTGGTCAACCAGATCTGATAGGTCCCCAACGGGTTCTTGCTAGCTCCCTT
>JAJRTK010000387.1 GCA_024278345.1 bacterium | reverse complement strand
GCTCCCTGGTGGGTGCAGGGCGAAGTCCTGCCAGGGGACGGGGGACAGCGTCCCCGGACCACCGCCGAGCGACAGCGAGGCGTTGCCCGGACGCTTGCGATTCCACAGTCCCGGGAATGTCCCGCCTTGCGTGGATACCCGTTCTGTGGATGGCCGCCACTCGCAGGGGCTCAATCCTCCAGTGTTACATTCGCCAGAGTATAGTAGTTGCCCGCCGGGTAGAGCTGAAAGCCCTTCACCCTTGACCTCATGCAGGCGATATTATTCGTGTACCACAGGCTGATGTAGGGTAAGTCCTTCGCAAGCTGAACCTGCACCTGCCTGTAGAGTTTTTTTCTCTGCTCTTGGTCAACCTCTCTCCTGGCTTGTTCCAGCAGGGCGTCAACCTTGGCGTTGGCGTAGAAAACACGATTGTATCCGTCGGGCGGGGGGGCGCTGGAATGGAAGATGGCGAAAAGAATATTCGGCTCCGAAATGCCAACCCAGGTCAGGGAATAAAGCTGGAAATTCCCCTTCTTGATGTCGCCGAAGAAGGTTGGAAATTCGTAGGACTCGATCCTCATGCCAATGCTGACGGCATCCAGATTCCTGCGGATGACCTCCGCGATGCGGAGCCGCAGCTTGTTGGTCGAGGTCTTGTAAACCAGATTCATTCGCTTCCTTGGCCCGTCGCCGTCGGGGTCGGGGTAGCCGGCTTCGTCTAGCAGGCGCCGCGCCTTCTCCGGATCATACGCGGGGCCGCGAATTTCGGGGTCGTGAGCCCAGTTGCCGGGTCCCAGGATCGTTTCGGCCTTACTTGCCGAATCCCGTAGCACGAATTCCAAGATCGTATCCCGGTCGATAGCATGACCGATGGCTTGGCGAACTGGGAGCTTGGACAGGATTGGATCCCGCAAATTCATCCCCAGGTAGGAGTAGTTGACTCCCGGCGCCGTGATGACTCGGATGTTGGGATCGCTCCGAAGACCCGGGAGGAGCTCGGGGGTCAGGTCATTTTGGATGAGGTCCAGTGTGCCCTTCCGAAGCTCGAGGATTCGCAGGGTGTCTTCCGCGATGTACCGGAAGTCGATTCCGGCCACGCCAGCCTCTTTGCCGAAGTAATCTTCGAAGCGCTTCAACGTGACCCGGCCTCCCGACTCGTTTGCAACAATCCGGAAAGGTCCGCTTCCCACGGGAAGGCGGGCGGCATCGATCCCTTTTTCGTCAGTCTCTTCGGGGAGAATCCCAAGGATCGCATCCGTGAGAAAGGGGGCGTACGGCTCCTTGAGATGAAACGTCACTGTCAACGGGGATTCGATCTCGATGCGCTTGATGACATCGTAGATCTGTCGTTTGACCGACCCGGTTTTCGCATCGCGAATACTGTTGAAGGTGAAAGCAACATCCCGGGCTGTCAGATCGGAACCATTGTGAAAACGGATGCCGGACCGTAGATGGAATCGGTAGGTCAGGCCATCCTTGGAGATTTCCCACTTATGGGCGGCGTCGGGAATGATCTCGAAATTCCGGTCGTATTTCACGAGCCTTGAGAAGATGAGTTCGCCGATCCTCGATGCTGCGGCATCAGTGGAGTGCCGCGGGTCCAACGTCGATGGCCGGGACTCGATACCTACCCGGAGAACATCTTTAGCCCGATCCTGACGCCCACAGCCACCGGAGCCGCATCCAACGGCACTCCATGCCACGGAGGCTGACAGCAGAATGCAGAAAACCTGATACTGCCGATTTGTCCGTTTCATTCCGCCGGCCCTCCTCCTCTGTTTCTCACGTGCTGCGCTCGCCGACCGCGGCGGGAAACCCTCTTCCTAGCCAACACCGCGCCTTGGCCGGTAGTCGCCTTATTGGGGCTTGATTCTCCAGTTTCCGGTGCCGGATCTTGGATTTCGCCCTTGGGCTTTGACTCCTGGTGTCGCCATTGTCTGCCTTTGACACCCAGAATTGCCTTCATAGCAAATAAGACGGAACCCAAGAACATCCCTACCAGAAGACCGCCATATCCACCCAGCAAATAGCCGATCACCGCACCCGCTAACCAGCCCCAAGCCCCCGCTAACGCAATGGAGCGGAGAGACGAGAGTCGCCGCTGTTCTTCCTTTTCATCACCAAGAAAGGTCTGCATTTTCTCAAATGAGCCAAAGCTCACGAAGCCTAGTCGAACCAACTACTCGATCACGCGGTTACGGCGCCCACCGGGCGGAGAAAACGCCCGCCGGGCGCCGAATCCTGCATCCTTGGGTCCGGCTGGCCGTATTAGGCCGTATTAACCTTGGTGGAGAGCCACGATGGTCTCACCGACGATCTGTGATGCTCGCTCCAGGCCTTCTCCATAGGCGATCTGGTAGTCCTTCGATTCTACCGCCAGAATCTTTTTCGCCGGATGGTCTGAGGCAACGAGCAGAGCTACCGATTTGATGCCGAATGTCCGGGCCAAAATGAAGAGCGCCGCGGTTTCACTATCCACGCCCAAGTAGTTGTCCTTGACCAGACCTCCAATGAACTCATCGTTCTCCGTGCAGATCGACGAGGTCGTAAAGCACTTGCCAACATGGTAGCCAATGTCTTGCATGGCAAGCTTGCTCACAAGCTCTTTGTACACTAACTCATCCGGTTTGGCCGGAACATTCTTGGGAGCGTAGTAGTCCGTCATTCCCTCGCCCCGGAACGACTGGATCGGAAGCAGAATATGCCCAATCTGCACCTGATCCTGCAATGCGCCCACCGCTCCAATTCCAAAGACGTATTCCACCTTTGTCTTGGCGATCACGTTCATCATGAACTCTAGTGACAGGGTTCCCGGAAAGATCGTCGTCACCGCCACCGGAACCCCTTCATAGGTCCCAAATGTCAGGCTTCCCTCTCTGGTCGTGTCTTCGAGGAGCTCTTCGAAATTTGCCGAGATCCCCAGGTTGATCACGAGGTATTTTTCCTCGATTTCGTCCCAAGGTTTTTCGCCCAAAATACCTTTCGCGATGACTTCCTTGAGGATGAGTTCGTTGAATTCCATCCAGTTTCCCTCCTGAAATTCGGCGGAGACCAAGATCCTCGAAACGACCGGACTTAGCGGAAGCACTCCCGCCGGTGGCCCGATTTCGCCCTCGAGGTCAGATTCCTCTGTTTTCACCAGTAAACAATGTCCATCGGACACCTGGGATCCGGATACCTCATCATGGATCGTAGCGAGGCAGTCGCCTTTCCACCAAGGACTAGGGGAGACGGACACCAACGGCGTAGCTGCACTACGTTGAGGATCCGCCCGACTAGGAAGCCGGTGGAGACAATGGCTCAGACGCCGTACCAGATCCGTGATGAGATATCCGGGTGAGAGCCAGCCGGAAACAAGACCTTTTTGCCTGTCCTTTGGCCCGACTTCGGGAGCTACTATAGCGAGTTCCGCAATCCAAGGAAAGGGAACGTACTACAAGTTGATATTTTCCTCCTCAGGGCCCGGCGGTCCCAATTTGTTCCACGCCCCCGGATTTTGGAATCCTCTCGTCCCCGAGGGACAACAAATGTCCTATTCCGAAGACAGATTCTCCTTGGTGTTGCGGCGCACTCTTGGTTGCTTCTCACCCGATGGCCTGGATAAGCAAAGGAGGGGCGTAGCAGGCTCGATCAGCCTTCTACAGCATACGACTGGCGAAACTTCTCGGGCGACGGACCTGTTTGACACGACATGGAACGATCCTTGCTCAACCTCATGGCAGACACGCTATCCAAAGGAGGCTAGCCATGAGTCGAACCCTTACTTTTTCCGTTCGCCTGTCCACTTTCCTTGTCATTCTATCGGCTTTTGGGATCCATGGATCTCCCGCCGCCGCAGACCCAGGAAGGAGTCAACGCAACGTCTATCCCGCATCTGGCTACTCAGATAGCACCTATCAAGATCCCAACGATTCATATTATTACGATGACGATTATGACGATGACGGAGATATCTACTATGCCGATTGGGGCGGCGATGCCTACGACGCCTATTACCAGTCAGCGCTGAGCCCCTACGGAGAGTGGTTTCAACTTCCAGGCTATGGTTACGTCTGGAGGCCCTGGTCAAGATCGGGCTGGATGCCTTACAGCATCGGGTCTTGGGGCTGGTACGGAAGCGATTGGATGTGGATTTCCAGTGAGCCTTTTGGCTACCTGACCTACCACTACGGGAATTGGGCGCTCCTTGATGGTTACGGTTGGACCTGGTTTCCAGGGCGGACCTGGGCTCCCCATCGCGTCGTATGGAGCTCGTGGGGCGGCCAGATCGGCTGGGCTCCTCGTCCACCCCCCAACTACCGCCATTACCGGTCCCGATCGAGCCGAACCTACGGCAACAGCAGCCACTATGTCTGGGTTGCGAACCGGAATTTCCTCTCGTCCAACATTTCCCGCCACCGCCAGAACAGCTCCACGGCTTGGAGAGGCCGCGGGTCCAGCCACCGGCTCCCGAGCCTTGGAAAACCGGCCAGGAGGTCCGTGGAACGTTGGACCGGTCGCCGCGTTGGCAGCGTCGACGTGCGAAGAGTCAAGGAACGATCTAGGCGCGGCCAGGTCAACATCATGGTTTCCGATCGCTGGACGGGACAGAGGTCCAGCCAGCGGGCAACCCGGAGATCCACCCACCGAAACCGGACTCGGGGATCAGGGGTTTTGCTCCCGCGCCGTCGAAATCAGCAGAGGAATTCAAGCCGCGAGTCCAGCAGAACCCACCGGTGGAGAACAGAACGAAGCGGAAACCGGGATCATTCCTTCGGCAAAGACTCTCGGGGCGGGCGGCGCGGATGGAGTTCCTCCATTGGCGGCTCCGCTACATCAAGAGGCCAAGCAGATTCCGCCAAGCACGAAGTGAAGGCCTATCGAGCGAAACCCGACAAGAAGCATACTCGGTGGACGCGAAGTCGCTCCAAGAAGCGCTCGGATTCGGCCCGCAAACGGTCTCAAGACAAGAAGTCCAGGAAACACCGCAAGAAGTCCAGGAAGCACTTCTAGTGCATCATGACACGCGTAAAAGGCCCTGTGGAGGGGAAGGCTTGCCTTCCCCTCCACAGGGCCTTACCGCTGCCCTATCTCGAAACTTCTAGCGCCGCACTTACGTCGTCAAAGCGATGCCAGGCGATCCTTGGCCAAGTTGGCTTCGTGGGTTCGTGGATATCGACGAATCAGCTCCTGAAGGACCGCTGTCCCCTCAGTATTCTTACCCATCGAGAGCAGGGCGTACCCCTTCTTGAGAAAGGCCACGGGAGCTCTTTCATCGTTTGGCCAGTTGGCGAGTACCTTGTCAAAAGCCGCGATCGCTTTCGCGAATTCACCGAGAGCGTAAAAACTCTCCCCGATGAAGTACTGAGCCAACACCGCATTGCCCGCGGACGGGTAATCACGGACATAGGTCTCAAAATTGATGATGGCAAGCTGGAAATTCCCCTGCGTGTAGTCTGTGTAGGCGTTCTTGTAGGTGATCTCCGGGTCGATGAAAGGCGCTGTTCCAATCCCCGCGGGGGAAGTCCCTCCCGGCCTCTCCGTTCTTCCTTCAGCGCTCGTGCCTCCCAGGAGCGCACCCCTTTGGGCACCTCCAAACTGACCGGTGACAGCTAGCCGCTCGGTCAGACGCTGGTAATGGAGGCTTGTCTCCTCGATCTTTCCCGACAACGTTCGCATTTCCCGGATCAGCTCATCGACGCGGGTTTTGCTTTCCGCCACTGAGCGCTGCATGGCCACGATCTCTTTGTCGAGCTCACCGCGCATGCGGTCCCAGCTTCCCATGATCTCGGCATTTGCCTTCTTTTGTTCCCGCTGGAAGAGCTCCACCCGCTTGTCGAGCAACTGGACTTGATTCTCCAGTCGCTGGACATCCTTCTTCATGCATCCCATCAGCGTGCAGGCTAGGGCTGTATACAACGCGACCCGGAAAATACGCATCAGCTAGTTCCTCGCTTCGTTCGACCTACTCGGACAGAATCCGAAACTCCGCCCGTCGGTTTTGGGCCCAGGCATACTCATTCTGGTCGAATGACACCGGCCTGTCTTCTCCAAAGCTGATCGAATCCACCCGTACCGGATCGACACCCAGCGCGCTGAGATATTTTTTCGCGGCATTCGCCCGCCGGTCTCCCAGAGCTTGGTTGTATTCGATGGAACCGCGTTCATCGCAGTGCCCTTCAATCCGAATATAGGTATAGGAGTTCTGCTTCAGATAGGCCGCATTAGCACTGAGCGCGGCCTTTGCTTCGTCGGTGATCCTGTCCTTATCGTATTCGAAATGGATCTTCCGTAGCGGATTCCGTTCGTCATCGTCCTTCATTTCTGTTCTCCGGGAGCCAAGGAGTGCCCCATCGGATGCATCGTCAGTCTCTTGCAGGATCGGCTCATCCGGCTCGGGCTGACCGACAAATGTTTCTGCCGGCACCGGTGTCGGGCGTGCCGCTGGCTGCGCCACGACCGGCTGCCGTGTTCGGTCTTTGCAGGACGACAGCACCAGAAGCATGCAGACCAATGCCACTGTCAGGGTCTTCGGGTTGACGGACATGGACAAGACTCTTACCTCCATCGGAACTTGGACCATAGGGTACTCGCGCTTTCGCCGGGTTAGCTTCCCCAATGAGGATTACTATAGTTCCCCGCCTTTCGAAATAGCTTGAGCTCAAAATCTCGGTTTGCTGAAATGATGAAGAGCTCTGGATGTCCGAACCGGTTGGAACCAAACAAAATGTACTGTCCATCCGGTGACCAGGATGGATCTTCATTGTCTCCTTGATTCCATGTCAACTGCTGAACCACCGTGTGGTCCACTGCACTCACGACGAAGAGCTCGAATGTGCCGCGAACCCTCCGGACAAAAGCAATCTTGTCCCCCTTGGGCGCCCAGTCTGGACTGGCGTTGTACTTCCCACTGAATGTCAGTCGCCTCACATTGCTCCCATCGGAGTTCATGGTGTAGATCTGAGGTCCGCCGCTCCGATCGGAAGTGAACGCAATTGCACGGCCCGTCGGAGACCAGCTTGGAGATGTGTCGATGGCGGGATGACTGGTCAGACGCCGGAGCCCAGTACCGTCGGGACGGATGGTGTAAATATCGGTGTTTCCCTCGTGGGAGTTGGCGAAAGCGATGAGCCGCCCATCCGGGGACCACGCAGGGGCCGCGTTCGTTCCCGGGAGGCTTCCGATTTTCTTTGTCGTGCGAGCCGCAATATTCGCCGTGTAAAGCTCGGATCGCCCATCCCTGTACGAGACATAGGCCACTTGGTTGCCGTCTGGTGCCAGGTCGGGTGAAAGGTTCAAAGATCCGTTCCCTGTCAATTGCCGAACGTTCTTGCCGTCGTAATCGGCGATGTAGATTTCTTTCGCCCGGTCACTTCTTTGAACGAACGCGATCTTAGAAGAGGCGATCCCCTTGTCACCAGTGAACCGAAAGACCATCTCGTCAGAAAACCGGTGAACCATGTTTCGAATCGCATGCTTTCTGCCGCGGTAGCTCTTCCCAATAATGTATGTCTTTTGCTTCGCATCATACAGGTGGCAGTTGAGGACGATTTCCCTGCCTTCGAATCGCACTTCGCCCGTGACCAACGTTTCAAGCCCAGCCAGATACCAGCCCTCAAGGTTCGGGCCTCCACTTCCCTTTTGGTACCCTGAGTTAATCTCGGTGGAGTAATCCACCAGATTCACCAGCTTGAACGCTCGTGCCAGCCGGAGATCCTGGTAAAACGCATCGTAGATTTCCTCCTGGACTGCCTTGGTTTCCGCGTTGACCACCGGCGAGTAGAAATGGGGTAAACCCACCGAAAGCCGGCGACCCTCTTCTCCACGGATTACGATGTCGATCCCCGGTCGGTCGAAAACCTGCGCTCGGCCAGAGGCGCTGAGGGCCAGCATCGCTATACTTGCGAAAACTATTTTCTTCACGAAACCACTACCTTTCACTACACTCGAACTTGATGGTCACTCCAAGCTCCATCCCGGAAAACCCCAACGGCAACGGAGGAAAGGGATTCGACACTAACACGGCCCGCTGGGCCGCTTGGTCCAAAGGAGGGAACCCCGATGGCTTCTGTACTGTCAAGGCAAGGAGCTTACCATTCTTACCGATGACGAAGTGGACCACAACCCCAAATGACCTACCCGCCTGGAATGCAGTAGGCGGCGGAACAAAATTGTTCGACAGCTTTTGCTGAACACTCGTGGCATAGTATGCAAAGTTGAAGCTTTCATTGTCAAAGATCATGCTCCCCGAACTCTGAAAACCACCCGGGATCCCTCGTCTTCGACGAATCGGTACAGACACCTCCAGAGCCTTTTTCCCGCTGTTCTCGCTTTGCCGCGGCGTCAATTGGACTGGCGGTCTCCTCCGGGGACGGGCCGTTGGCGTCGGTTTTGACTTCACCACCTTAGCACGGTTCGGATCCCGCATCGTTTGCTCTGGAGCCTTGGGTGGCTCCGGCTCCACCTCCGCCTCGGGCGCCGGTTCGGGAACAGGTCCGGGTTCCTGTTCCATGACCTCCGGTTCTGCCGCCATCCGCGCCAGGGGATCGTCGAATCCATCGGGGATGGAAACCAACCGAACTTGGTGCGCCTCCAGCCAGGCCGGCTGCGAGAACAGAACACCCCATTCCATTAACGCCACCAGCCCGATGCCGTGAAGCGCTGCGCTCACAAGCCCCACGATCCAGTAGACCCGGGATCCATCATTGAGCGATTTCGCTGCCAGCGCTCTCGTCATTTTTTCTCCCTGTGGCGGCCTGCCTCGCTTCCCACGAGCCAACGATCCGCGAAGGAACCCCCGCGGAATTCCGCATGCCGCCTTCGGGACCTATCAGATCCGGTTGACAACTTCACCGCTGGGGCGGGCCTCCTTCCCGGCTCCGTGCAGCCCGGAGGGCGCTACACCGGCAAGATGCCGGTGCCACCGTTTCGGCGAAGAAAATTGTAAAGCAAAAACACG
>JAJRTK010000386.1 GCA_024278345.1 bacterium | reverse complement strand
TCCAGAGGCGTGGGACGCCTGGTTAGGGGCCCTGGGCCTCCCCCAAAAGGTGTCGCTCTTTATCCAGGCGGTCGTTCTTCGCTCCCTGCCGTTGCTTTTTTCGGGATTGGCCGTGGCGCTCTCCTTGCGAGCCGGGTTGTGGAATCTGGGGTCCGGAGGGCAATTGATCCTCGGCGCCTTGGCCGGAGCTTGGGCGATGAGGTGGCCCCCCTTCTTTTCTGATGGGATTGGAGCCGTTTGCACCGCCTTGACGGCTGGCTTCTTGGCGGGAGGACTCGCAGGCTTCCTGGCAGGCTGGCTGAGAGGGCGGCGCCGCATTCCCGAGGTTCTTTCCACGGCGCTCTGTAGCCTCATCGTCTGGATGGCGTTGGGAGTACCGACGTTTCAGAGCGGAAAGATCGCCCCGGGCGTCGGATTGGGTATCGCTTGTGTGGTTCTCTTGGCGGTCTATGTTCTGTTGTTCCAGACTCTCTTCGGGCTGGAGTTGAGAACCGCGGAACTTTCCCCGAAAGTTGCTTATTTCTTGGGAATTCCCGTGGGAAGCCGGCAAACTCTGGCCCTGGCCATGGGGGGAGCCGTCGCGGGCCTGGGAGGCGGAGTGATTCTGCTTGCGGGGTCGGCCCACCAGCTTACCGACGCTCCAGTGGTGCTGGATTGCTTCGCCGTGGCTGTGGCTCTCGCGGGAATGTCTCATCCCGTGGGAATCCTGTTTTCTTCCACCTTCCTTGGAGCGTTGTGGGTGGCAGGCGACGGATTCCCGGGGACGGGGACCGGTCTAGTGATTCTTTTGGCGGGGCTTCTCTTGCTCTTGTCATGCCCGAGGCGAAGGGGTGGTGGCGCCTCCAACCCTTCTTCGGCGGGAAGGGCTCGTGCTCTCTTCTGAGGATAGCTGCTTTGCCTGCCTTGAGCGGGCGGCTTGGCTTGAGTGGAGGAACGATATGGATTTCGTTGTTCTTGAAAGTCTGTTGTGGGGTGGATTGCCGCTGGTGTTTCTTGGTCTGGCGGAGATGATGTCCGAGCGTGTGGGTATCATCAACCTTGGGTTGGAAGGGCTTCTGGCTGTAGGTTGTTTTTGCGCCGTGGCGGGAGCAGCCGCTTCGGGCAGCTTTTTGGGCGGACTCGCCTGCTCTGTTCTCTGCGTGGGCCTGCTGGTTTCCCTCTTTGCCTATTTTGTCGTCATGCAAAAGGCCGATCCGTTCGCCGCCGGAATTGCCGTTGATCTCATCGGCCTGGGTGCAACGGGGGCTCTGCTCCAACTGGTTTACGGCGTGAAGAGCCTCTCACCCAATCTGCCCACAGGTTCCTCTTCCATTGGGACGAGCGCCCTCCATTTCCTTGGAAAGGGCGAGGTCCTGGCGGCTTCAGGACTGATCGCTTTGATCCTGGCTGCCATTGCTTGGGGGCTGCTACGCCTCTCCCGGTTTGGGCTTGTGCTGGAGGCCGTGGGGCAAAACCCCAAGGCGGCCTTGGCCGCCGGAGCCAATCCAAAGCGGGTACAGATCATTCTCCTCCTCCTTGGCGGTCTTCTGGTTGCCATGGCAGGCACCCAAATGACCTTGGCTCAGGGCAAGCCGTTTGTGACGGGAATGGGCGAAGGCCGTGGATTTGTGGCCCTGGCCATCGTTGCCTTCAGTGGTGGCCGCGTTTGGAGAATCCTGGCCGGCAGTGTTCTTCTTGGGTGGATCATGGAACTCCCGAGCCTTGGGGCCGCACGGTTCTCCCAAGAGCTGGTGCGTTCTCTGCCTTTCGCCGTCGCTCTTGGGGCACTTGTTCTCGTGGGAGGAGCGCAGCGGGCTCGCCCAGGTCAGCGGAGAGCACTTTGGCCCGATGGCAGCTCATCGGACTTGAGATCGACGCCGTCCGCCACCAAGCAGTTTTGACCGATCCGGCATCCAGAAGGAATTTTGGCTCCCTTGCCGATGAGCGTGAGCCCCGAGTAAAGGTGGTGAGGGTAATCGCGATTCGGCGGGGTGCTCTTCTTGTCGCCGCCGATGGAGGCGCCTTCTCCGATTTTGACATTCTTATCGACGATGGTGAAGCGGATTTCAGTTCCTGCTCCCACGTGGATGTCCTGCATCAGAATACTGTCCTCCACCACAGCCCCCTCTTCCACCACCACTCCCGGAGAGAGGATTGAGCGCTGAACCGTCCCGGCAACACGGCTTCCCGCTGACAAAAGAGAAGTCTTGATCACCGATCCCGGAAGCGCTCGCGCCGGCGGTCGCGTTCCAATTTGCTGGTGCCAGTTTGTCGCGATCTTCCACTTCGTGAGGTCGCACTCAGGGAGCCCACGACAGAGGTCCATGTTGGCTTCCCAGAAGGCTTCGATGGTTCCCACATCTCGCCAGTACCCTTCGAACGGATAGGCCATGACCCGCTTCGACGGGATGAGCGCCGGGATGACGTCCTTCCCGAAGTCGTGGCTCGAATTCGCCCGCTTCACATCCGCAAGCAGGGCTTCGATGAGCACTTCGGTCTGGAAAACGTAAATCCCCAGCGATGCCAGATCCGAGCGCGGCTTCTGAGGCTTTTCTTCGAAGCCGTAGACCTCACCGTCGCCGTGAGTGAGCACGATCCCGAACTGGTTGAGCACCGAAGAGGGCATTCGCTTCACCGTAAGAGTCACATCCGCTTTCGTCGATCTGTGAAAACCCACAAGATCCCGGTAGTCCATGCTGTAGATGTGGTCCCCAGAGAGGATCAAGCAGTCTTTGGCCTTCGTTCGCCTCAGCCAGGCGATGTTCTGATACACTGCGTCAGCAGTAGCCCGATACCAGTCCGACCCCACTCGGCCCGTGTGAGGCGGCAGGATGTCGAGGACCCGGCTGCGACCCACGAAATCCCACCATTCCGGCCCGCTGACATGCTCCAGCAGAGAGCCCGGCCGATACTGCGTCAGCAGACCCACCTGCTCGATCCGGGAATGCATCAGGTTCGACAGCACGAAATCGATGATCCGATAGGTTCCTCCAAAGGGCACGCCAGGTTTGGCGCGCTGTTTCGACAAGACGTTGAGGCGCGTCCCTTGTCCCCCCGCCAAAATGAGGGCGGTCGTTAGTCTTGAAGCCATCGATCTTCAACCTTCGGCTGGAGGGTGGTGTGGGGTGGGATCCAGAGGTCCGTGAGCTCTCGCTCCCCGACCCCGGGGTAGAAGATTGCTCCGGCTCCAATCTGGATACCGGACGGGATATGACAGTTTTTTCCCATGGTCGTCGGAAGTCTGGAAGCCGTCTCCCAATCGGCAGGTTCCGCGGGGACTCCCGCTGTCACGCCCTCTCCTATGGTGACGTCCTTATCCGTGATCACCGTATGAAGGCGCGACCGAGGACCCACCACCGTCCCATGCATCAGCACCGATGAGCGGACGATGGCCCCGGGATGCACGCGGCAGCCGGGGAAGAGCACCGAGTCGTGGACCTCCCCTTCCACGATGCAGCCAGGACCGATCATGCTGTTATCCAATTGGCCTTCGCTTCCCACAAAGGGCGGTGGACTCACTGAAACGCTCCGATCATCGAGGTTCGTCAGGATGTTCCAGCGGTCCAAAACCAGCTTTGTCGCTGGTCCCAGCAAGTCCATGTGTGCCTGCCAATATGATTGGAGGTCGCCAAGGTAGAGCCACGGGCCGCCGAAAACATAGGCCGCCACTCGCTTTTGGGCCACGAGATCCGGAAGTACGTCGCGGCCGAAATCGACCACGGCTCGACTATTTGACGCCTGCAATACCCGAAAAAGAGCGTCCTTTCTAAAAAGATAGACGCTCAAACAGACAAGACCCCCGCATGGGGCCTCCGGCTTTTCCCGATAGGATGTCACCCACCCCTCTTCCACCGTCGCCAAGCCAAAACGGCTCGGATAGGTCAGCTTCGGCACGGGGAGGACCGCAAGAGTTACCGCGGCACCACTCTCAACGTGACGTTCCAAGACTTCGGTATAGTCCATGCGGTAGACATGGTCGCCTGAAACCACCAGTACATGCTCGGGGTCCCTTGATGCGATGAAATCCAGGTTTTGTGCTACCGCATCGGCATTTCCCCGATACCAGCGGCTATCGGACGCCCCTGTGAAGGGCGGTAATCGCCTCAAGCACCGGTTGAGCCCGATCATCCCCCAAGGATGACCGTTTCCCAGGTGGTTCATCAGCGATTCCGGGCGGTGTTGCGTTAACACCCCCACTTCGGTCACATCAGCGTAGGCCAGGTTCGTCAGTGCGAAATCGATGATCCGATAGGCTCCGCCAAACGGAACTGCCGCCTTTGTGCGTTGCTTGGACAAGACTTCAAGGCCGGGAACGGTGCCACCAGCCAACACCATACCCATGACTTTCGGCGAACGGTTTTTTCTCACTTGATTCGACTCCACAACCTAGCGGCTGTCTCTCGCGCTTCGGCGCGGATTTCCCGCTCGTTGACTCCTGTTGCCACACCCTCGTCGAGGACCAATTTACCACCTACGAGCACACTGTGGACAGGCGCGGCGGCAAGACCAAACATCAGATGCCCAACGACGTTGTAGCTTTCCAACGGCGTGGGAGAATCATATCGGAGCAACACAAGATCCGCCTCTGCTCCTTCCGCAAGGCCTCGCCACTCCGGAACCACACGCCGGGCCAGCTCGTGGTTCCCCGCCCAAATCGCTTCCATGATCTCCCCGTAGCCGGCGTAAGATCGAGCCCGCTGGTGGCGCTGCAGCAGTCCACCCACCACCAGTTCTTCCCCCACGTGCCCACTCATGCCATCCGTTCCCAAGCAGACCGCGACACCACGTTCACCCAACCGTTTTAGCACCGCCGCTCCCACACCATTGTTCATGTTTGACCGAGGATTGTGGACAAGTACCGTCCCGCTTCTGGCCAGCAAGTCCAATTCCCGTGGCGCCAGGTGTACCCCGTGAGCGAGCAGAGCTCGCCTGCCAAGCACTCCAGCACGCTCCAGACGCTCCACCACGCGACAACCATGCTTTTCGGTGCAATCCTCTTGATCCGCCTGATCCTCCGCGGCGTGGATCTGGCACCCTACGCCAGCATCCGCCGCCGCTTCCACGCACCGGTGAAGAGTCCGATCCGAAAGAGTGAACGACGCGTGGAGACCGAACATTGGCAGCAGCCTGGTATCTTTCGAGGAGGCTTCGGCAAACCTCAAGTTTTCCGCGATTCCCGCTTCCGCCGCTGCCGGCCCGTCGCGGTCACTCACCTCGTAACAGAACGAGCCCCGCAATCCAACTTTGAGAGCCGCTTCAGCCAGAAGATCAAGGCTCCCTTCGATGCAGGTGGGGCTCGAATGGTGATCGAAAAGCAGCGTGCAACCCGAATGTAGCGCCTCCAGCGACCCCACCAGACCGCTCAGGCGAACCGCGTCCCTCTCCAGCGCCCGGTCCAGCTTCCACCAGAGACCTTCCAGGATCTCCAGAAAGCTCACAGGCGGCGCGCCGCCTGTGAGGAGCCCCCGAGCCAAGGCGCTGTAAAGGTGTGTATGCCCGTTGACCCAACCCGGCAGCACCACCAGTCCTTTGCCGTCGATCCGCCGAACACCGTGCCCCAACCGCCTCGAATCGCCACCGAAGCGGACCCGGCCCTCCACCACCGAAAGCGAGCCCCGCCAGACCTTGGGATCTCCCCTATCCCCAACGACGATGGCCGTCGTATCGACGATGCAAAGCGTTTCTTCCGCAGCCGCTCTTCCCCTTTCCACCGGCTTCAGGCCATCCATTGCGCCTCCTGTCAGAAAGTGTAGGCCAAGGCGAATCCGATCTGCGCCGTCAGCATCATCAAATACATGTGGACCCACGAAGGATGGTTCTCAGTCTTCGCCAGATCTTCGGGACGCCGAAGCATGAGCCATGACACGTAGAATCCCCAAATTACCAGCAGGACACTCAAAACTTCCAGAAGCTGTGCATGTCCAGTCAGAATGGTCCGACCAGGATGCCAGGGGTCACTCAGGCTTGTACCTAGCGGAATCAACAGCCAGGGGAAGACGAAAAAGGGCGCACTGATCCAGGCAGCTACCTTCGGCCCGTAGAGCACTGGAAGCGTTCTGCACCCTCCCGCCCGGTCTCCTTCGATATCGCTGAAATCCTTTGTACTCGATGCCCCGATGATGAAAAGAAGAAAAATTGACCCAATATACCAGGGCTCCAAATTGACAATGCTCGCCACCATCGACCAGCCGGCAACCTTCAACAGACAGCCGCGAGGGATGGCTATCGTCATGTTTGCCAAAAAACCTCGAGCCTTCGTCCGGCCCAGAGCTGGCACCGAGTAGATGAACGTGAAGAGCATTCCAAGGAAGTAAATCAGAATGCACTCGTGCTTGGCCAGCGGAGCCATCAGCTTCGAGGCGAAACTCTCGTAGGGATAGACCACAACCAGCCACGTAGGAATCAGAGCCAACGCGTAAAGAACCGCCGACAGCCAACTCGCTTCCGTCACGGAAATCTTCCCGCGCGGTAGGGGCCTTTCCGGCTTATTGATTCGATCAATCTCCAGGTCCGTCACCTGGTTGATCACGTTCGACGCCGCATTCAGGAGCGCCGCACAGGCCGAGCCAAGTAGAACCGTCATCAGCACGGCCAACGTCAGACGCACCTCCGGATCAGGGTTCGCAGCAGATCCAAATGCCGTTACCGCCCCCGACAAGACTCCCACGGTAGGGGGCAAAAGCGTAAACGGACGCGTCAGGCGCACGTAGACACGCAATCGATCCATCCACCTCACGGGCTTGACGCCCGCCGACATACTCCCGGGAAGGCTCTCCGCAATCTGACTCAAAACCTTGGCTTTCGTGGAAAGAGCGGCCTCCCTCCTTGGGGCCGCCGCCCGATTCTCGTTTGTCAACTGGGACAAGGACTCCAACAAGCTCCGCGCCCACACTGCACTTTGCCATTCCTTATAGCTTGCGGACCTTCCGTTTTCAAAGCCCCAAAGCCGTTTTTCTTCGGGTTGCGTTCCGCTCCGGCCGCTTGGCAGCCGCCCGCGTCCGGCGCAAGATCCACCCCCGGAAAGGGCAAGAAACCGCCATTTCCAGCTCTCGCCAAGCCGCACCAGTGACCCAAGGCCATGGGCAGTCCTCGTCGGATCATTTCACCGGTTGGAGAACCTTTTCCAGAGCAACACAAGGCTCTATTCCCAAAACGGGGGTGGTCATCGGTGGTGCCTTCGGCAGCTCTCGCTGTCGCTCGCACCCGGCCACCCGATAAAAGCGCGCGGCGCAAAAATGGATAGGGATCCCGGTGATCGCAAGTTGCAAGGGGGGCCTCGGTCATGGTACCGGCCACCCGAAAAAAGCGCGCAGCGCACAAAGATGTGGGTCCAGGGAGCTGGCTCCCTGGCGTGGGTCTGGGAGCGGCGCTCCCAGCGGAGGTCCGGAGGCAGAGCCTCC
>JAJRTK010000385.1 GCA_024278345.1 bacterium | reverse complement strand
TGGAACCCGGCGGAGGCTCCGCCTCCGGACCTCCGCTGGGAGCGCCGCTCCCAGACCCACGCCAGGGAGCCAGCTCCCTGGACCCACATCTTTGTGCGCTGCGCGCTTTTTTCGGGTGGCCGGTACCATGACCGAGGCCCGACTTTCCTTGGAGGAAAGGGTGATGCGTCAGCTTTGGTCGCGGTCTACATTTCGGACATGGTTTTCGGTAAAATCGTCGTTCTCTGCAAGACTGAGGGACTCCGATATCTTTCCCCTATATTTCTATAAACTTCATCAAAACACAACAGAATTGATCCCAACAGAGAAAGACCGAATTCGGATGTGCCGCCGTAAGCTACCGCCGGCTCACCAGTTTTTTCGGAGAAGGAGCTTCATCCATGGGTATTTTTTCTTTCTTACGCTCCCAAAAACCCTCCAACAAGCCGCCACACCAAGCTTATTTGAGCCTTGTGATTGACCTTTCGGAGTTTCGGTGCGGGTACTCCAAATTGGGGGAACCCGTATCCGAGCTGGACTTTTTTGCCACGGCCCTGTCCAAGCGGAACGAATTTCAAGACGAGACACACGGATTCGACATCGGAACCCAGGAGGACCTGTTCGACGACCTCTTCCTGACGATGGAACGTTTCCCTGGACAATTCCGCCACTCCGGAGAGATCATCCGACTGACGGCGCAAACCGGGATTGATGAGATCCTCGCTCGCTTTGGCGATCCCTATTGGCGGGACGAGGATCCGGACGAGGTGATCCTGTTTTACGAAGACGGGCTCGTGGAGCTTCAGTTCGAGTTTCCCGACAAAGAAAAACTGGGGTTCATCACCATGACCCGGTCGCCCTTGCTGGCGGATGGGGAACAGCGCCAAAGATACGGCGTCACAAAGGCATGGCCGCCCAAATCGTGAGGAACAGCGGCCACGTGACCACCATCGGGCACTTTCCCGGGCGAGCAGTGGCGGTCGGATGGACGCCGATGTGAGCGGAACACAACCCAAAAACCGTTCCCCCCCCCGGAAACTCCAGCGCGAAGCCGAAATCCCGCAGAATGTCCACTGTTGCACAAAGGGGGCGCACTCCGATAAAGCTGCCTCTCCTTTTCCCCACCCTCAACCAGCCACCCGAAAGAGGAGGCCCTCATGCCCGATTACCGGGAGGTCGCCCGGATTCTTGTGGAAAGGCAGCTTCGGATCCAAGCCGGAGAATGCGTCCGGCTCAGCGGCGGGATCCACACGCTGCCTTTCTTAGAGGAGATTGCGGTAAAAGTTCGACAGAAAGGGGCTTTTCCCATGCTTTCAATGACTTGGGAAAGCCTGGGTAGGCGCCTGGTGAATGAGATCCCGGATCTCTATCTTGAGCGGACGGCGAAGCACTCCGTTCCCATGGAAGAGCTCACCGATTGCCGGATCTCGCTGCCGCCGCTCCCTGACCCAAGGGCCTCGGCCCGGCTTGACCCCAAGAAGCTCCGCTGTTTGAGCCGCGCCGGGGAACCGGTTCACGACGCCAGCGTCCGCAAGGGGTACCGAAGGATCGGGATCGGCTTCCCCACGCGGGAAGAGGCCGAGATTTATGATCTCCCCTTCGAGGAGTACCACCACCGCTTTTGGTCGGCCGTCGAAGCGGATCTTTCGCGGATTGCGGGGCTTTGTGAGAAGCTTCGAGCGCGCTTGGCCGGGGCAGAAGAAGTTACGGTGACGGGACCGGAGGGGGCACGGCTCACCTTCTCCATCAAGGGCCGGCGCATCAACATGGACGACGGCGTCATCAGTGAAAAGGACCTGGAGTCAGGCGATGTGACGGCAAACCTGCCCTTCGGCGAAGTCTATCTGGCGCCCGTGGAAGAAACCGTCGATGGAGTGGCTGTATTTCCCAGGGTCTTTCACCAGGGCAAGCGGATTGAAAGGCTTCGCCTGGTCTTCCGCAAAGGGCACTTGGTGGACTCGTCGGCCGCATCGAACCACGACCTCTTTCTGGAGGTTCTGGATACGCACGTGGGCGACAAAGAGCGGATCGGTGAGCTGGGCATCGGCACGAACCACAACGTCCACGTGCCCCTTGGGAATGTCCTGCTGGACGAGAAGATCTTTGGCTCTGTTCATCTGGCTATTGGGGAGAATCGTGGATACGGAGGAAAAAACAATTCCTCGTGCCACTGGGACATGGTGATGCTCTCTCCGACACTGCTCGTGGATGGCCGGCCGCTCCTTGACGAAGGCGAGTTCCGCGTCTGAGGCGAGTGGCGGCGGCCGGAGGGCCGGCGACGGGAGCGGACCCCAACCCATGGCAGAACGGTGGTTTTGATTTTTTTCACTTCAGGATGACCGACTTTTCGGTTCGCCTCTGGCTGGTTCCAGGCAAATCGGTTAGGATCCTGGCCACCAGTCACCGCGTACCCCAAGGAGAACGACTCCATGAACAAGATCGCCGCCGCCACTGTCATTTCCCTTGGAATCTTGTTTGCGGCGGGACCGGTCCCAGCCCAGAAGGGAAGCTCACCGGGCAAAGCCACCCAAACGCTCGCCAAAGCCACGAAACAGGATGACATTCGAAGGCTTCTGGCCATCACGGGGTCGGCGAAGCTCAGCGAACAGATGATGCGACAGATGGTGGATGCCATGAAACCCGCTATGCCCGGTGTACCTGACAGCTTTTGGGATAAGTTCCTCAAAGAGGCGAAGAGCGAAGAGCTCGTGGAATTGATGATCCCGGTCTATGACAAGAAGTTTAGCCGCGAGGAAATCCGCAAAATCACGGAATTTTACGAGACTCCCGCGGGGAAGAAGTTCGTCGAGAAGACCCCTGAAATTGTGGCTGAATCGATGAAAATCGGCCAAGAATGGGGACGGCAGTTGGCTCAAGAAATCGTGGAACAGGCAAAAAAAGAAGGTTACTGAGTTCGGATTTCGTTCTCGCCCCGGTGAAAGAGTAACAAAAAAAGGCAGATCCATGAGTCTTGGAGCTTGGATCGATCATCGCACGGATCCCCGGAGCTGGGCAGCCGATCTTGCCGTGGAGGAGCGAGCATGCGAAATCGTCCTCGAATCCCATCTCATTGACCTTCATCTTGACACTGAGGTGCCCGTCCGGCTCTTGGGTTACGATCCTGGGCTGAGACATGAATCGTGGCGGAACGGAACGCCTTTTTTCGGGCAGACCGATTACCCTCGGCTCCTTGAGGGCGGCGTTACGGGAGTCGTCTACGACATTGCCACGAATCCGCTTCGCTGCCGGGCCTCCCGCACGGCCCAAACCGTGAAAAACATCCGCGCCGCCGTGGAACGGATCGAGCGCAACCCTGAGCTCCGTGTCGTTCGGACCCTGGCCGACTATCAGGCAGCGCTGCGCGACGGGAAGCTCGCCTTCTGGCTGGCGGTCCAGGGAGGGAACGCCTTCTCCCGCATCGAAGATCTGGACCAGATCCCCGGCGACGTGGTCTGCCGGGTGACCCTGGTCCACCTGACGAGCTCGGAACTGGGCACGACCTCGTCACCACTCCGAGTCCGGACTCGCGGGTTGACCGACTATGGCCGGCGCTATCTGGAAGCCTTGCAAGAGCGGCGGATCCTTGTGGATCTTGCCCACATCCATCCCACGGGTTTCTGGGACGCCGTGGATTGTGCCGACAAAGAGCAGCCACTCATCGCCTCCCACACCGGTGTCTGCGGCGTCTACCGCCATTGGCGGAACCTGGACGACCGGCAGCTTCGTGCGATTGCCGAGAGAAACGGCGTCGTGGGGATTATCTTCCACAGTGGTTTTCTGCAACGGGGCGAGTTTCGTACCGACGCCCGGACTCTCGTTCGGCATATCCGCCACGTGATGGATGTCGCCGGAGAAGAGACACCGGCCTTAGGCTCGGACTACGATGGGCTGATCATTCCTCCACGGGATCTCCCCGATCCAACCTGCCTGCCGCGGCTGGTTCAAGAGATGCTGAACGCGGGGTTGGACAAGGGGCAGATCCGCAAGGTTCTTGGAGAGAACTGGCTCCGCGTCCTGGGCGCCGTCCGGCCGGGCTGAGAAGGCCTCAATCTTCATCTCCTCCGGGAGGAGCGAGATCGGCGGGCCGCAGGTCATCCGACGGCTTCATTCCCGGCAAGAGCCCGAGGAGCAGATTTTTGCGCAAGAGCTTGAGGGTGCATTTGAGGATTTCGAGATCGGTTTCATCGAGTTTGTCCAAAAGCGGAATGATCTCGATTCCACGGCCGATGGAAGCCCAGATCGTCTGCTGGAGATCCGTGGCTTCGAAAGGGAGGGAACCACGGCGCATGAGCATCAGGTCCATGGTAGGAAAAAGGCCGATGACCCGCTCGATTTCATCTCGGTAGACAACGGCTTCCATGAGGAGATTCTGGAGGGGAAGGTCGAGGGTACTGGCCCGTTCTGTCTTGCGAGGGCGCAGCTCTCGGAGCTCGAACACACCTTCGATCCAGCCTGCCAGCCGGAACCAGGCCTTGAGCCCGGTGATCCGGCGAAGTGGGGTGAGCACCTCGGCATGGACGAGCTCGCCTTTCCGCATCTCGATAAGGCCGCGGCCAGATCCGTGGACTCTCATGGTACCTGTCATGTGCTTGAGGCCCAGTGCCTGAAGAACTTCCACAACCGTGGCCGTGGAAAGCTTGCCAGCCAGCAAGACTCCGGCTTTCGTCTTCGTGGCTTCCTCCAGCAAAAGACTGCCGTCGGAATCTCTCTCCCGCTCCACTGCCACCTCTTTCGGCGAAAAAACCGGTGCGCCCACCGATTGCTCCAGGTAGCGGGAGCGCCGCAACACCGATCGGACACGATGGATCAGCTCGTCGGGAGTATAGGGTTTTCCCAGGTAATCATCAGCTCCGAGGCTAAACCCCTCCAGGCGGTCCTTCACCTCCACCCGGGCAGTGACGAAGAGCAAAGGGATGGCAGCGGTCCCCGGGTCTGCCCGAAGCCGGCGACAGAGTTCAAAGCCGTCCATATCGGGCATCATGACGTCCGTGACGACCACTGCAGGGTCAAAATACCGGACCTTACCCAGGGCCTCCCGCCCATTGGCTGCCGTCTCCACGACAAACCCCTCGGTGGCCAAGACGATCTTGGCGAGCTGCCTCTGGTTCCGGTCATCCTCCACAACCAGAACCTTGACGCGGCCAGCCGGATCAAGGCCACGGCGCCGCCCCGCCTTCTCCATCTTTCGAGTCATCTGCTCGTCCCCCAATCATGGACGCCGAAGCCGACGGGCTGGACCCCCTTTGGTTCGGGCACCGCCAGAAACGGCAATCAGGAACCGCCAAGGCGAAAGCCCTTTTTGGCGAGCAACAAGCCCAAGGCCCCCAACGGCTGCTCCTCCTCCTTCGGGCTCTGGCCCTTCTGGTAGTCTTGGTACAAGGCCCGCTCACGGCCTTCTTCCACGGCCTTGTGGGAAAGACGAATCCGATGGCGCCCGTCCCGCTCCTCGATCCCCAAAACCTGAACCTCGATCTCCGATCCCTCCGGCATCTCCTTCCGCAGATCGGCGCCACGGGAGAAACCGGTTTCGGCCTTGGGCATTAATCCCCGCCCCAGACCGCCTGGCAGGGTGACGAAGACACCAAAATCGGCATGGCCGTCCACGATCCCATGAAACACCGAGCCCGCTTCCAAGGGCGGCAGCTTCTCTGGAGCCTCGCCGAAAACCCGTGCAAGTGAAATTCTCCGACGTTCCGGGTCCACCGATTGAATCCGAACGGAAAAGGTATCCCCCTCGCTCAGCAGCTTATGAGGAGCGGTTCCCCTCCGACCTGGGGCAATCTCCGAAGCGTGCAACAAGCCTTCCAACCCTGGTGTCAATTCAACAAAAGCCCCAAAATCCATGACCCGAACGACCGTTCCCGGGTAGATCCCTCCCACGGGGAATTCCTCATCCAGGCGATCCCAGGGGTCCGGTTCCAGGGGAATTCGAGTCAACGACAACCTCCCGCTCTCCGGATCGTAGCTTTTGACCACCACCAGAAGCTCCTGCCCCACCTCCATATAGTCCTCCGGGTGGCGCACCCTGGACCTGGATATTTGGGAAACATGGAGCAGGCCTTCCATTCCTCCCACTTCGATGAATGCTCCAAACGGCTTGAAAGCACGTACTGTCCCCTGGAGTTCCAGCCCGGGCTCCAATCGCTCCTTGAGTTCGGCGGCCAAGGCTTCCCGCTCCGCCGCAAGCAGCCGTCGCCGGCTCAAAACAATATCGCCCCGCGGCCCTTCCCGCACTTCGGTCAGGGCAAATCGGTACGTCTGGCCCACGTGTTCTTGGGGATCTTCGCAATAGGCAATGTCGATCTGCGAGATTGGACAGAAGCCCCGCATTCCCTCACCGAGGCTAACTCGGAAGCCTCCCTTGACGGCTTCGGCAACCTTACCTTCCACCGGCATCCCGGACTGAAAAGCGCTGACAAGCTGATCCCTGGACTGAGCCTTCCGGGCCAGAGAGTGCGAAAGGCGGACCGCGCCTTCGCCCGCCTCGATGACGTACCCTTCAATCCGATCCCCGATCTCCACCGTCAACTGACCGTCGTCGCCCGTCAGTTCCGCGCGAGCCATGAGGGCTTCAGATTTTCCGTGGAGATCGACGAAAAGCCATTCATCATCAAACCCCACAAGAGGCCCGCTCACAACTTCTCCCGGCACGAGCTCTCCACCGGCCAGCCCATGGAGGCTCGCGGCAAGCATCGCACCAAAATCCTCCACCTCTTCTCCCTGAACCTCGCTTCCCCCGCCATCCAACTTCCCAACGTCCCCAGTCATCGGCTCTCCTCAACGAAATTTCCTGATGCCACCCAACAGCTCATCTCCAACTAGGCTACCCCTGTTCCGGGCCCAAAGCCAATTCCCGGAGCTTCTCCGGCAGGTGATTCTTGGCCCAATACGCAAAAACCTGACGCAGTTCCGTGAGGGGATAGAGCTGGATCAACTGCCCGCTGCTCTCGTAGCGCGGCAACTCCACCGAACGCCCCACAAGCGCATCTTCCACTAAATGGCAAGCATAGAGCCCTTCCTCCCTGAAAGAAGAACCAAAAAGCCGGCAATCGTGGGGTCGCGCTTCATAAACACCACACACACTTTCATCAAGAAAAGGACACGGAAGAGCGATCTCCGAAGCATAGCCATCGGCAAGTGTCTGGTTCTCCGTGATCCGCTTCACGACTCCGGCGTACTTCTTGTGAGCGATGAGACACCGGCGCAAAAGCTTCCTGGTCCTTTTTCGGTCGGCCGCTTTCAAGAACCGCAGAACGATCAACCATTCGGCTTGGGTGAGCAAAACCGTGCTGTTTTCACAACACCAGGAGCAGCCAGCTTTGCAGGGCAGATTCTGCTCTTTCCGGGCCTTTTCCTCGACCTTCCCTATCACGCCGTACAAGTGGGTCAGCCCTTTGACAACGTCATTCTCGGTCCATCCGGGCTCAAGCTCCTTCGCCTTACCACGACCGTGTGCCTGCGGGCCTCCCATTCCAATGAACATCAGTGCTCTCCACGGTGGGTCCAGCGATCCTACGCCGGTTGGCGATGAACCGCCAAAAATGACTGGAAATCTCCCTTATTTTACATAATCCGAAGCCACTTTCAATCAACGACGGCGGGTCACCGCCAAATCGCCAACGCCATCGCCCCTTTCTCTCGTTGGATTTCGCACCTGTCGCGGGGAGCTGTTTGCCAAACTGGCAGCGACCCTGATCTTTCGCCGAGCCTGAATTCGGAGTCTTTTTGGGGAGGCCCGGCAACCACCACATGGGAATTCTGGTTCGGCGTCTTGCATCATCAGGACAAGCGGGTTAATCTCAGCGGGCCCAGTGGTGGTTCCTGTACCACCGGCTTGCCCGGATCAATCCGGCGACTCCAGACCGCATCGAAGGCCCGTGGGGCCGACCTTTTTCGGGCCAACCGTTCTTCATCATGGGAGTAGAGGAGTGAACAAAGCGTCTCTTACCATCGTCGGCCTGCTCCTTGTTAGCGCGACAATCGTTGGCTGCATGAAGATCCGCATCTTCAACTTTGACCCGGTGGGCTTCAATGTCTCCCTTCGAAGCGAAGGGCTTAGTCTGGACTATGTCTACGTGGACCGAGAGGCCGCCACTCTCCCCTTCCACAATCTTACCGCCCGCCATCCAGACCTTTTGCGCGAGCTATGGCAACGCCGCTTCGCCGTCTACAATCCCGTGAAGATCAAGAAAATCCGGGCCGAAAAACTCGAAGTGCGCAACGCGAAATGGCACTTTCTCAGAGGCAATGGACAACGGGAAAGCATCGTGTTCCTGGACGGGCAGGTCGAACTGGGAGGGGACCTCCCCGCCCTGGAAAAAGAGCTGATCCTCAAGGCGGCATTTTACTCCAAGGATGGCGAGATCCTTGACGAAACGGAGCTTTACCTTTCAGAGGGACGAGTTCTAGCCCTCCTTCCCGGGCAACTCTATCCATTCCGATACGAGAAAGACTTTTCGGACCAATTCCCGGCACGGTGCGTCATCACCATCGGCACGCGCCTTAGAATCACCGAACAGATGAATCTTCACCTACGCCTCGTGGGTCCTGCTGAAGCCCAGGCGCCGGATCCATGGGCAACCGACCGCCAAAACACCCTCCTTGTCTCAACCGGTGGACAGCTCTACCTCATGGGCCTTGAACCTCAACCAGCGGGGACCGACGATGAGGATTCCGAAGCCGTACCTGGCGAAGGCAGTGCCATGGAAAGCAGTTCTCCGGACGACGGCAAAGATGCTCCAGAGTCCGCCGCACCGGAAGGACCCATGGCTTGGTCCCTAAAGATGAGAGACCTCAGAGCCAACGAATATGTAGTGGGGATCTCCAGCGAAGAACCGGCCATCGGTGCTCCAATCCTCGTGGCGGACCGGCGGAGTGGCTGGCGTATCCTCATCACTTCCGAGACGGATAAAGGGAATGCCTCCGTGGAGCTGCAAAACAAGAAACCAGGGGATATTACGGCGTTTAGAAAGAAGAAGCTCCCCATCAAGTCTCCGCCAGAAGGCATCGGCGCCTCGTCCAATGGCAAAGGCATCACCATGCTCGCCTGGACCGACTCGAAGAAAGGCTCCTCAGTTCTCATGGCCCGAGCTCGAACGGCGGCGCGCCGGAAAGTTTACGATCACGAGGTTTCAAAATCGGAGCAATCTTACTTCTATCCCTTCTGCCAGATCCGTGACGAACGGGCGGACATCTTCGTTGCCATGGGCAAAAACAAGGAGTCCATCGACAAGCTTGTCCACTACCACTCCCCCAATGTGCTCAAGAGAGATCCCTGGCAGGAAACGATCATCGCGGAAAAACCGGAAAACGGGCGCATCGAGATCAACGACTTCCTGGTAGACGCCCATGAGGTTCGTCACTTCCTCTACTCCACCATCGATGAAACAGGGCAACCTACACTCCACCACATTCGCCTCGTGTTGGGAGAGGAACCGGAAGAAGAAGATCTGGGCAACTACCGGTTTGGCCGGTTGGCGATAACCGGCGATCCCCGGCTTCACTATCTGGTCTGGAACGAAGATGGGAGCATTTGGTTTCTTCCCAGACATTACGATGGCGAACGTTCGGTCCTGGGTGAACCACGACCATTTCGGCAGGCTTGGTCCCGGGAAAACGTGATGGGCCACTCCATCTTCCTGCTATCAGAGAGAACCGGCTCACCACTACAGCCGGGGACCATCCGCGGAATGCTCATCAGCAAGGGTCCCAAGTATCCTGGGAAGTTCGTGGAGTTCGCCCTCTTCCCCACGGTTCAGAGCTTGAAGGAAATCGAATAAACCCAAGAGTAACTGACTTATGATCCAGGAGACTTGCCACCGAGCGAGGGGTATCCACGCAAGGCGGGACATTCCCGGGACTGTGGAATCGCAAGCGTCCGGGCAACGCCTCGCTATCGCTCGGCGGGTCACGTTTGCGTGACTCGAAGGTGGTCCGGGCATCCACTTACCATGAAAGTACATGGTTAAATCCATCTTCGACGGCGTGGTTATGGCGCTCGGCACCATGCACTTTCATCTTCCGGGGTGTGGCCACTGGGATCATGCTCGTTAACGCGGGACAATTCCAGGACTGTGGAACCGCAAGCGCCAACGCCTCGCTATCGCTCAGCGGGTCACGCTGCGCGTTACCCGAAGGTCGTCCGGGGCCGCCGGCCCCGGTCCCCGGCAGGGCTTTGCCCCGCACCCACCAGGGAGCTCGCTCATCTTCCCGTTGCAACTTGGGGGTATCCACGCAAGGCGGGACATTCCCGGGACTGTGGAATCGCAAGCCTCCGGGCAACGCCTCGCTATCGCTCGGCGGGTCACGCCGCGCGTTACCCGAAGGTGGTCCGGGGATTCCATCCCCTGGCAGGGCTTCGCCCTGGACCCACGTTTTTGTACGCTACGCGTTTTCCTTTTTTTTCTGTTCTGTCCCGCCTTGCGTGGATACCCCGTCTTTATTTTGGCGGGCGTCCCGGCTTACGTTGATACCCGGCATACCTAGTTAGACTCTATTCGGAGTTCTCTCCATCGGTAGCCTCTGCCGCCTCACCGGTGACCTCCACCGTGGGGTTATTGGGATCTTCCGGGTAGATGAACTCAAAACTCTCCTGAATGATCTTCGAGTTCCCCACTTTCCCTATGTCCTGCACTCGCTTCAACACACGGGTCCTGTTGGTCACGATATTCAGCATCACTGCGCCCAGCGTCTCATTGTAGGGAACAAGAAAGACCCGCCCGAACATCTCGAGTTTTCCATAGACTTCGTGGGGAACAGACGAATAAAAGGCGACCTCATAACCCTTGAGCTCCCCCATGGTGCTCATGTCACCGTACACCAACTTGAACTTCGGGAAGTCCGCTGAGAGCTTGCCGACAATCTGCCCCGCCAGGTAGCGAAGAACTTCGTTGGTGTAGCCAGCTTCCGAGGTCATGGATCCAACGGCGAAGCTCTCCGCCGTGACGCCGTCGGCGCTCGCCCACTCAACCTTCACGTAGTTGCTCAACCCCAACCGGTAGTCTTCCACGAGCTTCATGGACTCCGGATAGTTAAATTTGAACTCCATTACCGGCAAGTTGCGGGTTTCACACCAGCCCTTGGTATTCGTGTAGGTTTGATAGTTCCCTTCTTCGGGCTTCGGCTCGGTCTGCGCCCGCGCCGAAGACATCGTCAAGGCGAAGAGCAAAGAAAAGCTCACGCCCTGGAGCAACACCCGCTGGGGGAATCTGAGACAACCTTTGAGCAGCATCGAAATCCCTTTCAGATTTGGTCCGCACCTTTCCTAGCCTGACAAACGTCCATGACCCGCATGCATGACTAGTATTTATAGCCAGTATCGCCACTGCCCCCAAGGAGGGTCCGCCGCCGGTATCCCGATCTTTGCATCCGTCGGCGGTATCGATCCTCGCCTTCCGCGCCCTCCTTGAGGAAAGGCAGCTTGCTCTGAACGGCGATTTGTTCGATCCGCTCGAGGTACTCACGGGCGACGGCAAGCTCCGGGTCCTTCTGCAGCGCCCTCTTGAACCACCGCCGCGCATGGGGCAGATCCGAATCGAAAAAGCTCGATTGCGCCAAGTTGAACATGGCGATCACGCTATCGACCTCATGATGGAGGTAGCGCTCGTAAAACTGCGAGGCCCGAGTGTAATTGCCAAGCCAGAAGAAACACTGCGCAATAAAGAAGAGACTGGCCGTCGCCGTGGCCGCATCAGAATGCCCGAAATCGTCGATGACACTGCGGAACTTCTCCAACGCCTTCTCGTATTCCTCTTTCCGCCATGCGCATAAAGCCTGGTAAAAGACGATGTTCTGATCGAGGAAATCGAACTCCAAGGCCTGCTGGAAGAGGTCCTCCGCCTTGGTATAGTCGCCTGCTTCATAGGCATCGAGCGCCTCGTTTGTGATCCGCGTCTTCCGAGCATAGCCAGAAACGTAATGACCTAGCAGCAGAGCGATGAGCAGCCACCCTCCAAAGTTGACGATCGCAAACGCCCCGTACTTCAGCACATCGTAATGCAGCTTGCCAAAAAGGTTGTCCAGCGCCTTCTCGAAGTCCGCCAAGGCCACCCAAAAACGGCTCATGGGTGTTTCAAAGTGGGACTGACCCCATTCCGCGGGCCGGTAGAGGAATTCGCTTTGATCGATGAAGAGCTGGGACTGAAGAAATAGAGGTCGGATCGAAGCCGCAGTCACCCTGGGCGAAGCCGGCTCTTCCACCTCGGCGCCAGATTCCTCCGCTGCGGCCACCTCTTCAGGTTCTTCGTCGCGGTAGGGACCAAGATCAACGCGGGCCTCCAAGAAAAGCCGGCCCGCGGGAAGCACAGGCAACTTGACATCAGGAGTGTTGTCCTTGATCTCCACGACAGAGCGCACGTAACCGGGCCTCGTGACCATGAGCCTGGCTGTTTGAGCCTGTGGCGTAAACCGAACCTTGCGGTCAATGGGAGTCTTGCCCCACTCTTCCACGCGCCCGTCGGGAAAGTGAGCCTGAACATCCGCTCCTTCTGGATCGGTATCGACGACGAACCGAACATCGGTGCTGATGTTCGCCTGGAGGCGCTGGGTCAGAAAGCCGATCTGAATCCCTAGAGCGATGAGCATGCACAAGACGATATCCAGGACAAGCCCCTTATTGGGCTTCTTCTGGAGCGGGAAATCGAATTTCCGGTGCTCGGACCGGAGTGTTTTCACGGACTCGGGCTGGAATGGAGCCACCAACGCGAGCTGGACGGCTTTGAGCAAAGCCTCGGCCGTCTTGTAACGCCGGTTCCTCTGCGGATCCATGCCCCGCTGGAAAACCTGTTTCAAAGCCTCCGACAAACCCGGCGCCCGAAGATTGCCTTGCTCATCAAAAGAGGTGTCGGTCACCCGCGATCCGGTAAGCATCCAGACCATCATTGCCGCCAGGGAGGCCACGTCGTCTCTAGGATCGACGTAAACCGAGCGGCCAAACAACGTCGCATAAGAGCATGACAGACCATGGAGTAATACGGCGGTATCGAGGTCGCTGGTGACGAAAATGCGCTCAGGGCCAATATCCCCAACGCCAATCCCCTGTTGGTGGAGCGGCTGGATCGCCTTGACCAGATGTTGCAGAACTAGGTAAGCGGCGCGAGTCGGCCATACTTGACCATTGGATAGCCTATCCAAAAGCGATGGCACACCTGCCGGCTGATAAACAACCACAGCCTTTGAGCCATCTTCATTGTAGGAAGTCGCCTCGGAAACAATCCGATTCGACTCGAAACGGATGTCCGGGATCTGCTTCCGCATGAAATTCGGAAACCGATCCAGCACCAACGCTTCCAACCTAGCCCCATCCGAAGAGTCTTCCAGCTCCAAAATCAATTCCCCTCGCCCATTAGACCGAGATCCCGTCACTCGGTAACGAGATTGGAGAGATTCGGGAAGCTGCGCCGCCAGGCCTTGCTCGGATGAAGTTCCCTGGACTTCGGTCATGGCTGATTCCTTTGCAGCAGGTCAGGCAGGTTCCTGTGGAAAGACTCGCATCACACCAGGCCCCCAACGGCCAACGAGCGAGCCCGATCCTCTTGCCGTGAGGGCCAAGACATCGCCGCCCGGACAAGGTTTGAAGGAGAACACTGCGTGTCGTTAAGCAGATCTCATGCCAAATCGCGGACACCATCTCGGGTTTCCCGCCCTCGATCAAGTGCGAGGCAACCTAAGGCGCGGTCCCGCCAAGGAGGGGCGGACCATACACCCCTTCCGTGCAAGGGCTGAGGCGGGAACACCGAACAGAGAGCCGCAGTCAATTCTGGAAGAAAAGTTCGGGTTCAACAGTTCCGCCCGCACTGGCGAGCAGAGTCACGATTACCCTAGCCTATGCGGAGCTTACCAAAAACGCCAGCGCAGACACCCATGGAAAGACTCCGCTCCCTATTCTGCTCCCAGAAGTTCACGAAACAACCAGGCGCTCCATGGGCAAACCGGTGAGCGGTGGCCACGTTGGCGGCTCTCGCCGCGCTTGGCACCGGCCACCCGATGCTCGGTGCCCTCAATCGGTCTCGGCCCCGCGGAACAACTTAGCAAGGCGACTCACGGGATCATTGCCACTTTGTCAGTCACGCTCGACAAAAAGGCAGCAGGACCTTTACCGTGAAAGTACACGCCAGCATGGAGGCCGGAAGGCCTCCATGCGGAGACCTATCAGATTCGGTTGACAGGGCGGCCCTCCTTCCCGGCTCCGTGCAGCCCGGAGGGCGCTACACCGGCAAGATGCCGGTGCCACCGTTTCGGCGAAGAAAATTGTAAAGCAAAAACACGACAATTTGATAGGTCCCCCATGCGAAAGGCCGGAAGGCCTCCATGCGAAAAGGTCCCGGGGAACGGATTTTGGGTGCAGGCCTTCCGGCCTGCGCCCGCTTCTTGCCGGCCAACCGGGAGCGCCCAACGGAGAGCATGGAGGCCGCGGCGTGCTGCCTTTCATGCTTCTGTGGCCCGATTGGTCTCCATGAGTGTTAAGCAACAGTGACCTCGGAACAGAGATAGACATCCTGGATGGCATTCAGGATTTCGACCCCCTCGCTCATGGGCTTTTGGAACGCCTTGCGGCCGGAAATGAGGCCCATTCCTCCGGCTCTTTTGTTGATAATGGCGGTGCGAACAGCCTGTTGGATATCGTTTTCCCCGGAGGCTCCTCCTGAATTGATGAGCCCCGCCCGGCCCATATAGCAATTCGCCACCTGGTAGCGGCAAAGATCGATAGGATGATCGGAAGAGAGTTCGCTGTAGACCTTGGGGTGTGTCTTCCCAAACTTCAAGGCGGTATAGCCATGGTTGTTGACGGGAAGTTTCTGTTTAATGATATCGGCTTCGATGGTGACGCCCAGATGATTGGCCTGGCCGGTGAGATCGGCCGAAGCATGATAGTCGGTTTCGGCTGTCTTAAAAGCCGGATTCCGCAGGTAACACCACAAGATCGTCACCATCCCAAGACTGTGGGCATGAGCAAAAGCCTCGCTGATCTCCTGGATCTGGCGGCGGCACTCGGCTGAACCGTAATAGATGGTCGCCCCCACGGCAACACAGCCGAGCTCGAATGCCTGGTCCACCGAGGCAAACAGCGTCTGATCGTATCGACTGGGATAGCTTAGGATTTCGTTGTGGTTGATTTTGAGGATGAGGGGAACCTTGTGGGCGTATTTCCGCGCCACAGCCCCAAGAACCCCCAAAGTTGAAGCGACGGCATTGCAGCCGCCCTCGATGGCCAATTTACAGATATTGCCGGGATCGAAATAGATGGGGTTGGGCGCAAAGGATGCTCCACCTGAATGTTCAATGCCTTGATCGACGGGGAGGATCGAGACGTATCCCGTATCCGCCAATCGGCCGTGGCCAAAGAGGTTTTGCAGATTGCGCAACACGGCCGGCGAGCGGTCTGAATCCACGTGAACGCGATCAATGAAATCGGGACCCGGCAAATGAAGTTGCTCTTTGGGAATCGTTTCACAGCGGTGTTGGAGCAGATTTTCCGCCTCTTTGCCCAGGAGCGACTGAATTTTGTGGAACATGGCGCCTCCAGTGTCGGGGGAATCGATTGGATAGGAAGGGGAAAAACAGGCCTCCAGCGCATCCAGCCGCGGTCCCGGTGGAGGCTCTTCCCAGAAGTCGCCACGACTGTAAGACTTCCCTCCGCTTCCGTCAATCCCGTTGCCACACATCATTCCCATAGCCTGGCGTTAGGAACGAAGATCTAAGTAAGCCCATTTTTCTCCTTCGTGTTGCGTTCCGCTCCCATCGGGCGCCGTCCGACGCCCGCTCATCGCCATTTTCGCCCCTGGCGAACCGCTGCCCCGTGGCCAGATATTCAACCGGGAATTCACGGCGAGGAGCTCCGGTCGGAGTGAAGCCGCCAAGCAATCTCACGCAGTGGAGTCCTGGAACTCCCGCAGGATGGAGTAGCCCAGGGAACCAAGTCCCCAGACAAGGCCCACCACGACTCCGAGATCGACGATTCCCCGCCACGGCTGAGCTAAAATGCGCAACAACAGCACCAACCCCACCATGGTCAGAGTCAGGAGGATGATCAAGATTTGCTGCCGCCGCTCGATGCCGAAATAGCCCATGCAGTAGGCGGGCGCGAAAAGCAAGCGAATGAAGGTCGGATGCTGTTTCAGATAGGCCACCCGGGCCGCGACCCGGGGCGAGAATTTTTTCTGAAATCCTCGGTAACCTTGCCCATAGCCCATGATGGTAGCCCAGAGCGCGAGCAATCCCCAATGCCACCAGTGAAAGGGAGTCCCGAAGGCCTGTAACCCCACATCGTACAAGCGGTAAACAGCGCTTCCCAGCAGGAGATAAACTCCAAGGGCACCCCAAGTAGCAGCGATCCATCCCAACAATCTAATTCCTCCTGAATGCCTCGACAATCGGGGTCTCCACGCAAAGCGGAAGGGGGCCTCGGTCATGGTACCGGCCACGGTTCAGATTTCAGACGCCGCCCCGGGGCTTCCAGCCCTGGAACCCGGCGGAGGC
>JAJRTK010000384.1 GCA_024278345.1 bacterium | reverse complement strand
CGCCCCCTGGCAGGGCTTTGCCCTGCACCCACCAGGGAGCCAGCTCAACTTCCCGTTGCAACAAATGGCAACGGGATCCCAGCCCACATTTTTGTACGGTGGGCCTCGCTTATGCTCGGCGTCTCGCTTCGTTCGGCCCCGCGTTTTCCTTTTTTTTCTGTTCTGTCCCGGCTTAACGAGCATGATCCCGGCGACCACACCCCGGAAGATGAAAGTGAATGGCGCCGAGCGCCATAACCACGCCGTCGAATATGGATTTAACAATGTATTTTCATGGTAAGTGGATACGCCCTGGCGCCGCGGCGGTGATGATGGGATTTCTCGCAGCCGCCGGCGGCTGCGGCGGCTCTGGGGAGGTTCCTGTTCCCGTGGAAGATCATCCGGCGCAGTTCGAGGCGCGGCGGTCGGCTTCGGCCTTACCATGGGTTCCGCCGGAGCGTAATCCCTTTGGCCTGTCGGTCCACACGGTGCCCTACAATGAAGCAGAGTGGGACCGCATCGCTTGGTTGGGGATCGGCTGGGCGCGGATCGACGCTCCTTGGTGGTCGATTCATCGCGGGCCCGGGGAATTCGTATGGAGCCGCCTTGACGGCTCGGTGGAAGGAGCACTGGCGCGGGGTATCGATGTCCTGGTCATTCTGGAAGGAACGCCGCCCTGGACGCTTGGGTTTGATGAGGTTTCGCCGGTGGCGGCGAATCTTGTGCCGCCGGTGGAGCGGTGGCGCGAGTTTGTTCGCGAAGCGGTGAGGCGTTACCGTCCCGGCGGCGTGCTTGCTACCCAGCGGGGCTGGCCGGCGGAGCGTGGAGTTCGAACGTGGGAGATCTGGAACGAGCCCGACTTGCGGGTCTTCTGGTCGGGTACGGCGCGCCAGTACAGGGAAGTGATTTGGCTCCCGGCGGTTCGGGCTATCCGCCGCGAAGATCCCGAAGCAAGAATTGCCCTTGGGGGGCTTTGTTGTTTCGAAAAAGAGGGAGACCCATGGCCCACGGGGGGCAGCACGCGGGACGTTCTGGCGACCCCTGAAAGCCGGAGGGGCATGGATATCTTCAATCTCCACTACTACCCGCGCAGCATCGACAAAACGGTATTCCAAGATCCTTGGCTGGAAATGGACGAGCGATTCCAGGAAGCTCAGCGTTTCCTTGACGAAATCTATGGTCCCGCTGGCGGGCGACCGATCTGGCTGACCGAAACGGGATTCTCCGGAAGGGCGTTCGGCGAAGAAGCTCAGGGGCTGGGAATCCGCCGCATCGTAGGCCGAGTCTTTCTGGGCCCCCACAACCGAGCGGTTCGGCCACGACTCGGGCTTTATCATTTGGAGAAGATTTTCCTTTTTAACAGTATTAGCGCGGATTTCGGGGTTCTGGAGCTGGAACCGCTCTACCGCCCTACCGCGGCGGGGTTGGCCTGGCGGCGCTCCATCGCGGAGGCCTTCCAGTTCCTTGGGCTTTGAAAAAAACAGAACTTTTGGAACCGTTGAGAATTATAGTTAGGCTCGATAACCATGAAGCATGAAGACCGGTCGTGGTGCTCTGGCCTTAGGGCAGTGGATGGTGATCGCTGCGACAATGGCGAGGAGCGGGTGTCGGACGGCGCCCGATGTGAGCGGAAGGCAACTCAACGAAAAAAATGTGCTTGGCCAGGATCCTACCCCTACAAGGGGTGACACGAGACCCGGATAGAGACCGCCCGTTTGGCGGAGACCGGATCATTGCAGCAGAGGAAACTCCATGAAAATCAAGATTGAACACAAGGACGGCGTCAGTATTCTTCGGCTTTCCAGAGAGTTGACCATCGGAAGCGGTGACGTTCAACTCCGGAGATCCGTCACTGATGAGCTCCTGAACGGATACAAGAAGATCCTCGTGGACATGAAGCGCCTTTCCTACGTGGACAGCGCGGGTCTCGGCGAGCTTGTGCGAGCCTACACGACGGTTCGCAAGGCCCAGGGCGACATGCGGCTTTTGCACTTGATGGACAAGGCTCGGCAGCTTTTGACCATGACGCGCCTGATCACGGTCTTCGATCACTACGATAACGAAGAGGAAGCCCTCAAAGCATTTGCTGAAGACTCCCAAGCCGGTTCGTAGGCAGAACTTGGTCAAGCGCGGCGGACTTTTGCTCAAGGCTGGGATTGAGAGGTGAATGGGATAAAGCGGGTTTTAGTCATCGGCCCTGCCTGGGTGGGCGACATGGTGATGGCGCAAAGTCTGCTGGATGTGCTCCATTCCCAAAGCCCCGGTGTTGCCATCGATGTTGTGGCTCCCGCGAGCAGTTATCCACTGTTGGCCCGGATGCCACTGGTGCGGCGACCGTGGCAGCTAGCCGTGGGGCATGGGCGTTTGGGTCTATTGGCCAGGCGACGCTTGGGGAAGCGCCTGAAGCGGGAGCGGTACACCGCGGCCTTCGTACTGCCGCGATCATTTAAATCGGCGCTGGTGCCGTTTTGGGCCGGGATTCCTTACCGGGTAGGCTGGCGAGGTGAAATGCGGTTCGGTCTTCTGACGGAGCCCAGAAGATTTAGCCGGCAGCGTTACCCTCGGATGGTGGAGCGGTTCGTCGCTCTAGCCTATCCCCGGGAGGCATTGCTACCAGACAATCTGCCCAGGCCCCGGCTTGAACCCACTGAAGCGGATCGTCTTGGTGTGCTGGAGCGGTTTGGACTGTCCGTCACCGGGCGGCCCGTGCTGGCGCTCTGCCCTGGAGCGGCTTACGGCCCGGCAAAGAGGTGGCCGGCGGAGTATTTTGGGGCATTGGCCCGAGCAAAGCAGCGCGAAGGTTGGGCAGTCTGGCTTCTTGGTTCGGCCAGCGAATGGGGAGCGGCCCGATTGATACGGAATGCCTGCGGTGAACAGTGTGTCGATCTCGTGGGCAAGACAAGCCTTGTGGATGCCATCGACCTCTTGTCCTGGGCCTCGGTCGTGGTGGCCAATGATTCTGGCCTCATGCACATCGCGGCAGCCTTGGGCCGGCGCGTAGTGGCCATTTATGGTTCGTCGAGTCCAGGATACACGCCTCCGCTGTCCGACCCGGAGAAAAACCGGGTGGTCTCGCTGAAGCTGGATTGCGTTCCCTGTTTCCGACGTGTTTGCCCGTTGGGCGAGCCACGATGTTTGCTGGATTTAGAGCCAGACATCGTTTTGGAGGCACTGGCGGATCTGGTGGGGTGATGGAGCGGGGCCGGAGGATTTGCATTGCCATTGGAGGCTCAGCTCGTTAGAATCGAAGGGAGTGGGAAGGAAACAGCGGGTCTGGGCAACGGAAACAGGAAAGGCCTTTGTGACAAACCGCCGGCGTGACCATAGCATGCGAAGCGCCCTCTTTGATTTGAGGGAATACCTGTCGGACCTCATCTCGCCGATCCAGGCGACAGAGGCTTTTGGGATGCTGTTTGCTCAGCACCCTCAACTGGTTGCCACGGAGATTCGGACGTGGATCACCACGAGCATTCAGAGAGGTGACAATGCGGGCCTGAATGTTTTGGACCTTCTCCTTCACGCCCTGGAGAAGGTACATATCCTGGGAGATTTCGGGATTGTGGAACCCGTGGAGTTCCGTGCATATACGGTGACACTGGCCAGACTAATGCTCTCTGGATGCTCCGAGGAAGAGCAGGCCCGGTTTTTCAACGGAGCCCGGCGGCTGGGCTACTCCGAGGCGGAGATTTTAGAGGATCTGGGTGAAGACAACGGGGAAACCGCGGGAAAAAAAGCAGCGGTGAACTCCATGGGAATGGCCGGAGAGGGGCGACAAGGGATCGAGGGCCAGGCCAAGAAGGCCCCCGAAGCGATTGTCGGAGCTCCCGGGAGCTCAGGGGCCGCCACTGAAAAGGCGGAATCGTGGGAAAGCCCGATTGTGACCACGCCTAAAAGCTCCGGGAAAGAGAAGGACTTGGCTCCCTGGCCAACGAGTCTTGGGCCAGTAGAGGCCGTAAAGCCCCAGGTCCGGCCGGGCATGGGGGTGGAGATTGCCACCGAAAAAACGGTCGATCCAGACGCCCGCCAAAAGGCAGCCCTGGAGCTGAAACGTGCCAGGCTCATGCTGAAACGGGTGTGCCGAAACGCGGAAAAGCCGGAGAGCGAGAATCATCAATCTCAGGAAGCGCGGCAAGAGCTACGGGTTCAACTTTGGATCTCGACGATTCTAGCAGCCAACAACCCGGCCGAGCTGTCGAGGAACTTGAAAGGACTCTGGCAACGCGGATGGCGCATGGAGCTTGGGGAACTTTTTCAGTTGTTGGCTGGCCGTGTCATGAACTGGTCACTTGGAAGCCCAACCAGGTACCTTCCTGGAGCGAAACTTCGGCAATGGGAACGCCCGGCAGCAGCTTTGAAGAAGCTGGTGTTGCTCTCCAAAAGCGATGGAGAAAATCAGGAGCGATACCACGCATTGATCGAGGAGGCGATCCGGCATCTGAACACCGGCGCCCTCCAAAGGGCGGCCACTCTTTTCGATCTGAGTCTCGAGCTTGCCAATCTGCTGGGCGTCGATAACAATTATGTCAAGGTCCTGCGTTACAAGTCCCACGCCAACGTCAACCTCGACACCCTGCGGAAGCTGGCCAAGAAACAAGAACAGCAACCGGTTTTCAAACGGGTGCTGAGATTTTTTTCAGCTTTCTCCGTTTCAGCATTGCTGGCGGATCTGAAGACAGCGGAAAAACGAGACCAACGACGCCTGATGATGGCTCTCCTAGAGGTTTACGGTCAGGAGATGCGCCAAGAAGTCTTGCGACGCCTCAAGGTTCTGGAGCCAGACAACAATGAGGATCCCAAGGGCTATTTTCGCCGAAACTTACTCTATCTCATGCGCCGGGTTCCTCCCCGGGATGGTTACACGCGGAAAGAGATCGAGCTGGTGGGGCGTCTTGCACAGCACACCCACAGCCGAGTCCTGGCCAAAGAAGCCATCGTTTCCCTGGTGGAAATGAAGTCTGAGGCAACGGCCGAGACTCTGATCCAGTGCGCTCAATACTTTGAAACCATGCTTTGTTCCAGCCAGTTGCCTCCCGGCGAAGCCGGAAGGATCAAACAACACCTGGATCGAACGATCAGGAAAGGCCTGGCAGTCCTTGGACATCGGAATGCCATCAGAACCGTGGAACAACATTGCCTGAAACAGCAACCGGAGTTGGGGGAAACGCTTCCCCGCCTGGCGGGGCTTGGTGCGCAGGATCTCTCCGCCCACCCGGATATCGTGAAACGGTTAACGAAAAGCCTGGAAGCAAAACTACCCAGAAAATTGTTTGGCCTTGCGCGGAGCAAAAGCGTGCCGGATGCCATGCCCTACCTCTTGGCACTTTCCAGAACCCGTGCCCCGGAAGTCGTGCGGCTCATGGAGTCGATCTCCGAAAGATTTTCTTCCATTGACCTGGGGAAAGAAGCCGCAAGGGCGCTCCAAAAACTCCGAGAGCCTCAAGTGGCGAAAAAGCTCAGTCCCCCTCGATCGGGGAAGCTCGAACCGGTGCAGCTCCCCGGCCTGCTGGAATCTCTGGCCCTCGCCGAAGCCACGGGGGAGCTGGTAATCCTGAACCGGAAAAATCAACCTCGGGCAACGATCAAGCTCCACCGTGGTCTTTTCCAGGACTGTCGCCAACAGCGGCTCAAGGGGCTGGATGCTTTCTTCGATCTTTTCGAGAGGCCCAGGAGCCTTGTTTACCGATTTCAGCCGGGCGAAGACGGGGCTGAGGAGGGTGAAAACTCCGGTACCAAGGCCCTGAAATCCTGTTGGAAGCTCTTGTCCGAGGCAATGCGCCGACACGACGAGTTTTGCAGGGATCGGACCTTGGTTCCCGACGACGCCATACTCTCGGCCACTGGGACTCGACCTACGCCGCCGCCTGGAGAGCCTAGCCGACAGCTATCCAGTGCTGTCTGGCGCAGCGCGACAACGGGCACGATACCAGCCAAAATAGAAGTGGGCCTCCCCGTGGACTCCTACCGGGTCCGGCGCTTGCTCGCTCACTGGGTGGAAGAAGATGCCCTGACTTTGGGCTGACCACCACCTCGAACCCAGATTTCGCCCACTGTCTCCAAAAAGTGCGCACCGAACGTTTACGCCGTTAGATGAGCCAACTCCGCCGTCAGAACCTGCGCATCAAACAAGGTGATGAGTGGATTTGGGTTATCGTGCGCTTGTCCTGGCCGTCGTTGGTGAGTCGATTTCTTCCGTGGCGCGATGTGATCGGTGCGCAATTGAGGGTTGGCTGCCGGGTGAGGGGGCCAGTGGTGCATAGCAGGCCACCAGCCTGACTCACCGGGCGTGCCTCATTAGTGGTGGTACTTGGCCACGAAGGCATCATTGCCTCCGGCGGCAGCCAGGCTGGTTTGCCCAGGCTCTCCAGAACCGAAGATAGCAGTACTGGAGAACTCTCCCGTGACAACGACCACGTTGCTCACGTCATTGGCAGCGACGCCGCGGCTGAAGTCGTAACTGGAACCTCCCGCCCCTTTCGCCCAGTCCAGACTCCCGTCGGACTTGTACTCCGCCACGAAGAAATCCGTTCCACCGGCGGAAACGAGCCATGTCTCGCTGGCATCGCCTGCACCGAAAACGGCTGAGCTTTCAAAGATACCTGTCACCAGGATCTCGTTTTGGGAGAAGGCAACGTCCGACGCATAGTCCGAACCGGTGCCTCCGGCTTGCATGGCCCAGCTCAAGATGCCATCCGGATCGTACTTCACCACGAAGAGATCCTTGCCTCCAGCGGAGCTGAGGGAGATTTCGTTTTGCCCTCCGGTTCCGAAGAGGGCGGTGCCATAAAACGAACCGACGACCACACTGCTGCCATCCGCCGAGTTCACGGCCACCGCCACCGCGGAATCCGTGCTGGAACCGCCAGCTCGTTTCGCCCAAAGAAGCGTGCCGTCGGGATTGTATTTCGCCACGAATAGGTCTTTGCCACCAGAGGAATAGAGGGTGGTCTCTCCAGTTTCTCCAGCTCCGAAGATCGCGAAGCCGGAAAACTCGCCCACGACCACACAGCTTCCGTCCGAGCCAGCCGACACGCCCGTCGCGGAATCGGAGCTGTAACCTCCAGCACGCTTGGCCCAAACCAGTGATCCCAAGGCATCGTATTTCGCGATGAAAAGGTCGTAGCTTCCCGCGGAATTGAGTGTCGTTTCGTTGACTTCCCCAGCACCAAAGAGGGTGCTCCCATAGAAATAGCCCGTGACGATGGAGCTTCCGTCCGAAGCGATGCTCGCTACGCCCCGGGCCGAATCGTATCCCGAGCCACCAGCTCGCCTGACCCAAGCCAATGTTCCATCGCCATTGTACGTGGCCAGAAAGACGTCTTCATTTCCTGCCGAAGTAAGAGAAGCCTCGCCAGCCTCGCCCTCTCCGAAAAGGGCGGTGGCGTTGAACGAGCCAACCACCACGATGGTGTCATTCACGGAATTCAAGGCAAGATCGTATCCGTAGTCGAAAAGGGGACCACCAGCCCTTTTCGCCCAGAGAAGAGTCCCATCCGGGTTGGTCCTGACCAGAAAGATATCGTAGCCCCCGGCGGAAGTCAGGGTCGTTTCACCAGGCTCGCCAGCCCCGTAAAGGGCATTTCCTTCAAAAAATCCAGTGACCACGACTGTTCCGTCCAACGGGCTCAATGCCATGGCTTGTCCCGCATCGGAACCGCCACCAGCCGTCACCTCGCTCGCCCATCCCACCGAACCATCCAGACCAAGCTTCGCAACGAAGACTTCAGTCCCGCCAGGACCCAGGATGACCTCACTCGGTTCCCCCGCTCCGAACGTCGCAGTACCATAATAATTCCCCGCTAACCGCAGGGAATCATCCGCTTGGCTCAAGGCGACTCCATAGCTGTAGTCCGAGCTCATGCCCCCGGCTGACTTTGCCCATGCAAGGAGACCCTCCGAAGTGTACTTCGCGGCAAACAGATCGTATCCACCAGCAGAAGGAAGCAGAACCTGTCCGGCTTCGCCAGGTCCAAAAACCGCTGTTCCCCGGAATTCTCCCGTCACGAGGATGCTTCCGGTTTGATCGATGGCAACGCTTTCGCCGTAATCGGAATTGGAACCACCGGCTCTCTTGGCCCAGGACAGGGTACCACCGCTGCTATATTTTGCGACGAAAAGATCCTCGTAGCCGGCGGAAGTCAGGGAAACCTCGCCCGCTTCACCAGCACCAAAAGTGGCAGTACCCTGGATAATTCCCGTGGCGACCAACGAGCCATCCACGGAATCCACTGCCAAGTCATAGCCATAATCATAGTTGAACCCTCCCGCGCTGGCGGCCCAGGCCAGTGAACCATCGAAGGCGTACTTCGCCACGAAGATATCCGTGCCGCCTTCGGCGGTCAAGGGAGTTTCCCCAGGCTCTCCGGAACCAAAGATGGCGGAACCCTGAAAAAGACCAGTCGCTGAAAACGTGCCATCGAGCTCACTCCAGACGGCCCCACTACCATAATCGTAACCACTGCCTCCGGCACGGCGAGCCCAGACCAGGGAGCCATCGGCGCTGTACAGGGCAACGAAAATATCGGAGCTCCCTGCCGAAGCCAAGGTCGTCTGTCCAGGCTCACCCTGGCCGAAAACCGCCGTCCCCTGGATGTATCCAGTCATGAAAAGGGAGCCATCCTGGCTGCTGTACGCCACTCCCATTGCCGCATCATAGCTCGCGCCACCAGCTTGACGTGCCCAGAGCAACTGTCCGCCTGCATCGTATTTGACGATAAAAATGTCACTTCCTCCCACAGATGTAAGGGAGGTCTGGTTGGGCAGCCCCGCGCCAAAAACAACGGTGTTATGAAAATAGCCCACCACCACGAAATCACCATTGGGAAAAACCTCGACGCCATGGGGACAATCATAACCTGTTCCACCCTCACCCTGAACCCACATCATCGATCCGTCGGCTGCATATTTGGCAATAAAAACGTCACCGCCACCCGCGGAGGAAAGACTGGTTTCGGCGGGCTCGCCGCGAGCAAACACCACTTTTCCATAATAATATCCCGAAACAATCGATGTCCCATCCAATGGATTGACGGAGAGACCCCGAACGAATGCCTGCCCGTAGTGGCCAGCCTGCACCGCCCAGTAAAGATTGCCCGTGGCAGGAGGCGACGTCGGCGTGGAAGTTGCCGTCGGCGTGGAAGTAGGAGTCCAGGTGGGTGTTGCCGTGAAAGTAGGCGTGGCCGTCGGCGTCAAAGTGGGCGACGGCGTCCGAGTAGAAGTCGCAGTGGCGGTGGCGGTCATTGTGGAAGTCGGTGTTGAAGTCTGGGTCACTGTAGGGGTCTCCACAGCCGTGGGCGGGGGAGAAGGTGGAGTCGGGGTCAGATCCCCGGAACCCGACGTCGTGGGCGTGGGAGTTGGACTGGCCGCCAGCGGATAGAGCGTCACCGGATCAAGGGCGATGGAGCTCGCACTGGCGGTGATCTCAAACTCCAGGGACTCGGGTCCATATCCATCGCAAGTGAAATCGACTCGGTAAGTCCCGATTCCCAATGCCCCAGAAAATTCGTATTTTCCGCTGGAGTCGGAAACCGTTTGCATGGAAGCCCAAACGATCCCGGCAACGGCGAACAACACAAGAGGAAGGCGAACCAGCCTTCTTCCGCGGGCGCCACCAAGCAAGAGCAACCCAAGGGCCAACAGCCCCAAAGACAACCATGTCACCGCGGGAACCGACGGTGGGGAGATAGGACTGAGAAAAACCGCCGTACCCGCATGATCGAGCTGATCCGCAAGGTAAACCCAGCCGCGGATCGTTTTCGAGGGCTGCGCAGCGGGGCTTGATGTCCAAAGAAACAGTAGATTTAGCACAAAAAAGACTGACAAGAACGAACGGAGTTTCATTCACGTTTCTCCTGTTCCCGTCGCTTCCAGGCAGATCCAGGTTTCTTCTCCCCCAGCCAGCCTCTTCCTCCACCTGCGCTCAAGCCATCTTTGTCGGCGACTCATACGAGCAACCTACCGCCCAGCAAACCTGAAACCCATTCAGGTCCGAACTCCGCTATCACTCAGCCCAACACGTTCCGGCTTTTGTCATCTTCGCTCCGTCACAGAACGAACCGGCCTTCGACGGTATGGGTTATAGTTGGATAGGTGGACGTTTTGCCCCCCCCCAATCTTAGACTCTCACTATCCATGTTATAAGACTTAAAATCTGCATGTCAATCAAATTTCCTGGCCATACCTGCGCAAACCTTCAAAACTAATCCAATTGCAATGTTTGCATATTCGATCAAGGACTGCATCTTCAGGAAACAACCGCCCAGTTGCTAACCCCTCTCCGGCGGAGAACTAAAACCCAGGTCGCGTGCCCCTTGCGGGTGCTCTCCAACAGGCTGCTCTCTTTTTGGGTTGGTTTCCGCTCCCGTCGCTCGCAGCCGCTCCCGCCGCTCGCCGATCCGCTTCAGCCATCCGCGGGCAGGGGCTCACCCTGCCAGGGAGCTCAGTGGTTGGCTTTTTGAGGGGGCGGGTCTCCAGCCGCGCCTCGCCCGCGCCGGATCTGGCGCCTCAGCATTCCGGCCAGCTCTCCCAGCTCCTGGACACCGAGTAGATGGGCGATTCCCAGATAGAGGCCCGCGGAAGCGGCGGAGAGAAGGGCGACGCGGCCAAGAATCGCCAGGGCGCCGAAGCCCGGAAGGCTTTGGAGGACCAGTCCCCTGAGGCCAATGGCGAGGAAGATAGAGAGGGCCGTTGCCGCCACAAGTCGGAGTAGGGTTGGCCCCAAGCGTGTCCCGGCGGGCGGAGCGGATTGGCCGGTGGGGTCCATTTTCCTCAAAATGGAGCGCTGGAGCAAGGTCCCCAGAATGGTGACGTAGGCAAGGATCGCGGTGGAGCTCGCCAGGGCCAGGCCCCTAACCCCCATGGCTTCCCGAAGGGTCACGTAGAGCGGCAGCAAGGCAACGACAACCGCCGAACCGACAAGAGTGGGAAGCCAGGTATTCCCCATGGCGTAAAAGCCCCGGGCAAGAACGGTCTGGATCGCCCATCCTCCCAGGCCCAGGGAAAGAAAGGCGAGGCAGGCGGCGGCGGCCTGAGCATCCTGGAGAGTAAAGCGCCCGCCGAAGAGGCCCCAGATCGCGTAGACCACGTCTTCGCCGGCTACAGTCAGGCAAACCTGCGCTCCCAGGACGGCGAGGAGTAACAGCCGTACGGCTCGTGAAATCAAGGTGTAGGCGGCGGAGAAGTCGCCAGCCCTCATCATTCTGGAGAGGGTGGGATAGGCGGCGACTCCGGCCGCAAGTCCAAAAACGCCGATGGGCACTTTCATCAGGGTCCGAGCATATTGCAGAGTGGAAACCGCTCCGGCGGGAAGGTAGGATGCCTGGTTCTTGAGGATCCACTCGTCCACGGCGATGATGGAAAAGCCCAGCATGATGGGGAGCGACAAGACGAGGTAACGCCGGAGGTCCGGGTGGCGGAAACGGAAGATTGGGCGCCATGGGAGCTCGGAGCGAAGACAGCCGATGAATGGGAGTCCGAAGGGTCCGGCCACGGAGCCCGCCAGGACGCCCCAAGCGAAGCCTTCGGCGCCGATCCAGGGAGCGCCGACGAGGCCGCCGAGGATGATACAGCCCGAATAGACCAGGGGCGCCAGGGCCGGAAGGAGGTGGCGGTCCCGGGCCTGGAGAACGGCGGACAGCAACCCGCCCACGATGTGGAAGAACTGAGCTGGAAGCATGATCCTGGTGAGTCTGGTGAGGCTGTCGATCTCTTCCGGTGAGAACCCTGGCGCCACGACTTCCACCAGGGGTCGGGCTCCAAGAGAAAGAGCTACCAGCGCTAGAAGGCAAGCGCCGCCGACAAAGTTAGCGATGACGCTGAACGCTTCCCAGCCGCGGTGGGGGCGCCCTTCCACCAGGTAGCCGGAAAAAATTGGGATGAAGACGATGGAGAGGGCGCCGGCGGCAAGAAGATAGTTCAGGAAGTCGGGCAAAACGAAGGCGGCCCAATAGATATCAGCCTCGCGGCTGGCGCCCAGCATCCGGCCGATGACGGTTTCCCGAACAAGACCGATAACGCGGCTCAAAAGGATGGAGAATCCCCAGATGGCGGAGGCGATGCCCACGTGGCGGAATTTTTGAGTCATCACATTCGTTACCGTGAAATTACCGGCCATCAGTTTTTTTGTCTTCGGGACGTCTGCGCATTGCAGGACACTTGGATTGTGGAATTTTGGTTGTGCGGGTAACGCCTCGCGTTACTCGGCGGTCGTCCGGGAACTCCGTCCCCAGTCCCCTGGCAGGGCTTTGCCCTGCACCCACCAGGGAGCTAGCCCCCTGGACCCACACATTTGCAAGCTTCGCCTCTTTTGGCGAGAATGGCGAGTGGCGGCGGACGGATTGCCGCCGACGCGAGCGGAACGCAACCCAAGGAAAAGAAAAGGGGGGGCTAGAATTATGCCTCGCGGGCATCCCGTGGCCGTGGAGGTCTAGGTCAAGGAGAGAACCGAAAAAGTGCCAGTCCTCTCCTCGCCAAGCATTTCTCGATAGTAGGCGGTGACGATGTCCCCTTGGCGCAACATGCCTATGACTTTTTTGCCCGTGGTGTCAAGGACGGGGAGCTCCGTGCAATGGGCTTCAAGCATTCTGGACATGACATCGAAGAGGCTTTCATCCCGTTTGCAGCTCACGGAATCGGTGATGAGGTCTTCGGCAATGAGCAGCCGGTCGAGGTGGCGGTCGTGGAAGACGGATCGAATCCTGGAAAGAGTGATGGTTCCGTGAAATTCTTCGTCAGCGCCGCGGACGGGAAAGGCAAGCTGGTGCTCCTCGTTGAAGATTTCTCGAATCCGGACAAGGGGTGTCCCGGCTCGGAGCATGGTGGTCTGACGATTGGGCGGCAGCGCGTCGGCAACGAGTAAGCGGCGCAAGATGCTCACCACCATGTCGCTGAGGTGAGCTGGCGAATGGAATTTATTCTGGACCTGGGTTTCGTAGATACTCCATTTTCGGTTGAGGAGCAGGGCTATCACCGAGACGGTCATAAGGGGGGGCACGAGGGCGTAGCCTCCCGTCATTTCGGTGATCATGAGGAGTGAGCCGATGGGCGTGTGGGCTACGCTTGCGAAAAGAGCCGCCATTCCCACAAGGACAAAGGCCGCGGGCTCGGGGACCAGCTCGGGCCAAAGGGCATTGGCCGCGGTTCCCAGGGCGCCGCCGATCATGCCGCCCATGAGAAGAGTGGGTCCGAAGACGCCGCCACTGGAGCCTGACCCAACGGTGGCTGTAGTGGCCAGGAGTTTGAGGACCAAGAGAAGGAGCATCATGTTGATGGTCATCTCTCCATCGATGGCCCGCTGCAAATGGCCCCAGCCGGTCCCCCAAACCTCGGGAAAGAAAAAGACTAGCAGCCCGACAAAAAGTCCGCCCACGGCGGGGCGAAGCCAGGGGCGAAGTGGGAGGCGCGAAAAGAGGCGATCCCGCACCCAGTGGTAGAAATGAACGTAGAAGGCGCCGACGGGAAGGCAGATAAGAGCGAGTAGGATGTAGAGGGGGAGCTGTCTGGGCGGGGCGAATTCAAATGTGGGGACGTTGAAAATCGTCCGGTGGCCGAAGACT
>JAJRTK010000383.1 GCA_024278345.1 bacterium | reverse complement strand
TTTGTTTCACAATTTTCTTCGCCGAAACGGTGGCACCGGCATCTTGCCGGTGTAGCGCCCTCCGGGCTGCACGGAGCCGGGAAGGAGGCCCGCCCCAGCGGTGAAGTTGTCAACTGGATCTGATAGGTCCCGTCCCGCGGGCCGGGGGAACCGCAGGCCGCTTCCACCAGGGGCAAGGCCTCGGCAGGCTTGGTCCGGGCAAGTTGCAGAAGATCGGTTGGCGTCGTTTTCAGCATGAGGCTTTTCCTTCGCCGGTGCGATTCGATGGGGCCTCGGCCGATGATCCCCCGGCCCGGATCACCGGCGTGGGCCGCGCTTCAACAACATACGCCATCAATCGCGGGTTTTGAGGAGTGGGCGCGATCCCTGCGGAGCTTTCCCTGGGATTGGCGCCACGGATTCAGCCAGGCTCGCTGCCCTGCGGTTCGAGCCATTCGATGGAGCAATCGACGAAGGGATCGCTTCGTTTCACTTCCGGTGACCGGTCGTCCAGGACCAGGAAGCGCCGCACTTCCAGTCCCAGCCGCTGAGCGTGCTCTCCAAGGCGCGTCACTGCGAGTCCCATGGCCGTTGTCCCGCCGGTCAGGCAACAGCGGAGCTGGTCTCCAGGTTGGAGCAGCGGAAAGAGCGCCTGCCAAAAACCGCGTAAATGTCCCGGCCGGTGGGCGTGGAAGGGATCCAGGACCAACAGTTCATGCACCAGGTCCCGGGCTAGCCCCGCCCGCTCTGCCGCACGCCAGGCCATCTCCTTTGTCTCGGCCGACGCCAGGAAGACCAGGATGTCCGCTTCGCCACCCCTGGCGGCGTTGTAAACCGCGCCGGGAGAAAGCCCCGCCGGCGCCAAAACGACGCGCCGCGAATCCTGGACCGGAAGACGCCAGCTTTCCGGGTCGGAACCCAAATCCGCAGCCTGCTCCAGGAGCTTCGTCGCCTGTTCCAGAACCGAGTGATGTTTCACCCTCTCCAGGGTCATACCACAATGAGCGATGGAGTTTCGGAGGTTGCAGAGGTTGCGCCACAGGTTCCCCACTGCGCGGTGTCCCGGCCCAAGGCGGTCACCCCAGGAGACCCCTCCCTCATCCGGTTCGACCAGGCTATTGAGAATCCTTTCCTTCGCAATCCGCGCATCCCGCGAGAGCCACTCTTTCGGGGCCACCGGCGCGTCGCCGTTTGCCGCAAGGATCGTCCGCGTGACGCACCATTCACGGAGAACTTGGCTCATGACCGGAATCAATTGCATCCCTGCCAGAACCCGGGCGCATTCCAGTTGCCGCCAAAGCTCTTTCTTGTCGAGCCAAAGGCGGCGTTTTCCGCGGAAACCCTTCTGGCAAGCCAACCGCGCTACCGACTGGAAACTGCGGACGAAAGCCGCTTGCAGGCTCCTGGGGAGTTCTCGCAATTCCTCCCGGATCGCTGACAGCCGGACGTTCCGGAGAGGCTGCAGTTCCAATCCCGCCTCCACCGGCAGTCTCGCCCTCAACGAGGGAAGCGCTTTCACGGTCTGCGTCGCCAGGTTCCGGGCTGCCTGGGGAATCGGCTCCCGCCGCAGCGCGGCCGCTTTCGCCACCAAACGCGCCCGGTCACCAAGAAGCTCTGCCAAGACACGATCATCTCCTTCCCGCTGGTGACGCCGCATCGCCCTGGCCCACCGGGCCACGTCGCGCAGCGGATCCAAGCGAAGCATGGGCGTCTCGTCGCGGCCCCGTTGGAATGCCCCGTAAAAAAGACCCTCCACCACGATGAGACCGGCATCCTCCAAAAGCTGCGCCGCGAACACCAACGCCAGGGGCAGAGCCCGGAAACCGTGGGTCAGGTCCAGGAAGACCCGGTGCCGAACCACGTCCTCTCCATCGGAGGCCACGTTGGCGGGGCGGGCGGTTCCTTCGCCGCACGCCGCCACTGCGCCGCTCCTGCCGGGCGCCGCTTCTGACGGGCCCCCGGCGGTCATCTTCCCAGACGAGTCGCCGGCCGAACCCGCGTGTCCACCATGAGCGTCTTCCAAGGCCAGTTCGATCCGGCGAACCAGCTCCCAGGAGCTGGCCTCGCTTTCAGGAACCGGAACTTCAACGGAGCCGACGATCCCGCAATCGAGATCCAGGGCGCCGGCGTCGTCGAGAAAGGCGGGCACGCTCTTTCGGGCATCACCAGAAAGCAGCAGGAGCACCCGGTCCGGAGCGGTGCCTTGCCCAAGGAGCCAGCGCCAAGTGGCCAGCGGTGCGAAACGAGCCGGATACTGGTCGGCATCGGAGAAACGATACCGGGTGTCATCGTAGATCTGTGGATTGTACGGGTTATAACCCAAGGGGGCCAAAAGCACCACGGGTGCAGAGTCGGAGCTGTCCATGAATTCTTCCTTACGGTTGGATGGTTGGAGGGCATCCGAATCGGATATCGGCATTGTCCATAGGAGGGTTATCGGCAATCGTTCGCGGGCGAATCTAGGGGGGCCGCAGGAGAGGAACCTGAGGTAGGTCAACCCCAAAACACCGGTGAAAACTCGCTATCGGCATTGGCGGGTGGAGGGGCTGGGGGGACTTTGAAGCGAGCGGCGGAAGCTAGGAGGAGATGACATTTCAGGGCCGAGAGGCCATCTTTTCTTGAGATATTTTTTTTTTCAAGAAAGGAGGTCTGAATGCCATCTCCCGAACACGTATTATACCGCAAAAATCTGCAAAGGTGGTTCCGCGCGCATGGCAAGGAACCGGATCTGGCCGAGACGCTGGAACGTTATGCCGACCCTGTCCTGCT
>JAJRTK010000382.1 GCA_024278345.1 bacterium | reverse complement strand
TTGTCGTGTTTTTGCTTTACAATTTTCTTCGCCGAAACGGTGGCACCGGCATCTTGCCGGTGTAGCGCCCTCCGGGCTGCACGGAGCCGGGAAGGAGGCCTGCCCCAGCGGTGATGTTGTCAACCGGATCTGATAGGTCCCGAGGGGGGCGTAATCGAGAGGCGTGAGCGGCCGCGAGCGACCCGAGAGGAACACAACCAAAGTTAAAGAATCATAGGTCACCGGTAGCTTTCTGGAGAAGACTGACCAACGGGAGGATCACCGAAGGGTTTTGCGGCCCGCTCTATTTATATCAATTCTAGCGGTTGCCAGGGACGAAACGCAATGACGTGGCTTGGACCCGGTCCCATAGACCCGAATATCTCATCAGAAATATGCTGCGGCGCCCGATCCGCCCATGAGAACAGCGTCGGCCTCGGCCGTCCCTCCTCAACGTAGCTGACACTGCGCCTCTGGCTGTCGTTCTCCTTAGTTCTCGTGGGGCCTCGGACCCCTCGCGCCGAAGTCTGATGAGAAATCCTGGAGAGGGCTTTCTCTTGCCAAGGCTGTGGTCTTTGGTAATGTCTTAGTTTCCAAACTTGGGCTCCTGTTCCATATCTCTCTGAGTATCAATAAATATCAACAAAAGTGGTAACGACAGCATGGAGGTGGGCAGATGAATGACCACGAACAGGCCGCGGTCAGTAGCCATGAGATCTCGGATTCCAAAAATGTCGGCAACCTTGCCGCGAAGAAAGTTTACGTGGCGGGAAAGAAGGGGAAGTTGGCGGTGCCCATGTGGGAGATTCCTCTGACACCCACGTCGGGGCGCTTTGGAGAACGGCCGAATCCTCCCATACGGATTTATGATGCCAGTGGGCCGTACACGGATCCCGCCATCGAGAAAGATGTCCGGAAAGGGCTCCAACCTCTTCGGCGGCCCTGGATCATGGAAAGAGGGGATGTCGAGGAATACGAAGGGCGAGAAGTGCTTCCCATGGACGATGGGCTTCGCCGTGAACAACCGGGTGATCTACAGCGATTCCCGGGGCTCCGTCGGAGGCCTATTCGCGCCAAGAGTGGTGGCTGCGTGACCCAGATGTACTATGCCCGGCGCGGCGAGATTACGGCGGAGATGGAGTTCGTCGCCATCCGGGAAAATCTATCGCCCGAGCTTGTCCGGGACGAGATCGCCCGCGGCCGCGCAATTTTGCCGGCGAATATCAACCATCCGGAAACCGAGCCGATGATCATCGGGCGAAACTTTCTGGTGAAGATCAACGCCAATATCGGAAGCTCGGCCGTCGTCTCTTCCATCGAGGAAGAGGTCGATAAGATGGTCTGGGCGACCCGGTGGGGCGCCGACACGGTCATGGACCTTTCCACGGGAATGAACATCCACACCACCCGAGAGTGGATCCTCAGGAACTCCCCCGTTCCCATCGGTACGGTGCCCATCTACCAAGCCTTGGAGAAGGTGGGGGGGAAGGCGGAAGAGCTTTCCTGGGAGCTCTTCCGGGACACGATTGTCGAACAATGCGAGCAGGGTGTCGATTACTTCACCATTCATGCGGGCTTGCTACTTGAGCATATTCCCTTGACGGCGAAGCGGCTCACCGGGATCGTCTCCCGAGGCGGATCTCTCTTGGCCGCCTGGTGTCTGGCGCACCATCGCCAGAACTTCATTTACACTCATTTTGAGGAGCTTTGCGAGATCGCTCGGTCGTATGATGCCGCTTTTTCGCTGGGCGATGGTCTTCGGCCGGGCTGCATCGCGGACGCCAACGACGAGGCTCAGATGGCGGAGCTCCGGACGCTGGGAGAGTTGACGCGGGTAGCCTGGAAGCAGGACGTTCAGGTCATGATCGAAGGTCCGGGCCACGTGCCGTTGCACAAGATCAAGGAGAATATCGATCTCCAGCTTGAGGTGTGCCACGAGGCGCCTTTTTACACCCTTGGCCCTCTGGTCACGGACATCGCCGCTGGCTACGACCACCTTGCGTCGGCCATTGGCGCGGCGATGATCGGCTGGTTCGGAACGGCGATGCTCTGTTATGTCACGCCAAAGGAGCACCTTGGTCTTCCCAACAAACAGGATGTGAAGGAAGGTGTCATCGCCTACAAGATTGCGGCCCACGCCGCCGACCTGGCCAAGGGGCATCCGGGGGCGCAAGAACGGGACGACGCGATTTCCAGAGCCCGTTTTGAGTTTCGCTGGAAGGACCAGTTCGAGCTCTGTATCGATCCGGAGACCGCTCTCCGCTACCACGACGAGACGCTGCCCGCCGACCACGCCAAAACAGCGCATTTCTGTTCCATGTGCGGGCCGAAGTTCTGCAGCATGAAGATCACGCAGGACGTGAGGGAGTACGCCAGGCAAAAAGAGATCGACGAGGCGAAGGCGCTGGAGCTTGGACTCCGGGAGAAAGCCGCGGAGTTCGTGGCTTCGGGAGCCGGTATTTACAGCTAGCGCTCCGGTCGGCCAATTTCATCGGGCGTTCCGCCACCAACGCGGGTCCGCTTCCAAGGGCACGAGCCCCCGCTACTCCGGTTGGTTTCGCGTCGGTGGCGCCGAGGCGGGCTCCAGCGGGCCGTAGACATACTCCATTCCCAGGAAGCCATCCCGTGTCGTCACCGTCACGGGGGTGCTCGCCTTGAGCTCTTTGAAGCCCGAAACGTCGAAGTCAAGCGCAAGGTCGGGTTTTTCGGCACGCCACGAACGGACAAGAAGCTTGGCCCGATCCGCTCTCTGCCCACGTTCCAGGTAGGGCCAGTCGAGGATTGACAGAACCTGGGTCTTGTAGTGGGTCGCGGGGGAGTTATCCAGCTCGGCATTGACCAGGACAAGAAGGCTCGTGCAAATGAGGGGCGCTGCCACGACTACGGGCAGCGTGCAGACTCCCACATCTTCCCAGATGTGGAACCGATGCCCGTGGAACTCGATGCCCCACCAAAAGAAAACGAGCCATGCAAAGAGGCCAAGAGCGAAACCAATGCCGTAGGGAAGGCCGTCCATAGGGGCCTTTTCGTTTGCCCAACCCAAGAGCCAAAATGCAAGAAGAAGGAGAAGGAAGGAGACCGCGATCCCTCGGAGCGGCATCTTGCCTGCCGCGCTTTTCGCCGATTTTCCCAGCACTCGCCCTGTACGTTTCAAGGCCGGTTTCACCGTCTCCCATCCCCGTAGCAGAGCGGGTTCAGATTTTATCCGAACCCAAAAACCAGCCTCCAGGCAGCCAAGCCCCAGCCGCCGGGCCGTGGGAGCCAACAAGGTTCGCAAAGATCCCCACCACTGGGTACTCCCCGCCAGACGCCGTGCCAGCATGCCGTGCCCTTGAACCCCTAAATGACGGCCCCGATCCGAGAGCCGGACCCAGATCCAGCGGAGATCAATCCCCTCCTCGGACCGGCCTCCATCGGCGCCGGGCATTTCATGGCGCGCCCAGGCTGTGACGCCGCGGGGCAGCTTGCTTATCCTTCGACGTGGTAGGCGCTTAGGTCGTGAAGGCTCAGTAGATTCCATTCCTTTTCGTCCTCCACCTGCAAGGGGGGAATCAGGCGCTGGGCGATCTCTTGCCGTGCCTCCCGGACCAGTGTCTCCGGCGATCGCTCCAGCGAGCAAATCCAGCAGCAGACCTCGAAGACGATTCCGCTTTCGGTGGGCCGGGCCAGCCAGACGGCCGGATTCTGGGTTTTTTCCCCGCAAAACACACAGGCCGCACCCGTTGTCGGCAGCCGTTCCTTCAGAAAGCTTCGCAGCTTTGGTGTCACCACTTGGTGTGTTGCCAAGGTCATTCCGTTCACCTCTATCATTAGGTTTGATTGACTTGATAGCCAGTGTCAAGGTCGGTCTCCAACTCAAGAATACCAAACTTCCACACTGGACATACTTCCGTCCAGAATCACTGGGCCATGGAGGGACTTTTGGTTTCCGCGCCCCGACACAATCAGGTGGTCGGTCGCATTTAGGGTGTTCTGCCAAGAAAATCCTTTTTCTTCTTCAGGTTGAGGTCCGCTCCCATCGGCGGCCATCCGGCCGACCGCTGCTCGCCTCTTTCGGGTCACCTGCTAGAAGGGAAGCATCCGCCGGAATCCGTGGGCCAGAATCACTGGATAGAGAAGCAAGTTCCGAAGTAAGGCCGCCATCCAGGAGTAGCCTGGCGGCGTCACCGCTTTCTTGCCACAAAGCGCCTCTGCAAGGGATCGGAGATGGGCGGGCCCGAAAGGGCCGCCGCAGAGGCTTTCAACAAGGTGCCGCGGAAGGGCCTTCTCTCCGCATAGAGCCCCGGAGAGGGCGCCTGCGACGGCGGCGTTGGTATCGGTATCTCCTCCGCCACGGATCGTTTCGGAGATGCAGCGAGCGGGGTCGCCTCCCCACTGTAGAAAGCAAAAAAGGGCGAAAGGAAGGCTGTGGATGACGAAACCACTGGTCCCAAGGGTTTTGGCCGCTTCCTCCAAGCTGGCGCCGGCACGGGCTAGCTCCTGGCTCTTCAGCAGGACTTCTCGGAGCGGCTTTTGACTCACGACCGTCATGGCGTGCCGTCCCAGATCGCTCCGGTCCGCGTCCGGCTTGGCGGACAGAGCGAGCGCCGCCAGCTCGGCCACGTAGAGAGCTCCTTCCACGGCCCGGGGATCGCGGTGAGTCGTTTCGGCGATCCGCCTTCCCACGGCCAGCCGCAATTGTCCATCATCGGGGATCGCCGCGCCGATGATGGCTGCCCGCATGGCCGCTCCGTTTCCCGCGCTGGGGACGCCAGAATTCCGCATCCCCACAAGGAGCTTGAGGCAGGATCGAAGGGTGCCAAACCCTATTCCGAAGGGCAACCGAAGGATCCAGCCTTTCATGGCTCGGCGAAACGCCCGGTGACAGGCCTCGATATCTGGCTTGCCGCCGGCGGGGAAAAGAGTGAGAAGGCTCTGGGCGACCAAGGCGGTCTGCTCGGTATCATCGGAAACAAACCCCCACTTTCCCAAGAGGCGGAACCGGTCGATTCGGCCAAACCTTCTCTGGATAGTCTTGGCGGAAAGGCCTTCCGCCGGCAGCCCGAGAGCGTCTCCTAGGGCCGTCCCCAAGAGCGTCCCCAGAAGGGCGTCACGACGGCTTTTTGAGGGTTTGGTCACGATGTTTCTCCGCGGCGGCTTGAGATCAATTCCCCCGGGTGGCTCTGGTGACGCTTGGAAGTGTCGGTGGAAGAGGGAGCCCTCGAGCGATGGACCGGCAGGATCAAGGGGTATTCCGGAGCGTGTGGATGACTCAAGACCTCCACGTCAGCTCCGTAGGCCTGCCGGATGGCGTCTGCCGTGAGGACTTGAGCGGGCGGGCCGTCACCGGCGAGTCGGCCCCGGTTAAACAAGAGAACGCGCCGGCTTTCACGGGCCGCCAGGTTCAGATCGTGGGTCACCAAAAGGATCGTCAGCCCTTGTTCGTCGTTGAGCTTGGACAAGAGCCGGAGCACTGCCTGTTCGTGCCCCAGGTCAAGGGAGCTTGTCGGTTCGTCCAGAAGCATCACGGGACTGGCTTGAGCAAGGGCCCGAGCGATGAGAACGAGCTGAAGCTCTCCACCGCTCAGCCGGTGGACCGATCGATGGCGAAGATGTTCCAGCCCAGATTGCGCCAGTGCCTTGGCCACGGCATCCCGGTCGGCGGCGCTTTCGATCCCCAACGCGCCCAAGTGTGGGATTCTACCCATTGAGACAGCTTCTTCAACGGTGTAGTCGAAAGCAAATTCCGCCTGCTGAGGAACCACGGCGACCTTCTTGGCCAGTGCGCGCCGCCCTTGCCGGCCCAGGTGGCAGCCATCGATGAGGATTGCCCCCGAATCCAGTTTCACGGAACCGGAGATAGCCCTGAGCAGCGTCGTCTTACCGCTCCCGTTTGGACCCACCAGCGCTGTCACCTCCCCCTTGGCGATTCCGAAACTGACGCCATCCAGAATCGGCTGCCCGGACCGGTAGGCAAACCGTACGTCTTGAAGCTCCATGGCAGCTGCGGCCATGCTAGAGTTTCTCCGTGAGCCCGGATCGGCGCTCCCGCGCCAGCAGCCAAAGAAAAAGTGGCCCGCCCACAAGGGCCGTGATAGCTCCAACGGGCATGGCAATTCCCTGGAAGGAAGCACGGGCCAGCGTGTCGCACCAGAGCAGGAAGATCCCACCGCCCAGGGCCGAAGCCGTCAACAACCTCCGGTGATCCGGCCCCACCAGAAGGCGGGCGGCGTGGGGCACCACCAAGCCCACGAAGCCAATGAGACCGCAGACCGAAACGACCCCCGCCGTGAGGAGCGAAGAGAGGATGAAGGTTCGTCGCTTCAGCTTCTCAACATCGACGCCCAAGGTTGCCGCGTCGGCCTCACCGGAAGCAAGCGCGTTGAAGGATGGAGCCAAAGAACGAAGGCCCACCCAACAGATGCTGAGAAGTCCCGCTTCGAAAAGAATCACACGGACGCTGGGAGGATCGGGGATTCGGCCGATGAGCCACTGCACGTGGGCGTTGACCACGGCCCGATCCGCCAGGGTCCAGATGATCAAGACCACGGCTCCAAGAAGCACCTGGAGCACCACTCCGGCCAGGATCATCGAGCGGACCTCCAGTCGGCCGCCCGCCCCGGCGATGGCGTAGACCAGGGTAATGGAGAGGAATGCTCCAATGGTGGCGCCCACCAGGACCATTCCGCTTCCCGTTGGAACCATCCAATTAGAGGCTGCTTCGCTTCCCAGGACCCCCCAAAGCCAGTCCAGCTCCCCTGTGCCGAACCGCGCGAAAAGAGAACGAGAAGCCATCACCGCCACCGCCCCCAAGCTGGCGCCGCCAGCGATCCCAAGCACGTAAGGATCCGCCAGAGGATTCCGTAAAAGCGCTTGAAGACTACAGCCCGCCAGCGCTAGGGCCGCTCCCGCGCAGACGGCCATCAGGGCCCGGCGGAGCCGGATATCCACAAGGATGCCCGCGATGGGGTCCGCCGGGGCTATACCCTTCCACCCGGATTGAAGCGTTTCCACAAGGGCGATGGGTTGAAGGCCGATGTCCATCGCCGCCAGGAGCGAGAGCCCAAGCCCCGCCCAACCCACCGCCAAAACCAGCCACCAGGCGGTTCGACCGGGCCGCTTCACGGCAGTATCTCGGGGTGGACCGCCTTCAGCACGTCGAAGAAGGCCTGGCGCATCCGGGGCCCCGGTACCGTGACCCGTGCGTCCAAGGCCAGGACACGGCTTTTCCGCAGCGCTGGAAGCTCCGAGAACTCCGGGGCTTGCCATGCATCCATGGCCGATTCCAAGGAAGCGGGATGCTCAGCCACCAGAACCAGGTCGGGCGCGGCCAACAGAATCGCCTCGGTTTCCATGGGACCGTATCCCGGCCGGGTCACGACGTTGATTCCGCCGGCCACGGTCAAAAGGTGATGGAGAAAGGTCTCCTTTCCGGCAACCCAGACCGGTCCGTGCATGATGGTGACGAGCACCCGAGGCCGCCCGAGTCCTTCCACGCGGTGCCGGACCTCCTGTTCCGCCGCCCGGATACCTTTCAGCAGCTCGGCGGTCTTGCTTTCGGCCCCCGCGATCCTCCCGATCCGGGTCATCGCCTCCAGGGAAGAAGGATAGGACCTGAAATCCAGGAGGTGAACCGGCAGGCCCAGTGATTCCAGGGATTCCAGCGGACCCGCGTTCACGCCGAAATCGCTGGCCAGGATCAGGTCGGGCCGCTGACGAAGGACAGCCTCCGTCACGGGGTTCGCGATATCCCCAACCACTGGAATCTCCAGCACTCCGGGCGGGTATCGGCAGTAGCTGGTCCGGCCCACCACCAACTGCCCGGCCCCAATTGCGAAGAGGGTTTCCGTGATGGCCGGCAGCAGTGACACGATTCGTGTCGGCCGTTCCGGGACCGCCACCTGCCGGCCGGTCATATCGGTGCCGCCCGCTCCTTCACCCGCGAAAGCCGACAGCGAGAAGAGCACCAGGACCAAGCCAGCCAAGGGTCGAGCGTCCCCAAGCATCAGCGGTCGGCCCTCAGGGAGTCCCAGTCCTCGAGAGGCGTATCTTGCGCGATGGCCAACGCGCCATCGGCGAGGGCGTAGTTGGGATCGTCCACCGCGACCACCGTGCCGCCTCCGAGCTCGTTGAGGACCTCCTTGACGAAACTCTCCAATCCACGGATAGCGCTCCCTCCGCCAGCGAGAACGACGTGATGGCGAAGCTCTTCCTGGAATTCGGGATCGTAGCGAGCCACCATTTCCTTGATCGCTTCACTGAGGTAGGGAAGGATCGACTCGCAGGCACGCTTCATGGGGCGCGTGATGTCAAAGGTCGCCGGAACTCCCGACACCGGCATGGTGACCTTGACAGGTCCCGTGGCATCGCCAATAAAGGCGTTCCGCTCTTTATACTGGCGGCACATGTTTTGGCTGAAGCTCGCCTCGGGATACCGTTCCTGAAGAAGCTGCATGAGCTGCTGGTCGATGAAGTCTCCAGCCTGGTTGATGGTCATCTGATCTTCGGCGTCGGGCACGGTTCCATGCATCAGACAAAGGTCGGTCGTCCCGGCGCCTATGTCGATGATGAGCGCGTTGTTGAGATAGGCCATCCCATAGGCGACGGCAAACGGCTCCGAGACGATGAGCACCGCTTCGGAGACTCCCTCCAGAGAATCGCGGATGGCGCTGATCTGGTAGTTCGATGCCTCCGCCGGAGTCCCCACCACCAGGTAGACCTTTTGCCAAGTCTCCGGTTCGGCCTTTTCCACAAGGTGTTTCAGCAAGGCTCGGGCAGCTTCCTCCATCCGCTCCGAACCTCGCTTGAGCACGCCCCATTCCAACGGCCGGTAGAGCTCCAGGGAAAGCCGGTGCTTGTGGCATTCGCTCCCGTAGAGCACCTTTTTCCCAACGACCCTCCTCGAAACCAGATCCTTGGGCCAACCAATGAGGCTTTCGATCCGATGCCGCACACCGTTGGAAGCACTGATGGTGCTCTCGTATGTGCCCAGGTCTATTCCAATATACAGGACGTCTTCTTTCTTGGGAAGGTTGTTGTTCTTTCCCTTACGCCTGCGGTTCGAGCCACCGGATTGTTGCATCGCGCTCAAAACTTCTCTCCCGTTCGTTGAAGAGATGGGGCTGTGTGGGCCATTTCCCACGGGGCAATGATTCACGGACCGAGCGCCACGAGGCTAACACAGGAAGGTTTCTTCTTCCATTGTTGTGCCACAAGGGCCACCACTGGTTTCGGTTTCAAGGTTCCGCCACCCCTTCCTGAGACGGCAGCCCGATTCCCGGCCGTGTTCTTCTTTTAGGGCGTAGTTGTCGGCAAACCCTTTGTCTTCTTTGTGTTGCGTTCCGCTCACATCAGTTCGACCTGGGCCTTTGGCACGAGTTCCCCGCGGCTCATCCATTGCCCC
>JAJRTK010000381.1 GCA_024278345.1 bacterium | reverse complement strand
TATTCGCCTGGCTAAGAGGGAGAGCTGGCAGTTTTTGGCTGCCATCTCCACAAGGCGCCGCCCTTGGCCTCGAACTGCGCGGCGGATTTTTACGCGCCTTCCCGCCAGGTGGGCCAGGAAGGATTCCAGGCTTTTCACCTCTTCCAGTCTCCGGTCCAAGAGGAGCTCGGTGGGAACCTGGGCTGGGTGGACGTAGTGCTGCTTGATGAAGGCCTCCAGAGCCTCGTCTTCCAGGCCGGCATCCATCTTTCCCAAGCTCAGGCGGCGCTGTCCCACCAGGTGGCCCCGCCGGATGGTCAGGAGGATGACTTCGAGATCGCCCCCATCCTGGTGTGCGGCCAGGACATCCTGATCCCGAAGTTTCGGGTCGATCATTTTCTGTTTTTCAAAGATCTCATCCACGGCCTGGAGCTCGTTTCGGAGCTGCGCCGCGGTTTCGAAGTCCAGCCGCTCAGCCGCTTCCTGCATTCGCGCTTGGATCTCTTCTTGGAGCTGGGTGGAGTGGCCTCGCAAAAACTGGATCACATCCCCGACGATGGTGTTGTAGCGTGCTTCATCGATCTTGTGGGCGCAGGGGGCCAGGCAACGGCCAATCTGGTAGTTGAGGCAGGGCCGTTTGGGATGGGCGTCCATGGCGGTGTTGCGCTTTCGGAGCTGGAAATGGCGATCAATGATGTCAATGACTCTTCTCATGGCCGACGCCGATGGGTAGGGTCCGAAATAGGTACCGCCATCTTTTTCGATCCGCCGGACCACTTCTAGGCGGGGAAAGGAATCGGTCGTGGTGATCTTGATGTAGGGGTAGTGTTTGTCGTCTTTCAGAAGGATGTTGAAGTGAGGCTTATGCTGCTTGACCAAGTTTGACTCCAGGATTAGAGCTTCCACTTCGTTGTCGGTGACAATGAAATCAAGGCTTGCGATCTTGGACACCAGCATTGCCGTCCGAGGCGTCTGCGGCTGCCGCAGATAGGAGGCGACCCGCCGGCGGAGGCGTTTCGCTTTGCCGACGTAGAGGATCGTTCCCTCTCCATCCTTCATGAGATAGACCCCCGGTTCCTCCGGGAGCTTGCGGATTGTCTCGGGGTCGAGCATGGAATTGATTCTCAAAGATTGTCGAACTGCCGGCGGAGCTCCAGGAGATGGTCCCTCACCTTGGCGGCTTCTTCAAACAAGAGCTTTGCGGCCAAGCGCTGCATTTCGGTCTCCAGTTCGATGATCAGGTCTGCTAGCTCCTCCCTGGAGTCGGCTTCGTCTGTGGTGGTTTCCTTTTTTTGGGCAAGACCGTACCGGAATGCCTGTGGGATCTGTTTGACGATGGTCTTGGGAGTGATGCCATGCTCGAGATTATAGGCGAGTTGGAGCTCACGGCGTCGGTTTGTCTCGTCCATTGCCCTGCGCATGGAATCGGTGATCCGGTCGGCGTAGAGGATCACCCGGCCCTCGACGTTCCTGGCCGCTCTGCCGATGGTCTGGATCAGGGACCCGTAGGAGCGCAAGAAACCCTCCTTGTCGGCGTCCAGGATGGCCACCAGAGCCACTTCCGGAAGATCGAGACCCTCTCGAAGAAGGTTGATTCCTACCAGTACATCAAATTCTCCCAGGCGCAGCTTGCGAATGATCTCCGTCCTCTCCAGCGTGTCGATTTCCGAATGGAGATACCGGACTCGGACGCCCGCTTCGCGGTAAAACTCCATGAGGTCCTCAGCCATCCGCTTCGTCAGGGTGGTCACCAGGACCCGCCATCCGCGGTCGGTGGTGCGGTGGAGCTCCCCCAGAAGGTCGTCTACTTGGTATTGTGCCGGCCGCACTTCAATGGCCGGATCAATGAGTCCCGTGGGCCGCACGATGAGCTCGGCGATCCGTACACCGGGCCTTGACAGCTCGTAGGGGCCTGGCGTCGCCGAGACATAGACGACTTGGCCGAGCTTCTTTTGGAACTCTTCGAAGGCCAGCGGACGGTTGTCGATGGCGGACGGGAGGCGAAAACCATGTTCCACCAGAGTCGTCTTGCGGGAGCGGTCGCCATGCCACATCGCCCGGAGCTGGGGAAGTGTCTGGTGAGATTCGTCCAAAAAAACCAGAAAATCGTCGGGGAAATAGTCGAGGAGCGTGGGGGGTGGTTCGCCCGCTTCCCGGCCCGTGAGGTGCCGCGAGTAGTTTTCGATGCCAGGACAGAAGCCGATTTCCCGGATCATCTCCAGGTCGTAGAGGGTGCGTTGGTGGATGCGCTGGGCTTCGAGGTATTTCTGGTTTTCCTCGAACCAGGCAAGCCGGTGGGCGAGCTCCGATTCAATTGTTTTGAAGGCCCGTTTCCGTACGGCCTCTTCCAGGACGTAATGGCTGGAGGGGTAGATCGCTGTTTTTTGGCGCTCTTCCTGTTTGCGGTTCGTCAAGGGGTCAAAAAGTCCGATCGCCTCCACTTCATCGCCAAAGAGCTCGATCCGGATCGCTTCGTCAAGATAGACGGGCCAGATGTCTACGACATCCCCGCGGACCCGAAAGGTGCCACGGTGAAAATCGATGTCGTTTCGCTCGTACTGGATTTCCACCAGTGCTTTGAGGAGCTTGCCCCGTTGGAAACTTTTGCCGACTTCTATGTCGATGACCATTCCGTAGTACAGCTCCGGCGCGCCGAGGCCATAGATGCAAGAAACCGATGCGACGATGATGACGTCCCTTCGATCATAGAGGGAGCGCGTCGCCGCGTGGCGCATCTTGTCGATTTCGTCGTTTACCTGAGCATCCTTTCCGATGTAAGTGTCCGACGACGGGATGTAGGCTTCGGGCTGATAGTAGTCATAGTAGCTGACGAAGTACTCCACGGCGTTGTCGGGGAAGAAGTCCTTGAACTCGCGGTAGAGCTGTGCCACCAGCGTCTTGTTATGGGCGATGACCAGAGTCGGTCGTTGGACTTTTTCCACGACCTTGGCCATGGTGTAGGTCTTGCCGGAACCGGTGACCCCAAGAAGGACCTGGTGTTTCGTCCCTTGTCCCAACCCATAGTAAAGGGATTCTATGGCCTTGGCTTGGTCCCCTTGAGGTTCGAATTCGGAACGGAGAATGAACGAGCACATGACAACTTACCCGCTTCGACAGGAAAACCGCGAACTGCTAGGTCAGGGTCCGTGGCGAGCAACCCGCGGTCAAGGGTTTTGGGTTTCTGGCTCTCCACCGGTAGAATCTCTTGTGGGTGTACTATGAAAGATAGAGGAACAACAGACCAGGGCGAGGCCGAGGTTTTCTTCCGGCAGGGCCGAGACCTTTACGAGCGGGCACACTTCGAAAGCGCCATTCGAGCTCTGGAAAAAGCCGTGACCAAGGACCCCGAGCACGGGTTGGCTCAGGACTTGCTCCTCAAGGCTCGCCGTTGGTGTGATGTGGAGAAGGCCCGGGAGGTGGAGGGGTTAGCCGTCCAGTTCAAAAACCGGATCGAGACCCTGGACGAACGGCAACTTGAGGATATCGACGAGCTGATCCAGGACATCGAGCTTGCGCTTCGGCTCCAGCCGTCCCAGGAAGAGATGCGCGAGCTCCATCGCGAGGTTCTCAGCCGGAGACACAAAGCCAAGAGGCTGCAAGTCGTCGAGGAAAGACTGCGGGAGGGAGACTATGACGGTGGAGTCGATTTGTTGGAATCCTTGGTTGCTTTGGATCCGTGCTTCGCCGACGTTGGCGCAAAGCTGGAAGAAGCCAGCAAAGTAAGGGATCGCCTTGAAAACCTCTACACACAAGCCCGTGCCGCGGAAAAACGGGGATGCCAGTCAGAGGCATTGGAGCTTCTTGAGGAGGTGGCTTCGTTGAACGGTCGGTTTCGGGCGACCCACCGACTGTTGGAGCGGCTGCGCAAACACCAGGAGGGGGAGAATCTTCTAGGAAAAGCACAGGCCCTTCGCTACGATGGATTTCTGCCCGAGGCCTTCCAAATCGCTCAGGAGGCGCTGGAGCGCTTGCCTCACCATGTGGAGGCGATTCGGTTCAAGGCGACTTTGGGTCGAGAGCTTGGCCAGCAAAAGCTCAGGTTGGCGAAGGAGCTTTTGGAAGCGGCGATGCTTGAGGAGGCACTCCAGGCATCTCGGGAGGCCCTGGAATACGATCTCAATCAAGAAGAGGCGAGGCTACTGGCGGCGCGTCTTACCAAGCAGTGCGCCTCGACCGTTCCGCCGGAATCGAACTCGGCTCACGAGCTCCTCACCAGTAGTAGCGAAGTGAAGGTGGTCCAAGAGGAGTCCAGAGACCAGGAAAACAAGACCACCGCACTCTTGTCTCGACCGTTCGGCGATGTTCTACAAGAGCTGTCGATCCTTTCGCGCAAAGCCCGGGGTTTGGCGGAATGTGGCCAAAGGGTCGCAGCCGCCAAGCTCATTGAAAAGGCCCACAAGCTCTATCCGGGATACAAGGAAGCGACTCACCTTTTTTCCTCCATCGCGGCGGTGGAGAAACAACTGGAATCGCGGACTTCTCCTCGTGACGGGGTCCTTTTGACCGTTCGACACCGGGGCGGCATCGACAAGTATGTCTTGCTCATGAAAGAAAAAATTAGCATCGGTCGCCATGAGTCCAACGATATTATCCTAGAGGATATCAGCACCTCCAGGCACCATGCCCTCATCCGTAGGACAGGAAGCACGTTTGTCATCGAGGATCTGGGGAGCAAAAACGGGACGTTCATCGGGGGCAAACAGGTCGTGGATACGCCTTTGAAATGTGGTGATGTCATCGACTTTGGCGGGGACTCCAAGTTGATTTTGACTCGGATCACCTCCAGAGGTGGTCCCAGCGTCTCCCATGGATCGGGGGCCCACGGGGCTCTTTTTACGCTCTCGGTCAGCGGGAAGAAAAACATCCGCTATTTGATCCTCTATCCCCTGATTCAGATCGGGAGCCACGTGGAGTGCGATATTCAAATCGAAGATTCCGACGTCGTCTCCAAGCACGCTTCGATCCGATACTCCGATGGTCGATTTACTTTGGAGCCGCTGGCTTCGGAGCTGCCGACGATCCTCCAGGGAGAAGCGATTTCGGAGTCACGCCCCATCAACTTTGGAGATCTGCTCACACTGGGAAAGGCGAAGATCTACTTCCTAGATTATCATTACTAGCCACGTCGAGCCATGTTCAGGATCTCCTGGCCACTGATCGCCGGAGGCCCCGCCAATCCTTGATTTTCTGTCAAGTCGCGAATCAAGGTTGTTCGATTACTCTTGCCGAGGCCGTTGCAATCAGGACTCGGGACAGATGGCCGGGAGAGTCTGGAGCCATATTGGAGTTGGGCAATGACGATGCTTTTGCCAACTGGGATTTCGGGTCTTGATGAAATCCTCCGTGGAGGACTCGTGGCCGGCAATAGTTACGTTGTGCGGGGTTGCCCGGGAAGTGGCAAGACGACCCTGGGAATTCAATACGTCTACAACGGCGCCCTGGATCTGGGGCAGCCGGGAATGATCTTGACCTTCGAGGAGCGCCCGGAAAAGCTCTATCGGGATGCAGAAAGCCTGGGAATTGGTCTTCAGCGTCTCCAGGATGAAGGGTTGATCGCCGTGGTCAGTTCGTCGCCTCAGGCGGTTCGATCCATGCTTCTGGACGGAGCGAGTCCTTTGGTGCGCAGCATTGATCGCCTCCGTGTTCGGCGCGTTTTCGTTGACAGTCTCACGGCGTTTCGGAAGGTGTACCGAGACGAGTGGGATCTTAGGGACGCCATTGCCCAACTGGTCAACGGCCTTCTGTCGAAGGAAGTCACTCCCCTGATGGTGCGTGAGGTCCATGAGGCGCCCCAAGGCCCCGGCCAGGTTCCCTCTTTTGAGGACTATCTTGTCGATGCCGTTCTGGAGTTGGGCTATCTCTCGCTGGGCCACCGCCGGCGGACCCGCTACGTGGAGGTAATCAAGACTCGGAGCCATCCGCACATTGGCGGCAAGCACTCGCTGCGAATAGGTGGCGGGGGATTGGAGGTCTTTCCGTCATGCCAAGCCGAGCCCGGCCTTGGCCTGTCGCTGGAAGTGGAGATCCGAGCTCGTGTGCGGACCGGGATCCCCGGCCTGGACTCGTTGCTCCAGGGAGGCTTGCCCAAGGGGAGCTCGACGATGCTAGCGGGCTCGAGCGGTACAGGAAAAACAATGATCTGTCTGCAATTTCTGGCCAAGGCTCTCCAGGGCCAGGGGCCAACGCTCTACATTACGCTGCGGGAACCGCCAAGCTCCCTTATTCGGGAAGCGGAGAGCATTGGGCTGCCTTTGGCGGTATTTCTTGACCGTGGGTTGCTCCAGATCTTGTACCGGTCGCCCATTGGCCTCGATGTCGATGAGCTCTTGTTTAGCATTCGGAAATCTTGTTCCGATCTCCGGCCGGAGCGCGTCGTCCTCGATTCCCTTTCAGGGATCGCCGGGGCGGCTCCAGACGGGGCCTACCTGCGGGACCTTATATATGCGCTGACCTCCAGCTTTGGGGAGGTTGAAGCCACATCGCTTCTCACCTATGAGGTGCCGGAGCTTTTCGGGCGGTTCACTTTGAACAAGGAGCGGTTCGCGGGGATCATCGACAATCTGATCTTCCTGCGCTACATTGAAATAGAGTCGCGGATTCGAAGGGCGATCAGTGTAATCAAGACCCGAGGCATCGATCACGACAAGGCGATCCACGAGCTTGTTATCGATGCTCAGGGTGGCCGCGTCGCCGAGACGTTTGAAGGCCGGGAAGACCTCATGAGTGGAGCTCCAAAGCGAGTGGGAGGCGCCGGACCTCTGGGGATTGATGAAATTGTCGATCAACTTGCTCAGCGCCAGGGCGCGATGAATCGCCTGACATCCCTGAAAAAACGACGGCGGGAGCAGAGCATCCCCGGACTGGAGGACAGGCCGGGCCGGACTCAGTCCAGAGAGTGGAAGTGATCCCCCGCCGCGCATTCGGTGACTCCAAGCAGAGAACTCGATGCCGTCATCCACCGCGCCGCTGGCCGGCTTCGCCGAGGTTTTCCTATGCCCCAGGACTGGAAAGAGGTCATCGACTCCGTCGCGAAGCTGGAGCTGCTCCTCTTCCTGTCGGAGAATCCTTCGACGATGGACACGGTCGAGTCCTTGGCCATTTGGACCGGTCTCGGCCTGGAGGAGGCCCGGCTGGCTCTTGAAGAGCTGGCGGATGGCGCTCTCGTCGGGAGAACGGGGGAGATCTTTTTTCTTCTGGAAGAGACGGAGCCGCAGCCGCTAATTACCAAGGCTCTGGCCGATTATAGGTCGCAGCGGGCTCTCTTGCGCAAAGAACTGGCTCGAGTCCGAGACAACGCCACGGAGCTACGACGGCGATTACGCACCGCGGAAGTCCGTTCCGTTGCCGTACTGGAGTCGATTCGGGAAGCGATCATTTTGCTCCGGCCCTCGGGCGAAATCAATCCCATGAACAAGGTTGCCCGGGATCTAGATTGCATTTCTAAGGCCCGGACCTTCCAGGATCTCGATCCCAGCCTTACCGGCGCCATCGAGCGGGCGACGATGAATCCAAAGCATCCGCCGCAGGTGATCCTCGGTTCTCGGACTTTCGTGGTCCGAGCCGCTCCTCTTGCAGCGGCTGATGAGACAGGCAGTCCTCCGGAGATTGTCGTGACGCTGTACGATGTGACAGAGCGCGTCGAGACGGAGCGTCTTAGGAACGACCTCACACGAATGATCACCCATGACCTCTTGAGCCCGATGTCGGGGATTGCGAAGGCGTTTGAGTTTCTGGTTCAGCCGGAGCACGGAGGAATGGGCCCCAGGCAGCGCAGACTCGTCGAGGTGGGGCAACGCAGCTCCCGCTATATCCTGGGTCTCGTGTCGAACCTGCTCGACGTGACGAGGTTGGAGGATGGAGCCCTCCACCTGAATCGAACGCTTTGTTGCTTGGAAGAATTTGTGGAAGCAGCATTTGCAACTTTGGAGAGCCTTGCCGGTGAGCGCCGCCTGACCCTGGAGCAGAGGCAGCCCGCGGAGGGGCCGACGAAGCTCACTTGCGATGGGGACTTGATGTTGCGGGTCACGATGAACTTGCTTTCCAATGCCATAAAATTTTCGAAGCGCGGGGGGCTTGTAGAGGTGGAAACGGGGCGAGACGCCCGGTTTGCATGGCTTTTTGTCCGGGACGAAGGTTCTGGTATCCCCGAGCCGGAGCTTGGCCGCGTGTTCGAGAAGTATTTCAGGGTTTCCACAAGCAGGGGATCTCTGCCGGCGGGTTCGGGGCTTGGGCTCTACTTTGTTCGGCTTGTGGTGGAAGCCCACGGTGGTGGCGTTTCGGCCCAGAATCGTGAACCTTCTGGCTGTGAGCTTCGGGTCTGGCTTCCGCTATAGACGTACGAGTTTCTCGGCTCTTGTTTCCCGTCGGTGAACCACCCCGTCGAGCACGGCTCCGAACGCTGTGGGCGGTGTGCTATATTGAAATCCACCCGGCGGCAACCGGCTTGTGAAAACACGAAGGATTCAAGCGAACGAAGAGTTGCCGCTTCACCGGGGGTCGGGCGACCGGTCTTGGAGCGGAAAGGAAGGTGCCGATTGGCTTTTGAGCTCAGTGAAGAATTTGTCAAAAAGATCCCAAAAACCGACATCCACGTTCATCTCGATGGTTCGCTTCGGCTCGGAACTCTCATCGAGCTGGCCAAGGCTCAAGATATTGAGCTTCCGTCCTTCACGGAGGCCGGGCTCAGAGAGACCGTCTTCAAGGATCATTACAGTGATTTGGGGGATTACCTGCGGGGCTTTGCCTATACGACATCAGTGCTCCAGGATGCCGAATCCCTTGAGCGGGTCGCATATGAGCTGGCGTTGGACAACTTCGAAGAAGGCGTGAGATACGTTGAAATCCGTTTTGCGCCGCAGCTCCATGTTCATTCAGGCCTGCCCATGGATCAAGTGTTGACCGCTGTCAATAAGGGTTTGGCCCGGGCCAAGCGCGAAATCAACTCAAGGCCGAGTATCACCTGCGACGTAGAGCCTCGTTTCGAGTACGGGGTGATTGTCTGTGCGCTGCGGATGTTTCAGAAGAACTTTTCGGCCTACTACCGGCAGCTTTTGGGTGTGCATCGATACACTCCCGCTCGTTCCTGCTATTCCCTTGCCTCCCTGGAGCTGGCCCGTTCCGCGGTAAACCTTCGCGACTCTCTAGGGCTTCCCATTGTCGGATTCGATCTGGCCGGGCAAGAAGATGGCTATCCGGCGATCGATCACGCGGAGGCATACGCCTACGCTCACAAGCATTTTCTAATGAGAACCGTCCACGCTGGCGAAGCGTACGGCCCGGAATCAATCTTTCAGGCCATTACCAGTCTCCACGCAGATCGGGTCGGCCATGGCTATCACCTTTTCTCCCCCCACCGCATCCAGTTTGGTGACGAGGAGGAGAAAGCTCACTATGCCGCTAACCTCGCCCAGTACATCGCCGATCGCCGAATCACCATCGAGGTCTGTTTGACGTCCAACCTCCAGACCATGCCTGAGCTTCAGCGAAAAGAGCTTGCCTACCACAATTTTAGGCACATGCTCTCCACGAAGCTCAGTGTCAGCCTTTGTACGGACAACCGCTTGGTCTCCAACACGACGGTGACCAAAGAGATCCTCAAGGCGGTGAGCCATTTTAACCTCAAGCCCCGCACACTGCGCCATGTCGTGATCTATGGTTTCAAGCGGAGCTTCTTTCCCGGCAGCTACATCGAAAAGCGGAACTACGTCCGGCAGATCATCGACTACTATGAAAAAGTCGAGGCTCTTTATCGGGCCTCCTCAGAGCTCCACCATGGGGGCAGCGCGGCTTCCTGACGTCCATCGAGTCGGGCGGGCTGTGACTTGCAGTGGCGCCAGTAGCGCTTTCTCCGGGTGGCTCAGGTGCTCGCCCTCAGGCGACCGTGGCGGGAGCCTGCCGATGGCTGTCTTTCTCTGCTCAGTGCGTCAGAAACTGGAGGACGAGATCCATGTTGCTGCGATCACAACGAGCCCGGCCGCGTAGATTCCGGCCGCAATATCATCCAGCATGACTCCCCACCCCCG
>JAJRTK010000380.1 GCA_024278345.1 bacterium | reverse complement strand
TCCCCGCGTTTTTGCTTTACACTCCGCGGCGCCGCCCTGGTGGCACCGGCATCTTGCCGGTGGCGGGCTGGACGGGATTCACGGAATTGAACGGTGGGTTCCTTTCGTGCGTGGACTTGTCAACCGGATCTGATAGGTCCTTTCCGAACCACCAGGAAAACTCTACCCCCTGGCCTCCTCCTCAACACCGCCAGCCCAGACTTTCACCCGCACCGCAATTCAACGGAACCGCCTGAATATCCTTTGAAGGGTCGACCGAAGCCAAACCTCACGCCACTTCCCCCATGGCTTCCAGAATCTCCCGGGCACGACCCCAGAGAGAATGGGTCTCCGGCAAAGTCTCCACGAGCTCCTGGGCCAATCCGCGGGACTCCTCCCGCCTACCGGCATTCCAGTAAGCCAATGCCAGGTTGAACCGAGGCGAGGGTTCGTCCGGAGCCAAGTGAGCCGCCTTTTTCAGACACTCCACGGCCTCCTCCGCACGAGCAGAATCGTCTTGGGCCAGAGCATTCAAAAGCGTCCCGCGATCATTGAGCGGCTCCCATCGATGAGGCGCCAACTCATGAGCCCGCGCAAGATCCTCCAGCGCCCGATCAACCCGATCACCCATGTCGAACAGCTTGGCTCTCAGGTAGTAACCCCGCCAACTCTCCGGTGCAAGATCGATGAGCGTCTCCACAGCCTCCGCCGCGGTCTTGCCGTCACTGGCGGCCAACGCGACCGTGATCAGATTGACGTGGGCGATTTCGTTGGCCGGCTCCACGCGAGCTTGGTTCCGGAGCGCCTCCACCGCCGAGGGAAGATCATTCCGCTTGACGTGAATCGCCGCCAATTTGTCGTATACCGCCCCAACGTCCGGATAGATCGATTGGGCCTGTTCCAGAACCTTCAAGGCCGCATCGAGCTTCCCGGCTTCACAAAGTACATCGGCAAGGGTGACATAACCGTCAAGGTGTGTCGGATCAAGTTCGATGATCCTGGTGAATGCCGTAACGGCTTGCCCCAGTTGACCAAGCTCCTTGTAGGCGATCCCCAGCACATAGTGTGGATCGGGCAAATTCGGGCCCAGTGTCGTCGCCGCGGAAAGCTCGCGAATTGCCGCTCTGTACCGGCGGGCCGTAACCAAGGCGCGTCCGTATTGGTACCGTGCCGGATAGGAACGAGGGGCAAGCTTGGCTGCCTTCTGGAAATAGACCAATGCATCCTGAAGACGGCCCCGGCCCTCGTCGCAGAGAGCGCGGAGCAAGAGAACATCGATGTTTTCCGGCGCAAAACCCAAGGTCCGGTCAAGGATCGTCTCCGCCTGCTCCGCCATGGACAGCGCCATGGAAATCCTAGCCAGACCCAGGCTCGCCGGCAAATTTTGGTGGTCCGCCTCCAGCGCTTCGGCAAAAGACTCCGCGGCTCTGTCAAGTTGCCCTTGCCGGAGCTGTTCCTCGGCAAGAATAATCTGTTCTTCCACCGTTGCCATGGCTTCTCCGTCGTTCCCCGCTTCCTACCAGAGGCGGAACTTCTTGATGACATTGTTGATCGCCTTTGCGGCACCCCGAACCATGGAACTCGCCGCCTTCGCCGCACTCTTCACCACGCTGGTCACGCCCTTGTCCACGGCATCGGTGACCTTGTCCACCGTCTTTTCAATGGTGGTAACCGTTTTTACCGCGTCCAAGACCGCTTTTTCCGGATGAAGCGCGTAGTCGATCCCCTTGACAGCCGCCTGGACTCCCGCACCAACTGCTGCATTGGCAAGCTTCTTGACATCGACCTCTACACCCCAGCCCGCTCCAAAGCCGTAACCAGCCGCGGCACCGGCATTGAAGCCAAAACTGATTTTGCCATCTTTGTAGCCAAGCTTCACCCCTGCCTCGGCACCAGCGCCTGCCCAGACTCCGGCTTGCCCCTTCAACGTGGCAAACCCGCCAATCCCGATCTGGCCCCGAGCCTCTGCCTTGGCGCCTGCAAAAGCGCGGCCGCCGATGTCTACGTTGGCACGGGGCGGAGAAATCGTGGCGTTGACTTCGAGGTTCGCCTCCGCCTTCGCGCCTGCCTCCACTCGAACCGTACCCTGCCCTCGCAGATCCAGACGCTCGCCGCCAATATTGATACCGGCCGTCTGAAAACTGGCGCTCGCCTCCGCGGAGGCCATGACACCCACCTCGGCACGGGCCTTTCCCTGAAGCCCACGGGCATTCAAAGAAAAATCACCCTGCGCTTTGCCATAGACTTCGACACCGGCCTTGGCGTTGTAGCTGGCCTGACCCCAGGCGCCCTGCAACTTGCCATCGGTCTCTACCGCGGCTCCCGCCCGGGCCTCTACGGAACCCTGACCACGGACTCCCGCCAAACCCACCGTCAGGTTGCCCTGACCCTGGGCACTGCCGCCCACCATGGTGCGAGTCCTGTTGGTGTGCTCACCAAGGACGCCCATTTGTTGGCGGAATCGGTACTCGGAAAAATCCCCGGCCTGAGTGCTAAACTGGCCCTGAAAATCCTTTCGGAGTCCCGTTTGCTTCTCCAAGCTCTCCAGCCCACCTTGAATCGCATCCGTCGGCGCACCCAAAATCAGGTTCTGAGCCGTGTCCATGGGATTTTTCTGGAGATCGGTGGCAATCTTTCGCAAATCGCTCGTAAGCTGCTTGGGATCAAACTTCGCAGCCTCCATCAACTGCGCCATATCGACCCTTTGGCCCGTCGCCGCGGCATTCAATAGATGGGTCGCCGCCCCGAAAACGTTCAGGCCCATGTTCGAAAACCCATCGGCGATGGTCTTGCCGGTGCGGTCCGAGCGCGCACGGATCTCAAGATCCTTCTTGCTTGCCGGCTCCTGAACTTGCCACTCCTTGCTGCCTGAAACCTTCCAGTTCTGGCGGGTGCTCACCTGTTTACCACCGCCCCAAGATACGGACATCTTTCAGCTCCTAGTTGGAGATTCACGAGACATTTCATACCCTACATAGATCCATTATCGGATAAACCAATAGAAATGTTGCTTACCTTGTGGGTACTTTTCGAAAAACGCAACAGCCAAACCACTTGGTCAGAATCGAACGACCATGGTAGCACCATCACAAAACATCTTGATCCTGCTGTCAAATCCCTGGGTCTGGGGAGATTCGACTCTGGCAGCGCGTTTTTCTACGCAACTCGGCGCTGCGGGAATCGGGACGGTGATGGTGGGACAACCTCTGGCGGCTGCGCACTTGGCCTGCCTTGGAATCCGATGCTGGCGTCTCCTACCGCAGGCGGAAGAGAACATTCTGCTGCTCCAACAACTTTGCCTCCAACACAAACCCACCCTCATAATCTTGGCGGAAGCTCGGAACTTCTTGGACCAAATCGGCTCCATGGGCACTCACTCCAAGGAAGAGCCATTCGTTCCCAACCTGGAATGGAGCTCCATCATCAACCTGGGGCCCAGGCTGGCCACATTCGACAACCTGCCTTGGGATCATGCCGGCCGGCAGGTTCTGGCCTCGGGAATTTCTGTCATCACTCCCACGCCCCCCCTGGATCCAGTTTGCCTCCGGAAGCTAAACGCCTCCATCCATTGTTGGAATCCAAATTGGCAGGAAAAATGCCCCCAGCCATCCGAATCGAACCGCCTGAAAACCCCAAGTCCGAAGTTTATTTTGCCAGGCGCCGGCCCAAAGCGAGCTTCAAAGTCGCGTCAGACACTTCTTTTGACGCTTTCTCAATGGTCGGCCCACCTTGCTCTGGAACAGGGATTGGGGCTCTACTATCCGATCCTGGAAAAACAGATCTTCCACGCCTTGGCCGCCACTGGACGAAGGTGGCGAATCTTGGTCGCCGGAGGGCCAGCCCGCTTCTTTTCCGAGCTGCACGGGGGCGATGTCGAGATCGTGCCCCTTGGCACACTCTCCCCTTTCCAATACGACGAGATCCTGTTCGGAGCCGATCTGTTGGTCACGGACCATGCCTTGCAGCTTTCTCTGGTTCGTAGGATTGCCCGGGCGAAACCAACTCTATTGCTACGGCAAACCCTTCGTTGGGATGACCGACATCGACCACGCTTCCCTATGGATTCTCAAACACAAGCTCTGCTGGAACTTTGGCTTGCCACAAGGCCAGACAGCTTTGGCCCGTGGAATCTCTTTCCCCTGGACCTGGCCAGCCTTGAAGAAGAACCCTTCTTCCGAGCCCTCCCCAAAGCCGATCTTTTGGACAGAACCGGAATCTCGATCTGGATTGATCGATGCCTGAACTGGCCGACTCTCCAGCAACCCATGGCGCGATTCTTCACCTCGATCTCCGCGGAAAGGACCGCACCGGAGATCGTTGCCCACATCGAACAGTCAAGGAACCTTGACAAGAATAGGAGTTGAATCGATGCTATTTGTGGGGTGTAAGACCTTTCACTCCACAGGCGTCCCTGGCCAATGAAGAGGGGCACATTCCCGGGGACCAATGAACCCCAAGTCTGAGTCCCCACCCAAGAGGGATTTCTCATGGCACGACATGGACAAAGAAACCACGAATCGCTGGAAATTGTCCTGGAAAAATGGCATCTGGCCTTTCTGGGAGTCGCCGCAACCGTCGTCGTGGCGGGGGCTTTTTTCCTGGGGATGATGGCCCAGCGCTCCTGGTACGGTCCACCTCCGGGCTTGGCGAGCGTCGAGGAAGTCAAAAGTCCGGATCCTCCCAGGCTTTTCCCAGACCGATCCACATCGCCCAATATCGAAAAAGGCGAATTCGGCTTCTATGACGAGCTGACCGGTAAAAAGAAACGGGAACCGAAGGAATCTCCCGGTAATGGCCGTGGCTCGACCCGAACCAGCAAATCGACATCCCCTCATTCCGGCAACCAACCATCCGTCTTGGTTGCCGCAGCCAGTTCGTCGAACTCTGGAAAACCCGCTCGGCGGGACGACCGTGGTTTAGCTCCAAAAACTTCGCAAAACACCACCACGCCCCCGAAACCGGCAACGAAAACATCTCCGGCCAAACGCCCTGTTCGCCTCTCCCTCCAACCCGATAAACAAGGAGATTTTGCTCTTCAAATCTCCTCCTTGTCCAGCAGGGAAAAAGCCCTTGAATCTCTCAAGCGATTGAGAAAAAAAGGGTACCCTTCCTTTATCGAACGGGCGCGACTGGCAAACGGTAAACTGGTTTTTCGAGTGCAAATCGGGACCTACAGCTCCCGGGAGCGAGCCAAGCAAGTTGCCGCCATGCTCCAGAAGGAACTCGGCAAAGGAGCCCTGGTCCGGAAGGTGAAGTAATCGCAAAAAATGGCCGCCGCCACTCCGAAGTTGGAACATCTTGGGAGCCACCCTATACTGCTCTCCGAAATGCGGGTATCCACCTAAGGCGGGACAGAGAAAAAGGAGGGTATCAACGTAAGCCGGGACACCCGCCAAAACAAAGACGCAACGCGTCGTACATGAATGTGGGTCCAGGGAGCGAGCTCCCTGGTGGGTGCAGGGCAAAGCCCTGCCGGGGACCGGGGCCGGAGTCCCCGGACAACCGCCAAGCGGAGCGAGGCGTTGCCCGGACGCCGGCAATTCCACAATCCTCGAAATGTCCCGCCTTACGTGGGTGGCCCGAAATGCCTGTTGCTTCCCATCTTCCAAGGAGAGCCTAGTATGGAACCGGAACCAAGCGGATTCATCTCAAGCCTTTTCGACTTTAGCTTTTCGGAAATCATCACCATCAGGCTTCTGAAGCTTATCTATGGTCTGATGCTTGCCCTCATTGGCTTGGGCACGCTGATAAGTCTTGGCGGTGCAGTGATGACCATGATTCGAATCAGTTTCATCTCTGGCATCATGAGCATCGTAGTCATCGGAGTTGGAACCTTCCTGGCCATCATCAGCGCCCGGGTCTGGATGGAAATCCTCATTGTCATCTTCCGGATTGCCGACAACACCGCCGAATTGGTGAAGCTCGGCAAGAGAATGGCCCGGCCAAAACGACCTGCCGGTCCCAGAAGTTCAGGCTCCCCGCGAAAGGCGCAAGCCGCCAGGAAGGGCTAAGCCCCCCCCCGGGAATTGAGTTTCTCCCTTGGAGGGCATGCTGTACATTTGGATGGACAGCCTTTTTGGGAAAATCCCACCCCGGGATCCACAAACGCGCCCATAAAAACATGGTTCCTCCATCATGGCACGCCTATTGCGCCTGCAATCTGCGGAAACAACGGCACTGGAGGAGAACCATGAAACGAACACTAGCGATGATCTTACTCGTGCTGGCTCTATTCGGCAGCTCAGGATGTCACCGGATTGTTGGCCAAGTCGTCACCGCCGTCGCCGCAACCGCGCTCTACATAGCACTGGAAGACCTCCAGTACTACCACTATCATCAGCTTGAAAGTGGCTACGACGAAGTCTACTGCGAAGTGGATCACGATGGCTACCACCACTATGAATGGCGTGGCCATCGCGATGGGTAGAAACCACTCTGGGGAAAGCCTTTATTCCAGGAAATCTCACCAAATCCCTGCTGCGTCAACGCAATCATCGCAGCCAACAGCGTCCTCCCCGGTCAGGCGTCCTCAACGTAGTTCTACTACGCCTCCGGCGCCTGCCTGTCGTCGGACTCGCCGGCTGCGCGCCTGCGCCGCCTCGCGACGGGATTTGATGAGAAATCCGGGTTATTGGCTCCTCTGAGCTCGGCGACGCCGAATCACAAGGAATAAACCGGCCAACAGCAACATGAGGACAAAACTATTACCTCGGGGAGCCGGTATCGTTCTCGGTGCTGTAGGAGTCGATGAGCTTGTCGCTGTGGGCGTTGCCGTACTCGTTGGCGTTGGTGTCCCTGTGGCCGTGGGCGTTGCCGTATTCGTTGGCGTTGACGTTTCTGTGGCTGTCGAAGTCTCCGTACTCGTCATAGTCGGCGTTTGACTCGGAGAAAGAGTACCGGTCGGCGTATTCGTCGGCGTATTCGTCAACGTCGGCGTATTCGTCGGCAACAGTGTGCCCGTTGGGGTATTCGTCGGCGTGTTCGTCGGAGTACTCGTCGGGGGCAAAGTCCCCGTTGGTGTGTTTGTCGGGGTATTCGTAATCGTCGGGGTAAACGTCGGCGTGTTCGTAAACGTCGGGGTAAACGTCGGCGTATTCGTAAACGTCGGCGTGTTTGTAAACGTCGGGGTAAACGTCGGCGTATTCGTAAACGTCGGGGTAAACGTCGGCGTGTTCGTAAACGTCGGGGTAAATGACGGCGTATTCGTAAACGTCGGCGTGTTCGTCGGAGTACTCGTCGGAGGCAAAGTCCCCGTAGGTGTATTTGTCGGCGTATTCGTAATGGTCGGCGTGTTCGTCGGCGTGTTCGTCGGCGTGTTCGTCGGCGTGTTCGTCGGCGTGTTCGTCGGAGTATTCGTCGGCGTATTCGTCGGCGTGTTCGTCGGCGTGTTCGTCGGCGTGTTCGTCGGCGTGTTCGTCGGCGTATTCGTCGGAGTATTCGTCGGAGTATTCGTCGGAGTGTTCGTGAACGTCGGCGTAAACGTCGGCGTGAACGTCGGCGTATTCGTCGGAGTATTCGTGAACGTCGGCGTAAACGTCGGCGTGTTCGTGAACGTCGGCGTAAACGTCGGGGTAAATGTCGGGGTAAATGTCGGCGTATTCGTAAACGTCGGCGTGTTTGTCGGCGTCGGCGTAAAGGTCAAGGGCGCTTGATTCTCGAATGCGCCCATGTCGTAATTCTGGACAGGGCGGATGACATTATCGAGATCGGGGGATTCGCCGGTGGAACAAGCATCCACCGCTGGGGAACTTGCCAAGAGATGAAAGTCGCCGCGGGCCGTTGTCGTGAACAGCGGATCGATGCTCACGTTCCCTGCTCCGGCCAGGACAAAGCCTTGAGTATCGTTGCACGCCGCGTTGTACGAGGTTCCGCTGAAACTGATGCCGGTATTATTCCCCCACACGATATTATTGGTTAGCTCGGCCAGTCCGGCACTCACATAAGAAATCGCTGTGGAGGGGTTCCCCGCGAAGGTACTCTGGTACGCATTGAAGATGGAGCCGTTTTGATAGACATGAACAGTGCTGTTGTTCAAACCGCCGAAGTTACCCGTAAAACGGCTGTTGCGTACAAGTACTTTGGCTCCGTCCTGAACCTCGATGGCCCCGCCCCATTCGGCTTCGTTATTCATGAAAGCCGTGTGAAAAAACTCGGCGCTCGTCGTGGCGCCAGTGGCAAAAAGTCCTCCACCGTACAGACGAGTTGGGCTGTTGGGATCCGTGACATTCGAACGAAGCTCGGAACAGTATTGGTCGGCCGCCAAGCCCGCCGGATTGCAGACCAATGCACCGAATGAACCATCGAAATCACTCCGCATCCGAAGAGTGGAGCCGTTAGAAAGGTAGATCCCGCCGCCACTCCTGTCGGCTTCGTTGTTCTCAATCAGGGTATTATAGGCCACGACCACGCTATTGTCGGCAAAGATACCGCCTCCATTGCCGAGACCCGTTCCGTTGACGTCCTGAGCAAGGTTCGGATAGCTTGCGCCCGAAAGAGTCCCGATGAGTCCGTCCAAGATTTGCAGGCTGCTGTTGAGAGCGTAGAAGGCACCGCCATCACCAGGATCGCCGGCGCCCGCTTCGTTGGCTCCAGCAAACGGATGGAAGCTCTCCCAGCCTCTGAACGCCACGGTGGAGTTTTCCGCGTACACAAAGCCCCCATGCATTGCGGCCTTGTTTCCGTAAGCCCAAACCCGCCCCGTGGAATCGATGGTACTGCCGTTGTCTACGTAGATGGCCCCACCTTTCCCGAACGTGCCATTGTCTTGTCCAGCAATGTTCCCAACAAAATAGAGAACCGGGGAGCTCAGGGCTTTCATGACAAGCGTCCTGGGTGCCACATCCAAGGCCGTAAAATAAATTGCCCCTCCCAACCGCGACTGGTTGGTTTGGAAATTGGTGCTTAGATTGCCGCTAAAAGCCCCGGTCAATGCCGTCAACGTGAGATCGCCATCGGCGTGGTAGATGGCGCCGCCAAAATCGCCGGCCGTATTCGAGGCAAAAGCCGAATCGGTGATGTTCAAGATTGAATCCCCGGCCATGGCAATCGCCCCTCCACGGGCATTGTCAAACGTCAGGGCATTCACCTGGTTTCCAGAAAAAACGGCGTGATCGATGGTGGTCGTGACGCTAGATCCGAGGTAAAGCCCGCCGCCCCAGGCTGTCTCACCAGCGACGCCAGCGCTTCCTATATTGTTTGTTACGTTGGAAAACTGATAGCCGGTCCCGGGATCGACTCCCTGGATGTTCAGAAACGACGGTGCATTCGGATCCACGCCCCATGCAAAAATTCCCGCTCCCAACTTCCCCTGATTTCCATCCACCGTGCTGGCAAGGATATCCAAGGTTACGTCGGCCCCCACAAGGTAAACTCCTCCGGCACCAGGCGTGGATGTGTTGTTATTTATGGTACTTCCAGATTGAAGGATAATCGACAGGGGACTCCCAACGGAACCCCAGACAGCAATTCCACCACCCGCGGAAGTCGCAGTGTTGTTCGCAATGTCCCCGCCATCAACGGTAATGGTCGCCGTGGAACCCTGGGCCGCAATACCGCCACCTACGGCTGCGGAATTGTAGCTCACCTCGGTTCTCGTGGCGCCATCAGGCTCATCCAGCATCTCAAAGGTACCGCTGCTAACAAAAACGCCTCCGCCCCAGCCGTCAGCCGTGTTGGGCCTTGGTGCGAACAGTGCGCCACCGATCGTAGCATTGTTGTTCATTCGAACGCTGCCCGCGGCTTGATAGATTCCCCCTCCATTCGCCGAAGCCTTGTTCAAAGCTATGTAGGAGGAATCGAACAGCTCCAACGTGCCATCGGCCAAATAGACGCCCCCGCCATTCACCGTCGGCGTCGTACCGCTGAGCGTGAAGCCATTGTAGTAGATGGCGGAGCTGTTGTGCATCTCGACCCGGCTTGTGGAGCCTATCACGTAGACGCCGCCACCATCGGTGTCGGAGTAGTTGGGGTACTTGCTGTTGCCTATGTAGCCCGAGCCTGTTCCCGCCGGATCGCCCAGGACCAACACGCCTCCGGCCCCAACCAAGACTCCACCGCCACCACCCGAGGCCCCTTGGGTGTAGCCGCCCTCGATGATCGCTTTGCTGGTCTCGTTGCCGATTAGAGTGAGTGTAGCGCCTGTGCCCCATACTTCGGCGGCACCGCCCCAATTCGAGGCCGTCCCGCCGCGAACCAGCGTTCCATCCAGAGTTGTTGTGGCCTCGAAAACGAGAATAACGCCACCTGCAAGAACTGTATAGGTCGATTGGGTGATATTGAGGTTCTGAAAGGTGACGGTGGAGCCATTGGAAACATACACGGTCCCTCCAAGGCTACCTGGATCCGTGGAGCTGTTTTGGATGGTGACAGAGCCACCACCTGAAGCCAGACAGGTGGAATCTCCTCGAGCGATGGTCATCGTGGCACCGGCGTCGATCACCAATCTCTCGTCAATGATCCTGTTCCCCACTCCATCATAAATGTAAATCGTCGCACCGGGATGGGTCGTCTCTAGGTGATCGATGGCAACCTGAAGAGAACTGTACTGACACCCCGATGGACTATGCCCCGTGATACCAATAAACTGGGCCATGGCGTTGCCCAATCCCAGGGGCGTCGAGACGGACGCCACCAGAAAGAGCATGACCGCCATGAACCGCGGCGGCAAACAGGACGTCAATCCCCATGGAATCCGTTTTCCGAGGCCACTCTTCAGAGAAGTTACGCGGGTTCTGGTGTAGCACTCCCCAAGACCACGCCCCAACTGATTTTCATACAAGACAAAATTCATCTTGGCTATTCCTTAAAGAGGATATTTTTCACCAATTCGCCCAAAATTTTTTGGGACTCCAACAACCCCATATTGCTCAATCTTTCCCATCTAAAATTCAACACGTCAAGTCACGAAATCCAAATGGACACTAAATCTAGCTCATGAGATGCTATTGGGGCACCGCAAACAGGCTAAGGTCGTTAAAAAGCGAGTGGCGGCGGACGGATTGCCGCCGACGCGAGCGGAACGCAACCCAAAGAAAATAAAGCGATTTACTCGAATTTTGCCCTGCGGGAGTCCCAACCCAGATTTCGGCGACATTCGGGGCCTCGGGCGGTGGGGTCACACTCGAATCCAGAGCTTATTGGCATCTCCATGCTCACGGGATGGATGGGGACAAATGGTCCGCCAACACGGCGGCCACGCAGCAGGTCAACTTCTTCACGGTGGCGATCTCCAAAAACTCATTGGGCCCATGTGCATTTGCGTTGGGCCCCAGGACGCCGGTGATCAGAAACTGAGCCCGCGGAAATTTCTGGCCGAGCATCGCCATGAAGGGGATGGAGCCACCTTCGCCCATGGTGCAAAGCCCTTTTCCGAAGAATTCGATGGAAGCGGACTCAAGGGAGCTCTCGAGCCAACGTTTCAGCGGGGGTGAATTCCAGCCGTTGGCTTCGGTCTCCGTGCGAAACTCCACGGACGACCCGTAGGGAGGCTCTTCCTCTAGAAGGCGTTTGACGAAAACCGTCGCGGCCTTGGCGTCTAGCGTTGGAGGCAGCCGAAGCGAGAGTTTGACGGCCGTATCTGGCCTTAGCACGTTCCCGGCATCCGCCACGGAAGGCATCCCATCGGCACCGGTCACCGCGAGCTGGGGCCGCCAAGTGCGGTTCAGGATGAGTTCTTTGAAATCCTCCACCACGGGGCACGCACCTTCCACGAAGGGAAACTTCGTCCAAGTGGTTCCCCCTAAAATCCCCGCGGACCGGTGAGCCTGTTCCAGACGCTCGGCCGGAACCTCCACGTGAAGGTCCATGGGGAGAATCCGCCCCGTCGCCGCATCCTCGAGCCGCTGGAGAAGTTGGCGAAGAATCCGGAAACTGGAGGGCACCACGCCGCTGGCATCCCCCGAATGAACACCCTCTTTCAGAATCCGTACGCGGAGAGTTCCCGCCGCCATTCCTCGAAGAGAGGTGGTGAGCCAAAGTTGCTCGTAGTTGCCACAGCCTGAGTCGAGGCAAACAATCAGCTCCGGTTGGCCAATGCGATCCGCCAATTTTTCTATGTAATCAGGTAAATCGACACTACCACTTTCCTCGCAGCATTCCACCAAAATGACGCATCTGCCGTGAGGTATCCCCTGTTTCTGAAGCGCCTGGACCGCCGTAACGGCCGCGAACACCGCATAACCATCGTCGGCGCCGCCTCGACCGTAGAGCTTCCCCTCCCGGACCACCGGCGTGAAGGGACCCAACCCCTCGGACCAACCCTCCATGGGCGGCTGCTTGTCCAGATGGCCGTACAAGAGCACCGTCTCTTCCGAGTCGCCTGCGATTTCGATGAACAATAGAGGCGTCCTGCCCGCCAGCCGCACGACCTCCCAGGTCAAGCCCTTCACTCCCCTTGAATCGATCCAGCGGGCGGCAAGCTGAACCGCCCGTTCCATTTCGCCCCGAGCATCCCAGCCGGAATCAAAATCCGGAGAGAGATTCTCGATGCGGATATATTCTTCCAAAGCCGGTAGAATGCTCCGATCCCAGGTTGTTTCGACGAAGTTTCGTGTCTTGGCCGCATCCATGAATCTGACCTCCTTCGTCAGCCGCCGGCTGAGCCTAGAAAACGTTTAGCCAACCCCACAAGAAAACAAGGCTCTAGGAGCGTGTTCCACATTGACCACTCCCCGGAATCCGAAACCCACTCTAGTGGCCAACGTAAGTAGCCGATTTTGCCTTTCAAATGCAACGGAGCGTCTGGCGAACAGGTTTCGATGTCGAATAGATGATGGTTATCGATAGCTTTATTCTCTTAGTGTTGCGGTCCGCTCGCGTCGGCGGCAATCCGTCCGCCGCCACTCGCCTTTCATCGCCCTGAACCCATGCAAAGAACCCTCAAGACGCACCACGAGCTAAATTTTTGGGGCTGCTGCATCCAGGGCACGGAACTCTCATGACGGATCGGGACGAGGCAGGCTAAGGTCGCGGCGACCTGTATCCTTGCTCACCATCCCGCACCGGGATCGTGTATGGTAGTTCCGGTTACCTGTCACGTGGCACAACCGGCGGCCCCACAAAAAATGGAGACCTATCAGATTCGGTTGACAACTTCACCGCTGGGGCGGGCCTCCTTCCCGGCTCCGTGCAACCCGGAGGGCGCTACACCGGCAAGATGCCGGTGCCACCGTTTCGGCGAAGAAAATTGTAAAGCAAAAACACGACAATTTGATAGGTCCCAAAAAATGGGAGGAGTTTTCGTGGTACAGATTCTGGCAACGGCGGATTGGCAAATCGGTATGAAGGCCGCCAGCGTGGCCGATGCGGCTGCCCGCGTGCGCAAGGCGCGTATCGAAGCCGCCGGGGAAGTTGTCAAACTTGCAAACCGGCTTCAGCCCGACGCGTTGATCCTTGCCGGCGACACCTTCGAAGACAACCAGGTGCCGGATCGGCTAGCCCAGAAAGTCATCGAAATCCTGCGATTGAGTCAAGTGCCTGTTTACATTTTACCGGGAAACCACGATCCCTGGGGCCACGATTCGATCCTCCGGAGGCTGGAAAACCGCCTGCCCTCGCATGTTCACCTGCTCAAGGAACCGGGACCCGTACCCCTCCCAGATGCCCACGCCACACTCTTACCCTGCCCCGTGACTTCCAGAAGATCCCGGCAGGACCCCACCGAAGCGATTCCGCCACGAACGCCGGAACAGGGAGTTCGTATTGGTGTCGCCCACGGGTCCCTCAAGATCGAGGGCAAATACCAAGACGATGACTTCCCCATCCCCCTCGATGCACCGAAGCGGAGAGACCTCGACTTCCTGATCCTAGGCCACTGGCACTCCTACTATCCCTACCCGTCGACCGAGGCACCGACGATCCTCTACCCCGGCACCCACGAACAGACCAAATTCGCGGAGAAAAAAGCAGGCCAAGCATCTCTTCTCCAGATCGAACCCAATGAACCGGTAAAAATCGACATTTTTCCCACTGGCACCCTGAGATGGAAGAAGATCGCCGCTCCCATCGAGCAGGCTGGGGATCTGGAACGGCTGGAACGGCAGCTCCGGGGGTTGCCGACTCCAGAAAAGACCCTGGTCTCCATCGAGCTTGCCGGGGCGACTTCCCTGGCCCTCCTCGAATCCCTCCGCCACTTCCGGGAAGAAGTCGCTCCAGAACTGGGCTTCCTCCACCTCAGGTTCGAGGGAGAGATCAAGGAAGAAGCCACGCCCGAAGAACTCGAGGCCATGGCGAAAAGCCCTCTCCTGGGCCGAATCGTTTCCGATCTCCAGGCCGACCTGGAACTGGGAGGCCCCAAAGCAGAAGTCGCCCGTCAGGCACTCCGCACCCTCTGGTCCATCAAGGAGAAGCTCTCATGTGGGTCCGGCAGATAGAACTGCACAAGTGGCGCCGGTTTCGGAATCGGGTAAAAGTCGCGGATTTGTCTTCACGCTTGAATATCATCCACGGCCCGAATGAAGCCGGCAAGAGCACTCTTATCGCCGCCATGGGACGTCTGCTTTTCGACCGAAGTAGGAGCAGAAGCAGGACGGCCATGGAGATCCAGCCATGGGGCTCCAACGTCGCCCCAATCGGCGCCCTGGTCTTCGAAACGAAGGGCCGGCGGTACCGCATCGAAAAACTGTTCCATCCCACCCGGGGACACTCGACATTACAACTATGGAAAGAAGACCACTGGTTCGACAAAACAGACGACGAAGAGGAGATCCACGAGCTGGTCCACAAATTGGTGGGAGGCACGACCGCACGGCACGGCTCCAGCAGCTTGACACAGTGGGGACTTCTCCGCCTGCTATGGGCTTTGCAGGATCACGCCGTTGTTCCGGACGGCCTCGATCTCGATCTCCATCGCCGTCTCGAACCTGTCCTGGGTAGCCGATCCCACTCGATTCCCGCGGAGACCCAACGGATCGTGGAAGAGGTCGAAAGGCGCTTCGACCTGTACTACACGAAAGAGCGTCAAACACTTCGACGGGGCAACCCGCTTCTCAAGCTGGAAGAGCAAGAAAAGAAACTTCTGGAAGAAGCCGGCAATCTTCGGAATCAGCTCGAACAGAGCCGACATCTGTCGGAACGGATCCAGGATGAGATCGCGGAACAAGAAGAAGACTCCCTTCGCTTCCAAGAGCTCGAAGAGAAACTCCGCGAACTTCGGCAGAAGCGGGACAACTATCGGGAGTTGGAGATCCAGCGCTCCATCGCCCAGGAAAAGGTCAGCTCCCTCGAATCTCAGGTAACGAAAAAGAAAGCCCTTCTTCAACAGATCCAGGATGCCGCCGCTGAAGAGGAAATCGCCCGCGAGCTTGGGAAACAGACCCGGCAACACCTTGCAGAATTGGAGGAACGGGAGGCTGAGCTCAGTCAAGAAGCAGAAACGTGCCGAAAACTGGAGCTCGAAGCCAAACGCCGTTTTGACGAATGCTCCCAGAAACTCGACCAAGGCAAACGACAACACGAGAAGCTGAGCGATCTCCTTGCTCTTTCCAAGCAACTCCGCGAAACCAGATCGAAAGAAAAGAAGGCCGAAGAGCGCGTCCGCCTGGCAGAAGCTACGTACAGCGAACACCTCGGAAAAGAAGAAACAACGGAGAAGATAGCCGAGCAAGCGGACGCGGATGCCCACCAGAGCCAACTTGCCGCCGAGGAAGCCCAGCGCCAACTCGACACGGCGAATCTCTTGGAAAAGCGGCGAAATCTCCTGGATGAGCTGGCCAAGATTCGCGAGGCGGACCATGCCATTGAAGGACACCTGGCTCGACGCCGTCAAATTCGGGCGGCACCAGAGTCAGTCCTGGACGATTTGCGGAAGATCGAGAAGAAAAGAGTGAGCGCCAAGGCCAAGCTGGAGGCGGAGCGGGTCGTCCTCACCTTCCTGGCAACACGATCCCTTGAGGCAACCATCCGTGCCGATGAAGACTCTTTCCACATTAGATTAGAACCTGGTATGGAACAGACCTTTGAAGGGATCCGCCTGGAGCTTGAGCTGCCCGGACTCGGCAAGATCCGGGTGGAACGGCCAGCCAAAAGCCGCCGCGCTTCACAGGAGCTGGCGGCACTGGACATGGAATACAGACAAAAGCTCGCAAACTACGGCGCCGAAAGCCTGGAGCAGCTTCGCGAGGCAAGTCGAAAATGCCGTGCCCTGGACCAAGAAATCGGTCTTCTTCGCAAAGTGCGGAAGCAGCATCGCAATGAGAACCAAATCGAAGAAGAATTGAAGCATCTTCCTCATCAGGGCCCCAGCGTCGAGACAGCGGAACAAAATTTGATCGTCGCGAAGGAAGAACAAGCGGCGCGGCGACAACAGAGCGCAAAAGCCAAAAAACAGCTTGAGGCGCTTCGGAAAGAGGTTCTCCGGGCTCGGAACCACCTGCAAAAAAGGCGCGAGCACCTCAACGGAATCCGGGGACGCCTCCAAATCCTTGAGGAACAGCTTGAGGCTAAATCCAAGTTCGCCGCTATTTCTGACACCAATCTCGAGAAGCTCGAACAAACCATCCTCAAAAGCTCCCTGGCCCTCCAGGATGCAAGAATCCGCTTGGAAGAAGAAAAGCGATCCCACCACCGGGCTCAAGGACTTTGCGCAGCGGCGGAACAAAAGCTCCGGCACGTGAAAGACGAAAAACTGGGAACGAAGGCGAGTCTCGAGAACCATCGAGACAGCGAAAGACAGGCTCAAAGGAAACGATTACTGCACATGGCCGGCAAAGGAAAAGAGGAGCTGCGCCGCGATCTCTACGACGCGGAATCCAAAGAGGAAAAGGCCCTCAAAAAGTTGCACCGGCTGCCAGAGCTCCCGCGCAATCCCGCATCGGAGCTCCAAGAACTCGAGGAAGAGTATCGGGAGCTCCAAGGATTCCGCGACGAGCGACTCCGGAAGCAGACGGTTTTGGAAGGCGAACTGAACCAACTGAATCACCAAGGCCTCTACCAGCGCCTGGCCGAAGTGGAGGAAAAACTAAAGCTCCGCCAGCAAGAGATCCAAACCGAACGCCTCAAACAGAGCGCAATTCGCCGCCTCAAGGGACTCATCGACATCGCCCGGGAAGAGTTCCAACGAGAGCTGGGGGGACCGATCCGGGAATGGGTCTCCATCCGGGCCAGGGAAGTGCTGGGTGAACAGATTTCCGAAGTCCGCTTCGACAAGGATCTCCGGATTCACCAGGTGAAGGACAGAGTCTCCAAGACCAAAGTGGATATCCAGATGCTGTCGCGGGGCGCACGGGATCAACTTGGATTACTGGTCAGGCTGGGCATGGCGGTTCAGATTTCCAAGGAGGAGCGGCATCTGGTGGTTCTTGACGATGTTCTGGTCCACGCGGATTCGAGCCGGCGACGGAAACTTCTCCAGCTCCTGAAGGAAACCGCCAAGCAGGTGCAAATCCTTATCTGTACCTGCCATCAGGAGCATTACGCGGGACTTGGGGAAGCTGCCCGGAGGATCGATCTGGAGACGCTCCAATGGTGAAGAGCTTGGGTATGGAGAACGGGAGCGCTTGGCGGGAATCCCGCCTTCGGGCGTTTCACGTCCCGGAACCCCGTTGCCAGTCAATTCAGAAAGTCCTTGAGCCGCCGCTGTCCTGCCAGTCTTTGGAGATCCTTCTTGGCCTTCTTTTCGATTTGCCGAATGCGTTCTCGGGTCAGCCCTATCTTCCTTCCGATCTTCTCCAGTGAGAGCGGCTCTTGGCCACCAAACCCAAACCTGAGTTTGAGGATTTCCCGCGCTCGGCTATCGAGGTGGTTCATCAGTTCTTGGACAGCTTTGGAGCGAGCTGCCTTCAGGAGCTCTTGCTCGGCATCCACCAGATTGTTGTCTTTGAGAGTGAGAGGCCGACGGCTGGGATCGTAGGTTTCAGAGGGGTTTTCGATAGGAATGGACTGCCGGGTTGCCATGAGGATCCGCTCGAGGTCTTCGCGCCGGAGGCGCAGAGCGGTTGCTAACTCATCCATGGTGGGCTCACGATCATACTCGAAGGTGAGTTGGTTGAATTTTTCATTGATTCTGTAAATGAGTCCGGCCTGCTTGAGGGGAAGCCGGACAATATGTCCTTGATCGGCAAGAGCTTGAACAATCGCCTGCCGTATCCACCAGACGGCATAGCTGATGAACTTGACGTTCCGATTTGGATCGAAGCGTTTTGCGGCTTCCATTAAGCCAACATTGCCTTCGTTGATGATATCGAGAAGTCCCATCCGTTGGCTATTGTAGCGCTTCGCGATGGAAACCACGAATCGTAAGTTGGCTTCTACAAGCCGTTGGAGGGCATCGAAATCGCCATTCTGGATCCGGGCGGCGAGATCACTTTCCTCGTCCCTGGAAAGCATCGGGATGCGTCCAATCTCTTTCAAGTAAAGCTTGAGAGAATCGGCAAAGCTGCCGCCAGGTGGGTTGTCCTTCTCATCCGGCACGGGGCTCCCCGTCACTGGGTTCGGTGGTATCGAGGATGCCTTGTTCGACTGCTTCCTGCACGAGTTCGAGAAAGTAATTCCGCAATTCGAAGTCTTTCAGCGCGATTTTCTTTTCCAGAAACTGGATAAAAGCCGAGATACAAGCGTTTTTTGATTGCTCGAGGTCCTGGATCCGTTCTTTGAGGCGCAAGATAATATCGACTCCGGCCAGGTTGACTCCAAGATCGCGCGTAAGATTCAGGACCTTTTCCACCCGTTCGACATCATGCTGTGAATAGAGCCTAGTGTTTCCGTCAGTTCTGGAGGGCATTACCAAACCTTCCCGTTCGTAGAGGCGAAGGGTCTGAGGATGCACTTCGAGCATTTTGGCGACGATGCTGATCATGTAGACAGGTTTGTCTTTCGTGGCCATCGTAACACCTTCGGTACTTGGCTGAACGCATGGAGACGTGGCTGTTATTGTGGAAGACGATCCGTCTGAGCCGCGGTTTTGTGGCTGGAGCCAACGATCGCTGTTATTTCCGAGCTTTGATCGAATAAGGGGCGAAAGAAACGTGCCGGAGTTCTCAACCCCTGGTCGTTGATCCGAATGACAACATCGTCCTCTGTTCCATGGTCGCCATCCCTCCCAGCGGGTCGCAGCGTAAACCCTTGTCGATCCTTCGTATATCGGAAGAGTTGGCCCCGGTGATCGAAAACGATTTCTTCGGGCAAGTACCCCTCGCGAATCAGCACACCAAGGTCTTCCGGGTAGCTCAGATTGATCAGGTGGTAGATAACAAGAGCATAGCGCAGCCTGTCTCTCCTCACTTGATCCTGGTGGTGATCCCATCTTGGAGTGGAGTATGCGCCAAAGGAAGCAAACTGGTCGGCGGCCCTAGGGACGACATAAGCCAATACGACGACGACAACTGCAAAAGCCGCGATATTGGTCACGATCCGTTTGAAGTCGAAAGAAATCCCAGGCTTGGAAAGTACTTCGGCGTCAGTGACTTTTTGGTGGGCTGGGGCAACGATGCCCTTCTGAACGAGTCCAGCCAGGGCCTTGCAAAGCTCGAATTCCAGAATCTTCGACGCTTCTATGAGTCCCTGCACATCGCGGGTGCCATCGAGCTGTTCGAGAGCTACCGCTTGGTGGCGTGTGATTTGGTTTGGTGCACGATTTTTCCCTGATCCACCGATCTGAAGCTCTTCGTCGATATCCATCACTTGGAGATCAGTTGCTTTGTCGGTGGGCGCATAGACGGTGTGGAAGGAGCCGATGAGGCGCTCGATATGAGGCCACTCATCGAGCATTCTGACTCCTTCCATCAGAATGGTTTCGGCACTCAGTGGCGTGATGTTTTCTCGATCGAAGTGGACGGTCTTCTCTTGCCGGAAATGGTAATAGCCTTCATGCCAGCGGAAAAGTCGATAGATAATCTGCTGAATTTGCTGAACAAGAGCATCGCGCAGCTCTTCGGGCAAAATGAAGTGACTCTTGACCAAAACATAGCCCAACCTCTGGAGAGTCTCTTTCTGGATCTCCAGCGCACCTTCAAGCTGCTCATCCGTAATCGTACCCCTCTTGACAAGTACGCGTCCCAAACGGTCTTCGAGCCTCTTTTCGACAGACTCGGCGCCAACAACCATCCCTTGGTTGAAGGTTATGGTCACCGTATCTTCGTCGCTTTGAAGGGTCAGAATGCCGGTCTTCCGCTGCAAACCAATGAGTTGGAAGATGTCGGCTAGACTGAAGTCCTTGAGGGTGCCTTCGAGAGCCATGAAAGGGGCCTCACTCTTGGATGGGGATCAACAGATTTGGCAAGATCCAGCACAAGGTGCCACACACGATGAGCGCCGAACTCCAAAGCTGGCTGGGAAGCATGAGAACGTCGAGATAGGAAAACACGGGAAGCGATGGGCACAGATAAAGAGCCCAAACAAGCCCCCAAAGACCGAGAAATAGATGGCCAATGAGCCATCGGCCCATCAAAAGCTGCCCAACTCCGGGGAGCAGAAGATTCGCGATCCTTGCCCGCAGGAAAGTATTTCTAACGATTTGGTTTGTCTCTGCGATCCGATCTTTCTGCACCTGCGCGTCGATCCCCTTTCGGAGCAAAAAAAGATGAACGCACTTGGCGCAATAGAGTGCCGTGCTCTGCTCCACCAACTGGCATTTCGGACAGGTGGGCCGCGTGCATTTAATGCAATAGCGGGTTTTTCGGGAGATCGGAATCACGGTCGAACGCAAGGCAAAAATGGCAAGGAGGATGAGTGCCACCACGGAGACTTGGGAAAGCTTGGGCCTAAGAATTCTCACAGGCCAAAGGTCTTGGAAGAGGTCTGCTCGTCCAATGGCCTTTTGGTACCGCCGCCAAATAATTCCCCAGCGATCAACTTCTTCCAAGACGACGGCGTCATGGCGATCTTCCATCTTCATGTCCCGTTCGATTTGCTTGCTTACGGCATCGGAATCAATAGACTTGGCTCTTTCCATGGCCTTGGAAGCAGCATCGTATTCAAGCTTCTCATTGTAGAGAAGATTCAGGTTGATGGGCGCCGAAACCATTCCAGCATTGGTTTTTTCCGCGTCGATGAACTTGACAATGGCTCCGTCCGGGTTGTTCAGGAGGTAGAGTGTGCATGCCAAGTTGTTAAGAATTTTGGCGTTTTTCCTGGCCCTCAGAGCATCCCGGTAGATCTGCTCGGCGTCAAAATAGCATCGGTTCTCATAGTAGAGGTTTCCCAGTAAAAAGGCCGGCAATGGGTTTTTTGGCTGATCGATGGTCATTTTGTTCAGCACGGCCCAAAGTTGCTCATTCCAGTCCTCTCCCTCCTCGAGGTAAAGGAGCACATGCACCATGTCGTCTTCGTAAAGGCTCGCGAGGGCGGAGGCTCTTGAAAAGAGTAACGGCAGGCATGCCACAAGCAGAACGGAAGCCACCATGGCTCCCTTTGCAAACCGATTGGCGTAGGGCCAGCTAAGGACCAGGACGATGGCGCCAGTCCAAAAAACACCGAAACCCAAAAGAAGGGGAGCCAAGGGGATCAAAGCCCCGAGAAACAGGCTCAAAGGGGCCGGCAGGTTCCCGAGCAACTCGGACAAATCGTGGCACCACAATCTGAAAAAAGCGAAAGACCATCCAAGCATCCAAATGAGTTGGATTCCGAGCACCGCAATTAAAAACCAGACAAAAAGCTTGATGGCGGTGAAGTAAACGTGCCAGAAGTCTCCAAGGGCCGCGATATACCCTTGCACCCACGTCAGTATGGCCGATGGTACCCCTATAAGACCGACATCCATGTAGAGCTGACCCAAGAGTTCATAGGCATCGACATTGCGATTCCAAAGCTCAAGCGCCACGTCCAACGTCTCTCGGGCTAGCTCCTCCCGCTCCTGCAACCTCAAATCGTTTGCCAGACGCACAAGCGCCGACGAAAGAAACTGCAAATCGCTGAGCTTGCTTTTCCGGTAGCTTGCCGAAAGCTCGTCGAGCTTGTTGCGAAGCGATTGCTCGACTTCGGCACCTGTACCAAGACCGACCATTGAATTATAGATTTCCATGAGCTTCACTCGTTCGAGTGTGCTCGGTTGGTTCTCCGGGGGACAGCTCCGGCTAACCTCGGACAGAGGCTGGGCACAAGCGAGTCCAGACAACCAGACGATCAGAATCGATGATGCGAATAAGGCTCGTTTCATGGGGTCATACTCCCTGCTCAACTCGTCACCTAGGCTAAGCAACCTCGCGAAAGAATGCAAGGAGTTTGACCCCAAGACTCCTTTGGGCTAGTATCGGGTCGTTGTCAAACCTCTCCAAGACCTGGACTCCAAGAGGGGTCCATGCGCAGAACCGTAGGTGTTTGAGATTACAGATCGTTCCGGTAGATGTCCTTCCTGTCGCGGGAGAGTCTTGACCTCGGGAACGGTGGTGGGCGCTCTGCACTCTTCGGGAACTCCTTTAATAGGGGGATATAACCGTGGCCGGTGACCTGGTCATGTATCCTGAGGATATCGAATCCATCACAGGCATCATCGCCAAGCTTCAGGCAGATGCCAACGCCAAGAGTGTGTTTCTCGTCGATAAGAATGGGCAGCTCATCGCCGCTCAGGGTGACACGCACAAGGTGGATACCACATCTTTGGCTTCCCTCACCGCTGGGAACATCGCAGCAACCGGTGGGCTAGCCAAATTACTTGGAGAGCAGGAATTTACTGTCCTCTTCCACGAAGGCGCTAACGATAAGCTTCACATTTCTCTCGTGGGAGGCAGAGGCATTCTCGTGGTCGTCTTTGACGACCGTACGTCTCTTGGTCTCGTGCGACTGCGCGTCAAAAAGGTTTCCGAGCAACTCGCCGATGTCTTTGAACGCGTTCAGCAGAGAAGTGAGAGAGCCATTGGGGAAGATAGCTCTCCCTTTGTTGAGATCACTGACGACGATATCGATCGTCTGTTCACCTGAGGTGGTCTTAGAGTCGTGTCGTTCATCAACTACTCCACCCGCGAGATCAACTGTAAAATCGTCTACTATGGCCCCGGCCTCTGCGGTAAGACGACGAATCTCCAGTACATCTTCGAGCGTACAGCCGCAGAGTCGAAGGGGCAGTTGATCTCCCTGGCTACAGAAACTGACCGAACCCTCTTTTTTGATTTCTTGCCGCTGGAGCTTGGTCAGATCCGGGGTTTCCGAACTCGATTCCATCTCTATACGGTTCCCGGGCAGGTTTTTTACAACGCCAGCCGCAAGCTGATCCTCAAAGGGGTCGATGGGATCATCTTTGTCGCAGACTCCCAGCTCGAAAGAATGGAATCGAATATCGAGTCTCTGGAAAATCTCCGGGTTAACCTCAAAGAACAGGGCTACAACATCAATACCGTTCCTTATGTCATGCAGTACAACAAGAGGGATCTGAAGAACATCGTCTCGGCGGAGAAGATGCAACGGATGCTCAATCCCATGTACGTGCCCTGGTTCGAAGCGGTAGCCTTGAGCGGGGTCGGTATTTTCGACACACTCAAAGCCTGTGCCAAGATGGTTCTTAACGAGCTGCGCAAACAGCACAGCGGGAGCCGTCTCTAGCCCGAAAATCTCATCAAATCCCTGCTGCGTCAACGCAATCATCGCAGTCAACAGCGCCCTCCCCGGTCCGGCATCCTCAACGTAGTTCTACTACGCCTCCGGTGCCTGCCTGTCGTCGGACTCGACGGCTGCGTGCCCGCGCCGCCTCGCGACGGGATTTGATAAGAAATCCGGGTCTAGCCCAAAGTTCCCTATGAATCTGGTGCTGATCCATCTGTGGTGTCACGCCTGCGGTGCATGATCCTGGATGGTGAGACGTCTGAAAGGCAAAGTTCGGATAGGGCCTCGGTCATGGTACCGGCCACGGTGCAGATTTCAGACGCCGCCCCAGGGCTTCCAGCCCTGGAACCCGGCGGAGGCTCTGCCTCCGGACCTCCGCTGGGAGCGCCGCTCCCAGACCCACGCCAGGGAGCCAGCTCC
>JAJRTK010000017.1 GCA_024278345.1 bacterium | reverse complement strand
TGCGCGCTCCCTGGTTGGTGCAGGGCGAAGCCCTGCCAGGGGACGGGGGATGGAATCCCCGGACCACCTACGGGTAACGCGCGGCGTGACCCGCCGAGCGATAGCGAGGCGTTGCCCGGACGCTTGCGATTCCACAGTCCCGGGAATGTCCCGCCTTGCGTGGATACCCGAACTTCGAAATTCGTTCCCGTTATTGTTGGCGCAGGGTTTCCCGAAGCAACAAAACCAAGGGAATGACCCAGGCGGGGTAAACCAGAAAAGGCTAAGGAATGTTGGGACTTTTAGGGAAGATGACACGTGGGGACAACTCTAGCACAGGAGCCTTGTGATGAGCGGCTCGAAATGGAAATGTGGCCTCGGCTTCCTCTCGATTCTTGCGGTCGTCATCTACTTTGGGGTGACCGGTTTTAAGGGAGCCATGATGTATTACCTTGAAGCTGATGAGCTGGATCCGGCTATCCATACAGGGAAGTCCGTCAAAGTGATGGGGCAAGTCGCTGAAGGCTCCGTGGAGTGGCTGGATCACAGGAGACGTGTGAGGTTTCGACTTGTTGGCAAGCTGGGGAAACAGGTGGAAGTCGGCCTCAATTCCTTGGCACCGGACAACTTCGATGAAGGCCGTAATGTGATTGTCGTTGGAAAATACGATGGCAACAAGGTGACGGCCAAGCAGGTCATTGTACAGTGCCCCTCGAAATACGAGGCCGCGGAATACGATCCAACGGTGGCAAGCCGTGGGGAGTCCGAAAGCGGGATTCCGGCGCGGAATCGGGGAACTACAGTGTCGGACCCGTCGGAGGGGACTCGGTGACACAGAGCAACCGAACTTCGGGCCGGAGGGTCGTCGATTCGGAAACGAGTCAGGAACGAGTGTAGGGGAATGGCTTTGTCGGCGGGGCGATGAAGCTGAGCTTTGGAAAAGGAGAGCGACATGCAGCTCGTGGGCTATTTCGCCGTGCCAGTGGCTTTTTGGTTTTGTGTCTATGCAGCCGTAGTCATGTTTTACGGGGGCTGGAAGCGGGATCGCCGCTTTGTCGTCAGTGGATCTCGCGCATTACACGCGGCCACCGCGTTCACTGTCATTGCGGCATTTGCTCTTTATTATTCTCTGTTTACCCACGATTTTAGCATCGATTACGTCGCGCGCTATTCCGACCGTGAGCTGCCCCTGTTCTACCTGATTTCCGCCTTCTGGGCTGGCCATCCCGGTTCGCTTTTCTTGTGGGGAGTGGAGCTGGCGTTGATGGTGTCCCTGCTCACTTGGCTTCATCGGAACGATTGGGATCGCGGGGCGATTCCTTACACACTGGGAACCGCAGCGATTTGCCTGGCTTTCTTCTTGGGGGTTTCCGGGTTCTTATCGAACCCGTTTCTTCAGTATGCTGATGGCTTTGCGCCACTTGATGGCCAGGGAATGAATCCTCTTCTGCAGGATCCCGGGATGTTCTTTCACCCCCCGACACTCTTTACAGGATACGCCGCCTGGACAATTCCTTTTGCCTACGCGGTAGGGGCTCTCATCGCGAAGGAGCTGGATGATCGTTGGATTCGCTCGACTCGGCTTTGGGCCATGTTTGCGTGGACAACGTTGACCATCGGTGTTGCTCTGGGAGCTTGGTGGTCCTACAAAGAACTCGGCTGGGGAGGGTACTGGGCTTGGGATCCGGTGGAAAACGCCTCCATTATGCCCTGGTTGATTGGGACAGCCTACATCCATTCAATTATGGTCCAAGAACGTCGAAAGATGTTTAAAATATGGAATTTTTCTCTCGTAACACTGGCGTTTGCCACCTGTATCTTCGGGACCTTCCTCACTCGAAGTGACGTCTTAAGCTCCTTGCACACCTTCGGCAAAACGGACGCCACCGTCTGGTTCCTCTATGCGCTGATAGCCTTGACTTTCATCTCCATGGCTCTCATCGCTTGGCGTTATCCTCTACTTCGCTCTGAAAACAGCCTTCGATCCCTGGCCTCCAAGGAAGCATCCTTTGCTTTAAACAACGTCGTTTTGCTCCTTATGCTCGCCGTTGTCTTTGTGGGAACAATGTTTCCCGTCATTACGGGGCTGACCATGGGAACGAAAATTTCGGTGGATGTGGTTTTTTTCAATTCCGTGATCGCCCCACTGGCCCTGATCATACTCGTTGGCATGGGCGTAGGACCGTTGCTTGCTTGGCAGGCCACATCGTTAGGTGGCTTGAAACGGAATTTATTTTGGCCTGCCATCATGGCGGTCGTGACGGCAGTCGGACTCTTGATTGCCGGGCATAGGCCTTGGATGAGTCTTCTGTCCATTGTACTCTGTGTCTTGACCCTGGTCTGCATCCTCCAGGAGTTCTGGCGGGGGATCTGGGCCGCGCGGCTGTCAGGCCGCGGGGTCTTGGAGTCGGTTTTGTGGTTGTTTTCTAGAAACCAACGGCGCTATGGCGGTTATTTAACCCATCTTGGGGTTGTCTTGCTCTTCATCGGGCTGACCGGTTCAGAGCTTCATATGAGAGAACAGGAGTTCATGCTCAAATACGGAGAATCCGCCACCATGGAGCCTTACAGTTTTCGCCGAGGGGACATTCGAGAGCGCGTGATGAGAAATTTCACCCTGGACGAAGCCGATCTAGAAGTGCGACGGGGCGGGGACTTGGTTGGTGTATTCACGCCGTCGCAATCGCGTTACTCGAACCGCAAAGATCAGGTCTTTTCCGAAGTTGCCCTCTACTACACCCTTGCTGAGGATGTTTACGTGATCTATGGCGGTGAAAGTGCCGACGGTGCAGCCTACTTCAAGATCATACTCCGCCCCCTTGTCTCTTGGCTCTGGTTCGGCTCCATCGTCATGGTCCTTGGGGCTATCATCGCCATGGTGCCCCTGTCACCCCGCGGCTATGACAAGATCTGGTGGAAAACGAGATCAGAGCCATGAGGAAAGCCTGAAATGAGACCTATCAAATCCCCGCGTTTTTGCTTTACACTCTGCGGCGCCGCCCTAGTGGCACCGGCATCTTGCCGGTGGCGGGCTGGACGGGATTCACGGAATTGAACGGTGGGTTCCTTTCGTGCGTGGACTTGTCAACCGGATCTGATAGGTCCCCCTGAAATGATCCGGCAAGCCCGGTCTTTTCCAGATCGCTGTTTCCTCTTTTTTGCGACCCGTGATACCACCGAAGGCCGAGGATGTGCCAAGTTGTGCCAAGTTCTTGCTCCTCCCGCCTAAGCAATATGGGGTGGCTGCTGCCGGCCCTCAGAGGGGCCTGGCACGGACCGTCCGCGGATAAACGACGACCGCTTGAAGTGGGTCGACATAACTGGGATTGAACATTGAGCGCCTCTTTCTTTATCGCGCTGACGTTGTGGCTCGCATTGTTCGTTTTGCTGCCCTCCTTTCGCGATCCCGCATCGGAAGAAGAGAGTCAAGAACTGCTTCCTGGTTTTCGAGGGGAGGTGAGCTCCTTGATTGCTACCATGAAGGACTTGGCCTACGATTGGGAAACCGGAAAACTGGAAGAAACGGAATACCAAGAACTCCACAAGGGACTGATCACACGAATCATTTCGGCCGTTCGGCAGGCGGGATACGACCATAGGTTTATCGACGAGTCTGGCCAGTTACAGATGGATCGCCTCGAATCCCTTCTGGACACCTAGGTGCCGCCAGCAGCGCAATGGCCCCGAAACTCGGCGGGCGAAACCTGTGATGCCGGTACGCACTGAACGGCCAAGCGCCGGCTCTAAAGCGGGTGCCCGGAAAGCTGAACTTGAGCTGCTTCGCGGGACCCGAATCAGTGAGTTGTGGATGAATGAGATGGAAAACGCTAGAGACGTCCATGGGTGAATGGGTCATCGAGCTTGAAGGCGTGGAAGTCCGGTACGGCTATCGGGTTGTTCTTTCGGGAATATCCATGCGCGTAGCCCCAGGCGAAGCCGTGTTGGTACTGGGCCACAATGGAGCGGGAAAATCGACCCTTCTCAAGATGTTGTCCACGCTCATTCCGCCGCGGAGAGGGGACGTTTCAGTTCTGGGACACGCTCTTCCCGGGGAAGGAGGAGTACGGCGGCGCTTGGGCTACCTTGGGCATGACCCTCAACTCTATCTTTCGTTGACAGCAGTTGAGAATCTGCGGTTTGCCGCCCGCCTCCACGGGCTTCGACTCCAGGATAAGGAGCTTTTTACCCGATTGGAAGAAGTGGGGCTTCTACCCGTGGCTATGCAGCCGGTGAGTTCCTATTCACGAGGAATGCTGCAACGTCTGGCTCTTATTCGCGTCTCCTTACACGGTCCCGATCTCTTGTTGCTTGACGAGCCCTTTACGGGACTCGACACCTCGGGGCGGAAGCACGTGCTGAGTTTGCTTGAGCGGTTGTCGAAGGAAGGAAAAACCGTGGTGCTGACGACACACGAGATTCGTGAAGTCTACCCTTTTGCTGACCGGGTTTTAGGGCTTCTTCGAGGGCGTGTCTCCTTTTGGGATTCCACGGAGAACCATAACCTCGAACGAACGGAAGCCTGGCTTGCGAATCCAGTGCTTGGGGGCATCGCGTGACGCTATATCTCAGTTGTCTGTTTGCCGTTGTAAGAAAAGATCTGGTTGCCGAGCTACGAGGTCGAGAGACAGTAGGCTCGATCTTGATGATCCTGCTGGTGGTCCTCATCATTTTCCATTTTGCGCTGGCCGAGCAGGTCGAGCAAAATCCGCAGCTTGCTGCCGGTGCTTTTTGGGTCGCGCTCTTCTTTGCCGCGGTGTTGGGGCAGAGCAGGACATTCGTAGCGGAACGCGAGAGAGGATGCCTCACTGGGCTGATTTTGACGCCGGCGGATCGCAGTGCTATCTACGTCGCGAAAGTCATTGTTAATTTATTATTTATCGGTCTAGTGGAGGTCTCGATCATTCCCCTTTTTGCCCTCTTGTATCAGCTTCCTCAGATCGCTCGACCAGGGCAGTGGTTTTTGCTCCTGGTCAGCGTCACGCTCGGCCTGTCTATCGTTGGAACACTCCTTTCATCCCTTGGATTGAGCGCACGAAACCGAGAACTGCTTTTTCCCATTCTTCTCTTCCCGCTCCTCGTTCCGATTCTCATTTCAGCCGTGGAAGGAACCGTTGCGCTTCTGCCAGACGGCGATCTGGCGACCAGTGGGGTGTGGCTTCGCCTTGTGATTGGCTACGATATCGTCTTCTTTTCTCTATCTATCATGCTGTTCGATTTCGCCCTGGGGGAATGAGTCCGGAACTCTCATCACGGCTCGTAGCAAGGCTGCCAGGGAGCATTTCCACCAAGGACCAGGAGATGCAGGTATCACAGGCGCCTCGGGCTGGGATTCAACCCGCCGGTGGACTTCGTTGTAAGGGTCCCCCCGCGAGGATGCCGGTGGAAACGGTGCTGAAGACCGCGGCAAATCAGTGATGAGATTTCTGGGATAGGCTAGGGGTGCTTATTTGGAGGCCTTCATGAGATCCTTGAATCGACTCGCTGTTTCATTTCGCCCGATCTTGGCGGTGGGCGCGGCAATACTCGTTCCCATCAGTCTTTACTTGATCTTCTTCTATGCTCCCATGGAACGAGTCATGGGACCGGTACAAAAAATCTTCTATTACCATGTACCATCCGCTATTGTGAGTTTTCTCGCGTTTTTCCTTGTCATGGTGGGCAGTACGATGTACTTGCTCACAAGAAAGAGAAACTGGGATCTCTTGGCCGGTGTCTCCGCGGAACTAGGGGTTGTCTTTTGCGCAATCGTCCTCATCACCGGGCCTCTTTGGGCACGTCCCACTTGGGGAGTTTATTGGACCTGGGATGTCCGACTGACAACAACATTGCTGATGTGGCTCATGTATGTGGGCTACCTCATGCTCAAAGTCTCTGCGAAAGAAAGCCCCAAGAGAGCGTCAATCTCAGCGATTTATGGAATCTTTTGTTTCGCCAATGTACCCATCGTACATTTCTCGGTTCGCTATTTTCGTTCCATACATCCACATTTGTTCAAAATGGAAAGCGTTGGAAAACCGGCTCTCTCTCCAGCCATGTCCCAGACGTTCTTTTTCTGCATGGTGACGATCACCGTTCTTTTTGGCTGGGTGCTGCTAGAGAGGTTGGCGCTGGCGGAAACTGAAGAGGAGATCGAGCTCATTCGAGAGCATGTGCGTCAAAGAGTCGATGACGACGGTTTGCTCTAAACCAGATATCTTGATCACGAACCCGTGGCGAGGCAGTCAAAAAGGGACCCACAAGGGTTGGAAGAGGCGGGTGGATGTCTTGTCCTGAAGGTGCTCCATAACGCGATTTCAAACCACACCTGGACCCCGCTGAAGGGACGCTCCACAGGAAGGCCAGTGGGGACAACGGAGCCGCCGCCGCACTAGAGCTGTGCTGAGAGTTTTGGGTCTAAACAGTTTTCAGGGCGCGGATTCGTCTGCTGCAGGAGAAGAGGAGTAAAATCGAAACCATGAACGGTCGTGGAACAAACCTGGTACTATGGCTCTTGGCGTGCAGTTTTTTGACTCCATTGCCAGTATGGGCGCAGAATAATTCGCCTCCGCCCTCGAACCCAAGCGAAAAGGAGACCCGTGCGGAAGCCGAGGCAACTTTCGGAGATGGTCATGATAACGAGATTCCCGTGGCTGGGGAGGCGCAGCAGGAAACTGAAAATCGTACTCCGGACGGGATTTCTCCGACTGCCGAAGGCCGCGAGCCCGCTCTCTCCCCATCGCAAGCCTCCCCGGAAGGAAACAAGAAAGAACCCCCATCGATTGCCGCTCCCATCAAAAATTTCCGCTTCTTGTTTGGCGCCTACCTGGTGTTTTTTCTTGTCCTTTTGGCTTACCTCCTTGTCATGGGCAGCCGGCAGAAGAAGTTGGCTGCTGAAGTCCAACACCTTCAAAACTCTCTCGGTGTATCCAGCGACTAGCGAATTCTCCCGGAGCTGGTCATCGTGGTGCCGAGCGCAGCGAGATGCCGAGCATAAGCGAGGCCTACCTTAGAAAAATGTGGGTCCAGGGAGCTGGCTCCCTCGTGGGTGCAGGGCAAAGCCCTGCCTGGGGATCGGGGAGAGTCCCCGGATGATCGCCGAGCAAAGCGAGGCGTTGCCCGAACGCCGATAATTCCATAATCCATGAAATGTCCCGCCTTGCGTGGAGGGCCCTAAGACAGGGCTTCAGCCTCGGGCCGATGAAGTCATGCGGTAGCGTTGCAGCTTCTTCCTTAGCCCTTCTCGGCTGAGGCCAAGGAGTTTCGCGGCACGAAGCTTGTTGCCCCGCGTCGCCTGGAGCGCCAGGGCAATGACGTGGGTTTCGATCCGTTCAACTTCGGCAGAGACCAGTTCTTTGAGGTTGCCAAGGGGTAAAATTTCCAGTTTGGAGGACAAGTTTATAGGCAGGCGAGACCCTCGCGCTTCCGGGCTCCCGGCATCTTCGTGTTTGAGATCCTGTGCCAGGGGATGGGGGGGGGGCTGGAGCCGATCGGACAGATCGGTGGCATCGATCATGGAGCCTTCCACAAGAGCAGTCGCTCGTTCAATTTCGTTCGATAATTCTCGAATATTGCCGGGCCAGTCGTAGCTGCAAAGGGCGCCGATAGCTCTTCCTGATAGTTTTAGTGGACGATCAGAGTGGAGTTTGAGAAAATGTTCAGCCAGCGCCGGAATATCTTCTCTGCGGCGACGAAGAGGAGGCAAAAGGATAGGGATGACAGCTAGCCGGTAATAGAGATCTTCCCGAAACCGCCCTTCTTGCACTTCTTCCGTCAAGTTCCGATTTGTAGCAGTGATAATGCGTGCCTGGACCCGGAGAGGCTTGTGGCCACCCACTCTTTCGAACTGCCGTTCCTGAATGACTCGGAGAAGTCGAGTTTGAGTAGAAAGGGACATTTCCCCTATTTCGTCCAGAAACAGCGTCCCGTCCGCCGCCTGTTCGAATTTGCCGATCCGCTTTTGCACTCCCGTTGCCACACCCGCCTCAATGCCAAAAAGCTCGCTTTCCAGAAGATTCTCCGGTATCGCGGCGCAGTTGAGTGCTACAAATGGCCGGCTAGCTCGCATGCTGTTGTAGTGGATGATCTTCGCCGTAACTTCTTTTCCCGTTCCACTCTCACCAAGGATCAACAAGGTTGTGTCGCGGTTCAGTACTTTGCGGATTTGCCGCTTTACCGGCTCCATTGCCCCGCTTTGAGCGATGAATCCGTTGAGGTCGTACTGACAGCGGATCTCTTCCTTAAGATTGACATTTTCTCTCTCAAGTCGATCTCGAGACGCCTTGAGCTGCTCAATTAAACCTGCATTGTCCACCGCGAACGCAGCCTGGTTGGCTATGGCGCTGACCAGATCAAGGTCCTTCCCGGAATAGGGTTGAGCCTCCGGTCCCGACTCCACGTAGAGGTAGCCCATCATTTTCTCGCCCAGGCAAATGGGAACACAGAGGACGGAGCGGAATTGTCTTTTGTTCCCTCGCAACTGATCCACGACCCTCGTCAGAGCAGCAGTGCGATTTCCTGTCACGCGGTTCACTAATTTTTCATCGACTGTTGTGGCGAGGCCACTGGCCGAGCGCACCGCCACGGGAGCAAAGTTCGTCCCATCTGAGTTTCGCAGGCCTACAAGGGCCCGCTCGTATCCCAAACCCATCCGAAGATAGTCTAAAGCCGCGTGAAGACGGGCATGAAGAGGCTTATTGCTACTCATGGCTCGGGCCGTATGATACAAGACCCAGAGACGTTTCACGTCGTCCGTGGCACGAACCAGTTCCTTTTGGTCGAAGGCCACAGTCTCAAGCTGAAGCTCGGTGATCTGCGAGTCGATACGCCGGAAGACTGTACTGCAAGAGCTTTCGCTCTCTTCGATCCACCGCCGGACGCTATCGGGGCGATGAAATGTGAGGAACGCAAGCCCCAAGACCACCTGGTCGCCATCCCGTAGTGCCTTGCCGCCCTCAATGGTCTGGCCGTTGACCAAAACACCGTTTTTCGAGCCAAGATCTTCAATCCGAATTCCCTTCTCAGAGACAATGATGCGAGCATGACGGCGGCTTATCCCCTGATCCTGTACACAGATCTCATTGTCCGGACCTCGCCCGATTCCGTAAATACCGTCGCTAAGCACCCTGGTTTGCGACTTGCCGTTGCTTCGTTCAACCGTGAGCAACATCGATTCGTTCGTCATTGAGTCCCTTCCCTGTTTGCGAACAAGAATGAGGCATCAAAAGCGGAGCGTCAAGGCTGGCCGTGGAAAAGGGGCTGGTCATGAGTGGCGTAACACCAAGATGGGAGCCCGCGTCAAGGCAATGTAGCCATGCCAGCGGCGCTTGTCACAATGTGCCGCTGGGGTCGATCATCGATTTATGGAAAGACGGTCGTAATTGACGGGAACAAAAGCGTTTTTTCCTTTTCTTGTTCTGTAGACGTCCAGCGAATCATTTTTCGTCGTTGCACCCCTTGCGGCTTCTGGCCTCCTAGCGTACAATGGGGGAGATCCGCACTCGTACCGTGAGCCCGGGAGTGGAAACCTTGTTTCTTTTTTCTCGCGTTGGCTTTTGTACAGATGTATCTCGAAGGCAGGAGGTTGGGTTTTTGCCCGTTGGAGACTCTCCGCGTTGGCGTGCGCCCCGGTCAATGTGGCCTTGAACACGTCGCTGGTGATGCAGGCTAGTTTCCTCATCGGGTGAAAAGCCTAAGAACGACATGGGAAGTTCTTTGACAGTCATCGTGGCGATCGGAATTGTGGCGGTCGTTGCCATAGCCATCATCGTTTATCTGATCCTCCGGCAATCGGCGGAGCCCCCGACTATCCTAGAGGGTCCCGATGATTACGAGGAGGAAACTCCAGCACCTCGACCCAGACCAGCGCCTGCGCCCCAAGGTCGGCCCGTGGCCCCGTCGCCTTCCCGGCCTGTGGCGGCTCGACCTCCTCAGATCGCTTCTGAGGACCCGGCCCAAACTCGACTACACGAGAAGGCCCGGCGGCGGGCAAAAGTGCTAGTCCAGGAAATATCCATGTACAACCAGGAGAAGCTTGAGAGAGGGCGGAGCGAGGGCAATGTACTGAAGTACCTCGTGCGGGAGATTGAAACTTCGAAGAAGCTTTTTCAGGCGAGCGCCTCGATCTCGGAAGAGGCGTGTGAGGAGTATTTTGAGGAAAGCGTGCTCCAGATCTTGGCGAATGGGGACAGACAATTGCTGAGAGAAGAAGGTTAGCGGCTCGCTGTTTGGGAAGGGGGCTGCGCTTTTTCTCCCTTCGCAGGAGACCCATCTGCTTTTCGAGCAAGGCTGGTTTTCGGGTGTGGCTGCTTGGTTTTGGCGGAGATGCGGCAGTGCATTGAGGACGAACGGCGTGCATTTGAGGGCTGTGACAAACAGGCGACCTTGCTCGTGAAGTCGCGGAACTCACCCCAAAAAAGACATGCCTGCCCGGTTTCTTTTTGGCTCTTGACGCGTGAGACGGCCTGGCTTCTGCGTGATTTGCGAGGGACCTATCAAATTGTCGTGTTTTTGCTTTACAATTTTCTTCGCCGACACGGTGGCACCGGCATCTTGCCGGTGGCGGGCTGGATGGGATTCACGAAATTGAACGGTGGGTTCCTTTCGTGCGTGGACTTGTCAACCGGATCTGATAGGTCCCATTTGCGAAACGGTTGCCGATCTGAGAATAGACTAACGCACCAGATGCATGGTGAATATGGCGGCAAGCCCAGTGTTCTAGAGGAGGGAGTATTTGATGGCCGGTGGTGTCAGGGAATCTCTATTTGTCGGGCTCCAAATAACGTCGAGTCTAAAGGTGAACTTGGACCGATGTAAGCCTGCTCTTGCCTACTACTACAAAGATGACGATCCGCGTTACCTTCAGACAGCCTCCATTGGTGGCCGCCAGTACCTGGGAAAGAGTGTCAACCAAGGTCTGAGTATTCGGGAATTGGAGGATGTGGCCCGGAGTGTGCGGTCGATGGTTCTCAAGGTGGCGCCAGAATACCGCATCGGCGAAAATGCAATTCGGATTTTTGCTCAGACCTTCATTGGCGTGTGAGGGTGGTTCCAGGTTCAGTCACTTCAGGTTTTCGTGGGAAAATGACGGACATCCCTTCAGTCCCGTATTCAGCCGTATTCCGCTGCATTGCCGGGTGCCAGGGAGCCTACCCGCTTGATTCACTGATTTATTGTTGCCCGAGCTGTCACGGGCTGTTGGAAGTTTCTCATGATGTAGGTGCCTTGCAGCGTTTGTCCGGAGAGGAATGGATCGAGCTCTTTGATTCAAGATATCCGGCGCGGGCGGGCACCGTTGACGCGAGCGGGGTCTGGTCCAAGCGGGAATGGGTTTATCCAGGGCTTGATTCTCGAGACATCATCCATTTTTCCGAAGGAAATACGCCGCTTGTTGAGCTGCCACATAGAGTGTCTGGTCTTGGTCGAGGATGGATCAAGCAGTGTGGCCACACGCAGACCGGCTCCTTTAAAGATTTGGGAATGACGGTCCTTGTTTCCGCCGTGAAGCGTCTTCGCCGCCGGAGGCCGAGCCTGAAGGCTGTTGCTTGTGCATCGACGGGTGATACTTCTGCCGCTCTTGCGGCATATTGTGCCCGAGCAGGAATTCCGGCCCTCATCCTTTTGCCCGAGGGCAAAACCTCGATGGCGCAGCTTCTCCAGCCTTTGGCGAGCGGCGCTGTCGTTTGCGCGTTGCGTACTGACTTCGATGGCTGCATGAAGATCGTGCAAAAACTCACCGAAGACGGCCACATTTACTTGGCGAACTCCCTAAATTCCCTGAGACTCGAAGGACAGAAGACACTTGCCATTGAGATTTGTCAGCAGCTTGGCTGGAGAGCTCCGGATTGGGTGGTCATTCCAGGGGGCAATCTTGGAAATGTCTCGGCATTGGGATATGGGTTTTCGCTCCTGCATCGACTGGGGCTCATCAGAAAAAGGCCCAGGATTGCTTGCGCCCAGGCTCAACAGGCGAACCCCCTGTACAGAGCGTACAAGGCTGGTCGGGCGGACGTAGGCTCCATTGTCGCTAGAAACACTCTTGCGACAGCCATACAGATCGGAAACCCCGTAAGTGCTCCGCGGGCTGTACAAGTTCTCAGGGAATTCCATGGTGTCGTGGAGCAGGCCAGTGAGCAGGAGCTTGCGGATGCAGCGGCTCTGGCTGATTCAGAGGGCATGCTCTGTTGCCCTCAGACTGCTGTGGCCCTCGCTTGTTCGCGAAAACTGGTCCATGTGGGTGTGATTGGGTCCGAGGATGAAACGGTTGTGATCTCTACTGCCAATGGGCTGAAGTTCATGGATTACAAAAGGGACTACCATCGGAATGACCTTGAGGGCCTTCAGTGTCGGCACGCTAATCCACACCACGTTCTAGAGCCAAACCTCAAGAGTGTTCTCGCTTTTGTGGAACAGTTGGGACGCTGCGGTCTCGATACCAATGTATAGAAGTTAGCTGAAATGTCTTTATTTTCAGTCAGAAAGCTTCTGCCATAGATTTTCTGGAGCAACCAGAATCGAGCACCATTTGACAAAGGCTCTACTCATTCGTATCCTCCCCCCGCTGTCTAGGAGCAATCGATCCAGTGGGAGTGGCTCTCGGCGCGGCTGTTTGCCGGCGCGAGCGGGTCTGTATGGGTTTCCACCTCAGAATGGAGCCCGAAGGTGTTGGCGAAATCGGTCTGAATCTGGGAACAGAAAGGGCTATAACTGCCGGCGCCTGATTTTGGTCAGCTCGACGGTAATGCAGGCGTTTGACAATCCGAGTGCCGGGAGATACTCTTCTTCCACTGGAGCAGCCCCGCTCAGAGAGTCGGGGTCGCTGTTAGAAAGGATGCTTTCGGTTTTGTCTCCGCACCATGAAGTGGATGTTTGGTTTTGACAATTCCGGTTGGATCTGGCAGTATTCGGATTCGTGCTCGGGTGATGTCTACAGTGCCTCTGGGTTCTGCAGGTTAATCCGTGTCCGGCTCCACGAGGGTTTGCTCCCTCGGCTCCTTGGATGTTGCAGTGTTTGACAGCAAAATCCCGGAGCGGTATAGTGCGGCTCGCTCGGTAAAGCAGAGACAGCGAAACGTAATGCGGTCTCGGCTCAGAGCGGGCGCAGCGAGGGTTCTTTGAAAACAGAATAGCGGATATCGGCGATTTATCGCCGAAGTTGTGCGAGCCATTCTTGTGAATGTAAGCTTTGGCTTCGGTCGGAGCGATGAGTTATTCGTATTATACGAAGAGTTTGATCCTGGCTCAGAACGAACGCTGGCGGCGTGCCTAACACATGCAAGTCGTACGAGAAAGCCCGCTTCGGTGGGTGAGTAAAGTGGCGCACGGGTGAGTAACGCGTGAAAAATCTACCCCCGCGACCAGGATAACGCCGGGAAACTGGCGCTAATACTGGCATAATCTCTGGTGGCGCAGGCCATAAGAGCAAAAGGAGGCCTCTACATGTAAGCTTCCGCACGGGGATGATTTCGCGTCCCATTAGCTTGTTGGTGGGGTAATGGCCTACCAAGGCGACGATGGGTAGCCGGCCTGAGAGGGTGATCGGCCACACTGGAACTGAAACACGGTCCAGACTCCTACGGGAGGCAGCAGTGAGGAATTTTGCGCAATGGGCGAAAGCCTGACGCAGCGACGCCGCGTGGGTGACGAAGCCTTTCGAGGTGTAAAGCCCTGTCAGGCGGGACGAACGTAGGGTGGAAGAATACACCATCCTGCTGACGGTACCGCCAGAGGAAGCCCCGGCTAACTCCGTGCCAGCAGCCGCGGTAATACGGAGGGGGCAAGCGTTGTTCGGAATCACTGGGCGTAAAGGGTGTGCAGGCGGTTGGCTAAGTCTGTTGTGAAATACCCGGGCTCAACCCGGGAACTGCAGTGGAAACTGGCTGACTAGAGTATCGGAGAGGGAAGTGGAATTCCCAATGTAGCGGTGAAATGCGTAGATATTGGGAGGAACACCGGTGGCGAAGGCGGCTTCCTGGCCGAATACCGACGCTCATACACGAAAGCGTGGGGAGCGAACGGGATTAGATACCCCGGTAGTCCACGCTGTAAACGATGGGTACTAGGTGTTGGAGGTATCGACCCCTTCAGTGCCGTAGCTAACGCATTAAGTACCCCGCCTGGGGAGTACGTTCGCAAGAATGAAACTCAAAGGAATTGACGGGGGCCCGCACAAGCGGTGGAGCATGTGGTTTAATTCGACGCAACGCGAAGAACCTTACCTGGGTTTGAACTGTGGCGGACAGCCTGGGAAACCAGGTTTTCCTTCGGGATCGTCATAGAGGTGCTGCATGGCTGTCGTCAGCTCGTGTCGTGAGATGTTGGGTTAAGTCCCGTAACGAGCGCAACCCTTACCCTTAGTTGCCAGCGGGTTATGCCGGGGACTCTAGGGGAACTGCCGGTGACAAACCGGAGGAAGGTGGGGATGACGTCAAGTCCTCATGGCCCTTATGTCCAGGGCTACACACGTGCTACAATGGTCGGTACAGAGGGTCGCGAAGCCGTGAGGTGGAGCTAATCCCAAAAAACCGATCTCAGTTCGGATTGGAGTCTGCAACTCGACTCCATGAAGGTGGAATCGCTAGTAATCGCGGATCAGCATGCCGCGGTGAATACGTTCCCGGGCCTTGTACACACCGCCCGTCACACCATGGGAGTCTGCTGTACCGGAAGCCGGTGACCCAACCCGCAAGGGAGGTAGCCGTCCATGGTATGGCCGATGACTGGGGTGAAGTCGTAACAAGGTAGCCGTAGGGGAACCTGCGGCTGGATCACCTCCTTTCAGGGAGTTTCGCCCCGGCCTTCGGGCCGTGGGTGAACGACCAGGTCAACCGTCTCCGTCGGTGCGGAGGCGTAGGTATGAGTTCGGTTCGCCGATCGTACCGGGCTCTACTCGTCGCCACTATTCAGTTTTGAGGGCCCTGGCATCGGGGCTGGGAAAAAGGTCGCGGCGACGCCGAGGCGCGGGCCTATAGCTCAGTTGGTTAGAGCGCACGCCTGATAAGCGTGAGGTCGGTAGTTCAAATCTACCTAGGCCCACCACGTACGGGGCTGTAGCTCAGTTGGGAGAGCGCGGGCTTTGCAAGCCTGAGGTCGTCGGTTCGATCCCGATCAGCTCCACCAGCGGCTCGCCGGCGTCGAGCTGGTGCGATGCTCACGCGCCACCGCCTAACGAGGCGGCGCGTGAGGATCGCACCGACGATGCTTCGGAGGAAGGCTTCCGAGGCCGATGTTCTTTGACAACAGAATAGAGAAAGATTTTTCGGGTAGCCGAGTAAGTGCATTTCGTGCATGCGAGGTTGCTCACCAATGATGGAGATCAAGCTACTAAGGACGCACGGCGGATGCCTTGGCGCAAGTAGGCGAGGAAG
>JAJRTK010000379.1 GCA_024278345.1 bacterium | reverse complement strand
GGTCTGCGAACCTGGGGAAGCGGCTCGTGAAATCGCCCAAGCTGCTTCTGAACGACACCGGGCTTATGGCGCACCTGTTGGGGGCCGATACGCAGGCCTTTGAGGGCCGGCCGGAGCTCCTGGGGACGTTCCTGGAGGTCTTCGTAGCCATGGAGCTTAGGAAACAGATCGTTTGGAGCCGGGTTCGACCCAGCATCTCTCATTTCCGTACCGGGAGTGGCCAGGAGGTAGACATCGTGTTGGAGGACGCCGCCGGTCGGGTAGTGGGGATCGAGGTCAAGGCGTCCGCCACGGTCCGCCCCCGGGATTTCAAAGGGTTGCAGTACTTGGCCGACCTGCTTGGCGATCGCTTCCGACGCGACCTGCTTGGCGATCGCTTCCGACGTGGGATCGTGCTCTACACCGGGGACCAGCATGTCCCCTTCGGGGCGGACCTCCATGCGTTGCCGCTGCCCTCGCTATGGGAGCTGAACGCGCAGCCCCACCGGGATCGGTAACCATCCGAGGGCGGTCCTACCGCAGCAGTCGTATCCGGGAAAACGGCCTTCTTCTCCGGCTGACTCTCTGGGAGCCCCGGACGACGCTTCAAAAACAGGATCAGACCTCTTTGTGCCTGGGGAGTCTTCATCCAGGACATCACGTCTATCGCGCAGGGCCACGGCCTCTTCAGGCTGGCACCATTCCGGTGGACGTCCCTGGATGAAAAAGATGGCGGGGGCGGCAATTCAAAGTCGAGCAGCACGCTTTCGACCCCAAGAGCCACACCCCCGCCTCAAACCCATATTAACATGTCCCTCGCCGAGCGGTGGGCCCATAAATCCGATGGTAGACCCCCAGCTCACTGACCCAGATCCGGGTAGTAATTTAAGAATACTTGGAAGCTTCGTTATCTAACCTTCGGCATTCGATCTAAACGTGCTCTTCCAATCCTCTCCGAGATCCACTCGTTAGAAAACCCAAGTTCACGCAACAAACAACACTCAACCAAGACTTTTAGTTTTTCGGTCAGGTAAAACAAAGCAATTCCTTGGGCAGTTCTTTTCTCAAGTTTAGTATCATGATGTGTCAAGTAGTTCCTTGTGTCGATTATCCGCGAAACAAAACACTTCCTCTCCCCCCGATTGCCAATCAGTCTGCTGGTCACGGAGGGGAACATATCACATACTTCCATTAATCGCGAGCGTAAGCTCAATTCATTGCTATTCTTTAGCTTATTCATCAACCATTGGCGCCATTGAGGAGGGGCTGAGTCAATGATTTCATCCACACGTTTCTGGTGTTCATCATCTGGCAAGTCATAGCCTCCTATGGTCAACCGGTGATAGGCTTCCAATGCATGGACAATGTTCAAAAAATGACTTTCAACGTACATTCTCGGAGCTCGAATTGTAGCGAAGTATAGCGTCAGAACTGGCTTCAATCGATTTCTCACGTCAAACCAGTTGCAGATAACGTCTTGAAAATGATTGTATATGTCTTCCAAAGTAAAAAGCGTTGCATAAAGATTCAGAGCAGAAACATCGATGGGTAGTTGGTTGGAAACCTGGTATAGAATTTCAACTTCGTTTCTCTCGCCTTCGTTTTCTTCGATCGTTCCCTTAATGAGGCTGGGTGTAACAGGGTGTAAGATTCCTAAACTTGCGAGATCAAGCATTGCTTGTAGTGATTCCAAAGATTCTTCGAAAGGTCGGGTTGAGGGGAGATTCACTTTAGCAAATGTATTTCGCCTCAGCTTCACTTCTCTCTGTAACCAAGAAATTTTTGGACATTCCACCCTAACACCTAATACGACTTTTGTACCGTCACTTAGCTGCGCCTCCAACGGATCAGGCCTGTGAAAACGAACACTGAAGCTCCTGCCAAGTAATTCTTGTAGTTCTGGAAATTCAACCCAATTGATATTTGCCCATAAGTCAAGACCCACGGCTTCCGTTGTCATAGACGAAAAAGTAGCATGTCGTGGGTCAATATGGGCTCCAAGAAACGCTATTCCGGCAATGATGTCAGAGGTCTCCCCTGCGCTAACAAGTCGATGGACTTCTAAACAGCGATACAGAGTAACGCGTCCTTTTTCAGGAATCTTGCCAAAGATTAACTCTGGCGCAAAAGGTTCGCTCACATTTACTGACCCTTTTAGTGCACCTGCTAGTTCAAGCCGAACACCTTCGCTAGGGGAAAACTTAAGAATCCCACCAATCTCTCTGTCAGGATCCTCTGGTAACCACCAGACTCCTCTGTATTCAACCTTCCTAATCAACACTTCTCACCCCCATTGGGTTCACCCTTGCTCTTGCAAGCTTCGGCGGATTTCGGCGAGTTCCTTGTCGGTGAGGTCCCAGAGCCTTGCGGCGAGGGCGTCTATTTGCTCTTCGGTCTGGGTCAGTTGTTTCGTGTCGTATTGGATGGAGGCTACCTCGCGGGCTTTGGGTTTGGCGAAACTCACTCGACTACGAAGGCTCAGCCTGGCCAATGGGAAACTCCTCACGCACAAGCTCCAGCCGTTGGATGCTCTCCGTGGCTTCCGCGAGGTTCTGGTAAACCTGTTCTACCTCGGCCACCTTCCAGTACCCAAGCGCCTTGCGGAACTCCTCTGGGAGCCCATGCACTTCCTGCCGTAATCTTTCGAGTTGCCGCTGGTCTGATACGGCGATCACCTTCTGCACTGTGGGGTTGCTCCTTGCCTTTTGCAGGTTGAGAATGAGGCTGTCAATCGAGCCACCCTTGTGAACCTCAAATACGTAAGTAACAACACCAAGGTTCCCAATTCGGGCTCGCCAAACCACATCTACCCGGGCTCCATGCGCGATCTTTTCCTCGCTCTCGGCCTCAAAACCTAGCCAGGAGCCGATGTCGCGGATCATGTCTCGAATCTCGTCGTGGTAGAACTCCTTGACCAACGTTTCAGGGATCAGCTTGCGCTTCTGTGAGCTGAACACTTCGTAGAGGAAGTAATCCACAAGCAACAGGTCGGGCTCGTCTGGGATCTCAAGGCCCGAGAGTTCAGCGGCTATCGCAGAGAGTACCCGGCAGAAGCTCTCATACTCTCGCGCCGACAATGTGTACTTCTTGAGCGGCAATAGCTCACCGAACCCCAAAACCACTAGGGCTTTTCTCGCCCGATCATTCCAAACCCCACACTGCCGCGGGTGGACGTGAGCCAAGAGCTCTGTGACCATCGCAGGACCGAACCATTTTACTTCTTTGAGGAACTGAGAGTAGCGATCATATACCGAACCTTCTCCCCACATGAGCTCTTGAAGGGCTTGGCGAAGCTTCGGAAGCCCATTTTCTGTGACCAGTCGTTCCACAAGATAACGTTTGTTCGTGAAGATGCGGCTGGCCCACAGGTGGCTGATTAGTTCGCCCAACTCGGCCTCTTCGAGCTCTGCGAGCTTCTCCGAGGTAAAGCTTTGGAAGAACCGGCGCCGCTCCAGGCGGTCTTGGGTGTCACGTCTGCCTTCCGGCGAACTCAAGTACTGCTCAAAGGGTCCTATATAGTCGTGGATCCTCTTCCTCAGCTCCTCAGTGAGCACAGCCGACCTCACCTTCAACCTCCTTTGTCGTCCAAGATCGCCAAGGAACGATGGATTTCGGCGAGTTCTTTGTCGGTGAGGCCCCAGAGTTGGGCGGCGAGGGAGTCTATCCGCTCTTCGATTTCGCGCAGGTGGGACTCGTCTCCTCGGGCTGCGGCCTCGTGGGCCTCTCTGGAGGCCTCGGCCAGCGCTTGATGCACCGAATCAGTTAGACTGTATTTGGGAATGTAAATGTGATCGAGAATATTGCACTGTGCAAAGCTTTTGCCACCCTCTTGTGTATGTGCTCTCACAGCTAGCTCGAAAGGTGAGGAATTCATAGATGCACATACATAATGAGCCTCGTCTTCGTGCTCCAACGGGATAAACGGGTGCATTGCCTGATTGCTTATCACCGGCTTGCCATTCGCTGCACCCACAACTGCAACCTTCATCGTTCTCGCCCCAAACCCAAGCCACACCACCTTCCAGGGGGTGAAGGTGTAGTCGCCCACGTCGAACATGGAGTAGAAGGGCCCGGTCTCGACCACCTTTCCGTTTTTGTCTTTCCGCGTGAAATAACGTTTGAACGCCGCCCGCTCTCGGAGGATCGATTCGAAGCGTTTGAGATACTTCCACGTCTCGGGGTAACGCTCCTTGAGTTCCTCTTCGGCGATGCCGCGGCGCGTCTTGGGGTCCTGGACCATCAGGATGTATGCCGAAGGCTCCGCGCGCCAACGCTGCACATCCCGGCCACGGAGAAGGGGATAGAGGAGATCCGGCTCGATTGCCGCACTCACTTCGGGCACCTTGCGCTTGGCCCCCTGCGTGATGTTGCGCACCACTACCAGGCCGTCGGGGCGTCGGGACACGATCTCCATCCAGTAAACCGCGTTCGCCCCGCCTGTATTAACGCCGGCGTGGGCGATGTAATCTGACTTGCCGAGCACCTTTCGCATCGCACGCAGGGCGGGCTTGGTGGCCGTAAGCCAAGGGGACGTGAGATCTTTAGGGTCCACCGGCTCGGCGGAGAAGCTCATGGTCCGCGTGGCCGCTTTCACCTCCTCCAAAGTGCTGTCGCAGGTGAACCGAGCGCGCCCCTTCTTGCGCCACACCGTGTAGGGCACAGGATAGCGGATCCGCTGGCCCTTCATGATGACCATCACCGCGGTGCGGTTGGAGGCCCCTTCGAAGGGGTTGAGGGCCACCATGTCGTCCACGTGCACTACGCGAATGGGATCGCCATTTTCTCCGAGCCGGAACCGGCGGAACCCCTGCCCCGCACCGGAGGTCTTGAAGAGCGATTGAGTGATCACGAACCCCAATCTGCCCCCGGGTTTCAGAAACCGATCCATGGCCACGTATGCCATGAGCATGGCGATGTCCTTCTTGCCCTTGCCCAGGATCACATCCATGCCCCGATGTGGGAAGAGCCCGTACAGATCCCAGAGCTTTTTCGTGTCATCACGGTACCCGTCTGGAAGGTGCTCCCAGTTCACCCAGGGTGGATTGCCCACTACGTAATCGAATTCCCCCACGGTCAGCGGGGCGAAGTTGTTCCTGAGGAGCCGCGCCCATAGGTCATCCAGGCCCTGGCGGTGAAGGTCCAGAAGCCGCTCGTAAAGCTCTTGCAAGGGGCCGGCCGCGGCCTTCCGCTCCGCCTCGGAGAGGCCCAACTTCTCTACCACGCGCTCCACGAAAACATCGGGCGGAAGCTCCGAGCGCACGGACTCCTCGAGTAGCGTACAGAACCGATCGAACCGTCCCGCGGCGAACACGGCTTGGGGCACCTGGAATACACCTACCGAGGTGCGCACTTGATAGAGGCCGCTCGTCTCCAGGTCCTCACCGAGCTCGGGGAGGAGCACTGAGTCAGCGAGGTACACGGGGATCGTGATGCGCCCCTTACGGCGCTCGAGGAGATCCCCCAAGGCAAGGATGTAATTGACCCTGGCCGTGATCACCGCCAGGGGGTTGATGTCGAAGCCCACGATGTTTTTCAGTACTGCATCTAGGAGTTCCTCGTCTGGCACCATCAGCCGGTCGCCCAACTCCCGATAGCGTTTGATCAACAGCACCAGGAAGGTGCCGGAGCCGCAGGCGGGATCCAACCAGCGAAGCGCGAGGATCCGGCGCCGCTGTCGCTGAACCAGGGACTCATGGTTGTCGAAGAACTCCTGGTCCACCTGATTGAGCAATCTCTGGGCGAGCCAGTCCGGGGTGTAGTACTCGCCCAGGTTGTGGCGGACCTCGCGGGGGAGGAGATAGTGGTAGAGCTTCTTCAGGAGGTCGCGTGTCTCGTCCGGGTCGATGACTAGAGTAGTGGGGTCGTACTCGGCAAGGCGCAAGATAAGTTCCCGGATCGCCTGCTCCATAGCCTCGTTCCAGCCGTACAGGTACCAGGCGAAGAAGTCCCCCTCCAGCAGGTTCTCGATCCCGAAGTCGCGGAAGATGCCGCCCTGTTCCATCTTGTGCAGGCGCTGGCGGAGCTCATCGGAGGGGAGATCAAGAAGCTCTCCGAACAGGGGCATCCCCACCTTGGGCCCCAGGTGTCGGGAAAGGGCCAGCCAGGCGATGAGCTTCACGATCAATGCGAAGTAGGTGTGGAGGGCGAAGAAGAACCGCTCGGCCTCCTCCGGGGTCGCGACGCTAATCCCGGCCTTGGCCACCCATTTCTTCAGGGGCTCGAGCTTGCGGCCACCGAAGGCCTCCTTGTAGTCGATGGCCTCCGAGAAGAACAGCCGCCACTGCTCGAAGAGCTTGGCCACCATGCCCTCGGGCTCGGAGAGAAGACGCTTGGTAAGCGCGTGATACAGGGCGCCGATGGCGGCCTGGGTACGGGGTTGGTCGATGGAGAAATCGCGGGCCAGGTTCTCGGCGGTGAGGGCGGTGCCGGAGGAGAGGCCCGCCAGCCAGTGCAGGAACTTCTCCAGAGCATCTCGATCCGCGGGGGCGAGAGGCTCACGGGAGATGTGGCCGGCCCGAAAGCGCAAGAACACAAGGTGCTCGCCGTCGAACACAACCCCGGCCAGACGTTTACGCCGCTCCTTTTTAGCCAAGCCTTCGAGGTACTCCCTGAGCTGC
>JAJRTK010000378.1 GCA_024278345.1 bacterium | reverse complement strand
TCCCTGGACCCACATTCTTGTACGCTTCGCGTTTTCCCTCTTCTTTTCCTGTTTTGTCCCGTCTTACGTGGATCCCCCATCCATCCCACCGAATCTTTTGGAGACGGAACTGTTTGGCATCGCCAGCGGGACTGCCACGGGCGTAAAAGGGAAGCCGGGGATCCTGGAAGACGTTGGGGCGGGAACCCTTGTCTTGGAGGAGATAGGGGACCTGGAGTTGGGACTGCAAGGCAAGCTCCTTCGAGCGGTTCAGGAGCGGGAGTTCTATGCCGTTGGGGATCCGAAGCACAGAAAGAGGTTCCAGGGCTTACTCATTGTGACCACCAACAAAAACCTTCAGGAGATGGTCGATAGGGGGGAATTCCGCCTGGATCTACTCTGCCGGATCAATGGATTCGAGATTCACATACCTCCACTCTGCAGGAGGAAAGAGGATCTTGAGGATTTCGTCGATTACTTTCTCAAGGAGTTCGGGTTTGCCGGAAACGTGGAGGAGGCAGCGTTGATTCTGCTCTACGAGCATCCGTGGAGCCAGGGGAATGTGCGGCAGCTTCGGCACTTCATCAAACGGTTGATCGTTCATGCGGAGAGCTCCAGTGGCGTCATCACCGGCCAGGATGTGCGGGAAGAGTTGGCCAGCATGGGACGAGATGGCGCCGATGATGGGGAAGTGCCGGACCTAGGTGGTCCTTCCAGTTGGAGCGCCGAGGCATTTCCGCGGGTTGCTCAGGCGATCTCCCCGGGTTCCTCCACGATTCCGCCCCCTGGGTATTCGACTCACAAGAGCACCCGAAACAGTTGGTACGAACAGATGTTGCACGCTCTGAAGCAGGCACCAAGAACATCAGAGGCGGTGGGAGCAAGGCGGATCTATCAAAAACCGCGGTTATTTGTGGTTTGCCTGTGAGCACCTTCCGTTCGAGGCTCAAGCGGCTGAAGAGAGATGGCTATGATTTTTTCGGTCTGGCGTGAAGAGGAGGAGAGGCGGACACGGGAGGCATGGTGTGCGTAGGGTGAGTTCCTTTCCTTCGCCGGGAGATCCAGACGCTGGCTCGGCTACGGCATCCGAACATCGTGCAGATTCTCCAAGAGGGAGTGGAGAAAGGTCTTCCCTGGTACGCCATGGAACTCGTGGAAGGCCACTCCCTTCGGCACTGGGTTCCAGGGCGCAAGAATGTGGGAGCCGTGAAAACAGAATCATCGGAGGAGGCTCGGATGACTTCGTGGTCCGCGCCTTCTTGGTGGACTGAATCCCTGGGCGCTGGATCCTTGGGGCAACATTCCTGCCCGTCGGAAGATCGGAGTGGCCTGGTCGATGACCCTGGGGCGTTCTCCGGGCCACCATGGGCTGCCCCGAATGCTTTTTCGGCTTCCGTTTTGCCCGCCCTTACTTTGGTCCGCTGCCTTTGCCACCCCTTGGCTTATCTCCATGGCGAGGGGATTGTGCATCTCGACCTCAAGCCAGAGAACGTTCTGGTTACTGAGAGGGGCCAGCCAGTGATCGTGGACTTCGGGCTGACTCAGCAGTTTGGAGGCAAACTCTCCCGGGAGGCGTTACAAATCTCTGGCCATCCAGCCGGTACGGCCCCCTACATGGCCCCGGAGCAAGTGCGGGGCGGATTGTGTGATGCTCGCGCCGACCTCTATGCCCTTGGCTGCATTCTTTACGAAATCCTGACCGGTAGCCCGCCTTTTGTGGCCGAAACCCCTGCTCAGCTCCTGCATATGCATCTGCACTCGCGGCCACGGCGGCCATCGGAATGGGCTATTGGTCTTCCAGAAGAGCTTGATGGCCTGGCGTTGCGCCTTCTGGAGAAGGAACCACACAAGCGCCTGGGACACGCCCTGAGCGTCGCCCGGACTCTGAGATCAGTGGGAGTGAGCAACGGCAGTACACCAGGGTCCCGCCCCCTCCCTTACCTGTACCGCCCTGATTTCGGAGGTCGGAGCAGAGAATTGGCGTGGTTGCGGGATCGTCTTCCCCTTGCTCTTTCTGAGGAGGAGGTCAAGTTCCTTCTTGTGGGAGGTGAAAGCGGGGTGGGGAAGACCCGCCTGTTGGCCGAGTTCGCTTGCGAGGCGGTGAATACGTGCCAGTGTAGACGAGGGGCTCTTGTGGTGTGATGCCGAAGGTCGATGGCAGCTTGGGGAGCTGGGCGGCCAAGAGCATCAAATGCGGGACTTCGAGTTGTTACCGTCAAGGGGAAATCCCAGAGGCTCAGGCCGCCTATCATCAAGCCTTGGCCATCCATAAGAAACTGGAAGACCACGAAGGCGCAGCCATCACCACTTGTTTCTTGGCGGCATTGGCCCGTCTTGCTCATGGGGATTTCTTCACAAGGAGCCACTACCCGCCAGCCGATCCAGTAGAATCCCGGCAGCCACGGCGACGTTCAGGCTTTCGACGCCGCCGGCCAGAGCGATTCGGACCTTGGTTAACTTTTCTCCCGTGGGCAGCGCTTGCTGGAACCCGTGGGCCTCGCTGCCCAGGAGCAAGGCGATTGGCCCAGTAGCAGGTCCCATTTCCCGGTGGCTCAATTCTCCGGCCGGATCGGCTGCCAGAAGGTCGTAGGATTCGTCCAGAAGCCGTTGGCAAAGGGGGCCAAGGCCTTTTCGCCAGACCACAATGGGAATGCGGAAGACCGCCCCGCTGGAGCCTCGGATTGCCTTGGGTGAGAAGGGATCGCAGCCGCCGGTCACGACGACTCCGCCAGCGCCGAGCCCGGCGGCGACTCTCAGGATTGCCCCGATGTTGCCCGGCTCCTGAATCCCGTGTCCCACCACCAACGGAGAGTGCCCTAGGAGATCCCGGAGGCTTGCATTGGGGACCTGGGCGACGGCCGCGGCTCCGGGGGGGGTCTCCAGCTCACTGAGCGATGTCAGGAGGCCGGCTTCCACTTCCCAGCAGCCATTTTCGGGGAGGTTTCTTCTTCTGGCGGCGTCCAGGAGTTTTTCCCGCGATTTCGTATCCAGTCCCCGGTCCAGAAAGAGTGTTTCCACGGCCAAACTGCTCTCCAGAGCATCGAGAATCAGGCGGACGCCTTCCAAGAGTGTTGTCCCGTGGCGCCGCCGTTCCCGCTTGCGGTAGAGGGCGAAGGCGCCTCGCAGGCGTTGATTCCGAGGACTCGTGATCCGCAGGGGGTGTTGATGGGAGTTGGCATTGGTCATCGTTGCGGCCACTCCATTGGCGTTGGATACAATACCGGCTTCCCGTGGCCGGGACCTGGCAGATCCAGCTTTACAACTTCACCGTTGGGGCGGGCCTCCGGTTTGACTCCGTGAAGCCCGGATGGCACGGCACAGGCAAGATGCCTATGCTACGGTTTCGGCGGAAAGAATTGTAAAGCAAAAACATGACGATTTGATAGGCTACCCGTGGCGAGGTCATGGCAACGCCCAGAGTTTCCGGAGTGCCCATTCGGCACAGAGCAGGAAGAGAAGGAGTGCCAAAAGGCGAGGATCGGCCCAGAGTGGTGTTTTGTGGATGGAGATCCGGTGTGATCCACTTTGGGAGAACTCCTGGAGGACTGCGGCGACCTCGGCGCGCTCCAAGAGGCGACCTCCCGTGGCGTGGGCCAATGCCTGGAGGCGTTGCCGGTCGGCGTGGGTCCAGTTTAACTCCCCTTCGGGCAGTCCCATGGCTACGACCTCTTGGCGCGTCACGGAGCCATCGGCGTACGTGGCCTCCAAGAGGAAGATACCTCGGCCTTTGATGCGCGGCCGCCAGATGGCGCTTCCCCCGCTTCCCAGAGTGACCTCGGTGCGCTGCACAAGAGTGCGGGAACCTCCTCGTTCCAAGCGGAACAGGTGGAGCTTGACGCGGTTTCCCACGGCTGGAGTCAAATCCTCTTTGAGTTCGGAAACCTGAACTTCCAGTATTCTCCCCTCTTCCCGTAGGGCAAGGCCGTACTGGTCGAATTCTCCGCTCATGGCAGTCCAGCGCAGCAGCCTGGGAAGGAGGCGGATGAAGAGCTCTTCCTTGCCGCTTCCCATCCCCACGGGCTGGAAGCGCCAGCTCCAGAAAGGGCCTCCGCTCACGAGGGCGACCCGGCCCTGGCCGTATCGCTCAAGGCTCAGCAGGGGCCAGGGATCGGCAGGCTCTCCAGCTTCCATCAAGACAGTGGTGCCGGGCTTTGGCGATGCCCTTGCCCAAGTCCACTCCAGAGGAGGCAAAGCTGCCGGGCTATACGCGCTGTCGGGAAGATCCTCCAGGAACTTCAGGATCGGGTGGTTCCGGGCACGTGGCCCGAGGCTGGCAGTAAAGCGGCCCCGTTTTTCCGTGGCCTGGCGGAGATCGAGAGGAAGCAAGTCCCGAAGCGCCAAGAAACGGCTTGGGGCGTCAGAATCGCCCATGAGGAGGAGACCTCCGCCTTGTCGCACAGTTTCCGCCAACTCCTCGGAGAAGGTGTTGATGGCCGGCGCACCGGTAATGACGATGGCCGCGTACCGGTGGAGGGGTTTGATTTCCGCTGCCGATCTGATGGTTCCGTCAGCCAGGAGGATGCGGTCACGGGGAAGCTGAATGGCTCGAACAACCTCAAGATCAGCCTGCCGCTCCAGTTCCCGCGCCACGAAAGCTGCTTCTTCGCTGGCTCTTGAAGCTAGCACCAATACCCTTGTTTTGGAGGGAGCCGCGTGCGTCACCAGGTCGATCGTATCATTGAGTGGCACGACGTCCCGGCTTGTGGGGGCGTCGTGTTTTAGGTCGGTTCGAGTTTCTTGTGTGCCACCCTCCGCGGGGCCAATGGTGACGCGAACCTCAAGAAGCCCTTCGCGCTTCGGTGTAAGATCCAGGGAGAAGCTCTTTTTCCATTCATCGGTCTCGAATTTCAGGCGCCGTTCCCGGAGGTTTTCGTTTTCGCCGGCAAGCTCTACCATCACTTCCCCCATGGCCTGGCTTGAGCGAAAGGCTCGACAGTCTATCCGGATCGTTTCTTCGGGCAGAACCCGTGATGGAAGCGCATCGCAGGCGATAGCGAGATCCTGGTTCTCAGTGGGCCCCAGCGGAACCGCGTAGACCGGGGTCGAAATCGGCCTTCCCGGGGCATCGGTGGCGCGGCCATCGGTGAGCAAGAGAATGGCCGCGTAAGGCGTTCCAGCACTCCTGGATTCCACTGTTTCAAGAGCCCCGTAGAGGTCCGTGGGACCCGGCTTCACTTTGGTGCCCCGAACGAACTCTCCGGAAAAACTGAAGAGATCCAACCTGAGGGGGAGTTTCTCAAGCTCTCCCAGGAGTTCTTTTGCGACGGCCAAACGGCTTTTCCCGGTGGATCCATTTTGCCTGTTTGTTGTTCGGGCGCCTTTATTTTCCGCAGCCGGCAGCTCCATGCTCAGAGATCCATCCAGCAGGACCGCAATCCTCCGGGGCACCGGCTCCACAAGCTGCTCGGTCCGAGTCGGCAGGAGGGCCGCCCAAACCAGGCCCAGCACCGTCGCGGCTCGGAGGAGGCTCAGGATGGCCAGCCGGCGGTGGGGAAGATGCCGAAGGGATGATCGGTACCGCCAGGCCAGCAAGAGGCAGACCGCCGTTGCCAGCGCGGCGGCGGCCCACGGAGTCAAACCTTCGAAAGAGATGGTCGCCATAGTCGTTTTCGCTGTTCTTCGCTATGAAATGTCGCCGGCCCTGACCGGTTCTGAGCTTGGGATTTCACCAGATTCAAGACGAGTTCGTTTCTTCCTGTGCTATGTGGCTGGCCAACAACCCTTCCGCCACAAGGAGTGCCAGACAGAAGAGGATCAAGGGCAACGAAATAGACCGCCTTCCCCGGTGGGACGAGTCCTGATCGTGACCTTTTTGGGGGGCGGCGGTTTGGCCTGGATAACGGAGAATCGATTCTTCCCGCGGCAGGGCAATTGCACGCCACTGGTCGATCTTCCGCCTGCTTCTGTGGACCAAGATGCCTGGCATAAGCTCGCCGCTGGGCGTAACTCCGCCGCTTTCCAGATTTGTCGGATTCCGCAAGAAAAACCACTGGCCAGCTTCTTGATGCAGGAAGTTTGTCCCGGCATCCAGAGCTCCCAAATCGCGGTCTCCAATCAGTCGCCACGAGATCTTTCGCGCCATGAGCACGAAGAACGGGGAGACAGCCATTTCTCCAAAAGCCCGATCCGCGGAACTGCCCGTCACGAAAAGCGGCGGATCAGAGGGGATTTCCATAAGGAGGGGCTCACCGTCGGAATAAGAGAGAAGTGTCAAGGCCGCTCCACTCCGGGAGATGAAGCGTTGTCGCTCACTGAAAGGTGTCTCTTCAAGGCTGCGTGCCAGTTTCTTGGAGCTTGGTAGGAGGCCCGGAGCCTTGGCCATCATCGACGCCGTCCAGTCGCCCTTTTGCCTTCCCAATAGGCGGATGGGCAAGATGTCGCTCCTGGCCAGTGCCTCGTTAACCAGGGAGGGGATCGTCTTAGGGCCAAGAAACACCCACACGCCGAGTCCCGCAGCCCGAATCCGAGCCAGTTTTCCTGCCTTCTCCGCGTCGAAATCGCCAAGATCACATAGGATCAGGGCTTCGGGGGAATCGCGCTGGCCAAGAGATGCCAGAACCTGGGCCAGACTATGGAACGAGCGGACTTCGAGCTCCGAGCGATCCGTCGCCGAGTCTGCCGAAAGCGCGAGCTCCACGAACCTCCGCACGCTCTGGGCACCAACCAATGCGATTCTAGGCCGCCGATCCACGCCCAAAAGAAACAGGCGCCGGTTGTCCAGGGCAAGATCGTCTCCCGTCAGCTCGAAGAAACCACCGTGCAGGCCCGGTTCCACGGAAAGATCGAAGTCCGCCTTCACGGATTCTCCAGGCCCCAAGGACAAAAGGCGCTCGCCTCTGTAGGCCCCATCGAGGTTGACTCGAACCGACCCCGAAACTCGACTCAAGCCGCCATTCGCCACGCTGACGCCCAGCCGGTGTTCCGGTCCTCCCGCCAAGATCTTCGGGAGTGAAACCTCTTCCACATAGAGGTTGCCGGGACTCCCGGTTGAAAGCGTTACAATCTCCGCCTGCACTTCGCCGTCGGCTTTTCCAGCCTCTGCCGAGACCCGCTCCTGGCCATCGGTGAGCACAACCAGCTTCCGGTTCGGCAACTTCGAGGCGGCCAGGATCGTTTCCGCTTCTTCGACGCCACGCCCCAAATCTCCTCCATACGGCAAGGGGCTCATTCCTTCCAGGATCTTCCGAACCGTTCCGCCGCCAGGTTGCTCCTCCATGGCCAAGATGACCGGCTTGCTGGCTGCGCCCACAAGGGTGATCCGATCTCCGGATGCCGCCCTTTCCACGATCTCCCGCGCTCTCTTCCGGGCTTCATGGAACAATGTTTCCCCATCGACCCGAACGGCCATGCTCGCCGATTGATCCATCACGATGGCCAGCGATGTCGCACCCGACGACAAGACCAGGCCCCCGAGCTCCGGCCCCGCCAAAGAGGCCGAAATGAGGATGACCAAAAGGACTCGAAGGGCCAGCAAGAGGAGCTCAGACAACTTTCGTGCCTCAAGTCTTTTGCGCATTTCCCGCGAAAGGAAAAGGAAGCCCGAAAAGGGCAATTCCCTATAGCGCTGCCTTCGAAGCAGGTGGAGCGCCACTGGCACCGCCGCGGCAAGCGCCCCCCAGAGCAGAACTTCATTGAGAAACGACAGACCCAAAACCCTCACCTCTCCTCGATTGAGATGTCCTATCGCCTCTCTCCAAGAAGCCGTGACCGCCGTGAAAGGAAGGCCAGCAGCCCCTCAGAAAGATCCTGGTTTGTCTCCACCAGCGAATAGTCGATCCCCGCCTGATGGAACCTCAGGCGATAGCGTTCTAGAATCCGCTCCACTTCGGTCCGATAAATCGTGCTCATCCGTTGGCCATCTACCTTGAGCGTTTTTCCAGACTCCAGATCCCGAATCCGCAGCGGCCCCTGGAAACGAAACCGGATCTCTTCCGGGTCGAGGATCTGCATCACTGTCACGTCGTGCCGGCGGTGCTTGAGATGAACGACAGCATCGACGACACGCCTGGGATCATCGATAAGATCCGATATCAACACAATGACCTGCCGCCGGCTCATGCCGCTGGCCACTCCATCGAGGCTTGTGGCAATGTCTGTGTCCGGTCCGGCCTCCAGGCCCGTCAAGGCTTCGCACAGCGTATTGAGGTGCTCCGCGTGGGATTTGGCCCCAATCCGGTTTCTGATCTCGGCATCGAAAAGGATCAGCCCCACGGCGTCGCCCTGGCGAAGGAGTAACGTCGAAAGGCAAGCGGCCAAGCCTCGGGCAAAATCTAGCTTCGAACGCCCCGCCAAGTCCAAGAGCATCGAGCGGGAGCAATCGACCAGAATCTGAATCTTGGCATTCGTCTCCTGCTCGAACCGCTTCACGTAATAGCGGTTTGTTCGGGCATAGACCTTCCAGTCGATGTGGCGAAGCTCGTCTCCGATAGAGTATTCCCGGTGCTCGGCAAATTCGACATCCCGACCGCGAATGCTGGAGCGGTGGAGGCCTGTTACCAGGCCATCCACGACGATCCGCGCCCGAAGAGCAAGAGAAGATGCCTTGGCCAACACTTCCGGGTCCAGCAGCTCCTCAACGGCACTTCGCCTCCGTGAAGCCGCCTGTTTTTCACCGCTCATAAGGCCCCTCAACTTGCCGCCTGGAGCAAGCGCTGCACGATGTCTTCGGCCTTCAGACCCTCAGCTTCTCCTCGGTAATTCAACAGGATACGGTGCCCCAAAACTGGCATCGTTACTGCCTTCACGTCTTCCTCCGATGCGTACCGCCGCGACCAGAGGAGAGCTCTGGCCTTCGCGGCGTAGATGAGCGTCTGGCTCGCCCTGGGCCCCGCCCCCCAGCTCACGTAGTCCCGAATGAAATCCGGAGCATCCTTGCCTGGCCGGCTTTTTCTGGCCAGCTCCACCGCCAGCTCGATGACGTGGTCCGCCACCGGCATCCGCCAGACCATCTCCTGGAGCTCCAAGATCTCCTCCACCGTCAACACCGGCTCCAATCGTGGCGGCGCCATTGACGTCGTCATCCGAACCATTCGCTGTTCCTCCTCCAAGCTGGGATACTGCACTCTCAGACTGAAAAAGAAGCGGTCCAACTGAGCTTCCGGCAGCGGATAGGTGCCCTCCTGCTCGATGGGATTTTGCGTCGCCATGACAAAAAACGGCTGCGGCAGCACCAACGTGCGGCCTCCAGTGGTGACCTCTCGCTCCTGCATCGCCTGAAGAAGCGCCGCCTGCGTCTTGGGGGGCGTGCGGTTGATTTCGTCGGCAAGCAGCATATTCGCAAAAACCGGCCCTTTGAAGAACTCGAACCGCCGTTCTCCAGTCTCCGGGTCGTCCTGAAGGATGTCGGTGCCAATCATGTCCGCTGGCATCAGATCGGGAGTAAACTGGATTCGCTGGAACTTCAAATCCAAAAGTTGTGCCAACGTACTGACCATCAATGTCTTCGCCAGGCCCGGCACCCCGATGAGCAGACAATGCCCCCGCGCAATGAGAGCCAGAAGTGCCTGCTCCATGATCTCCGTCTGCCCGACAATTACGCGGCCCAGCTCCTCGAGAACCCGCTTGCGGACTTCACCCGCCTTTCTCAGCATCTTTTCGCTCACTCGCTTCTCCTTGCTCGCTGCCCTCAAGCCTTGGCAAAGACTTCAATCGCCTCAAACAGAGCCGTATAGTACTCCGACTTGAGGATGTAGCTGGACGCCCCCGCTCGTTTAGCTCGTTCCGCCCGCTCGTTTTTCGAGCCGGCTCCGCCGGCGGTGAAGAGGACAATTCCGATTCCTTCGTAGGTCTTGCACGATTTGAGAAGCTGGCAGGTGGCGTAGCCGTCAAGGTGGATCTGGGCGACTCCGTGGTTTTCGATGAATGCCTGCTGGCGAACGATCTCGTAAAGACTCGAAGCTCGCTGGAGCGTGCTTGGCCCGTCACCCTCAACCCTTAGAAGTTGGATTCCCTTTGGCTCCGAGCACAAGGCCTCGTAAAGGGGCTCCCGCACTCCGTCTTTGAAACAGAAGAGAGAATCATTGAGAAGGATTGTGCCCTGTCTCAGCAGGATCTCATTCCGATCCATCAGATCCACGAACGAGGGCGAGCCCGGCATCATAACATCGAGTAAGATGCAGGCCGGGGGCGCCTGGCGTACCCGATCGATACACTCTTCGCCGCTCAACGCACAGGCCACTTCGAATCCCCGGTCCTCCAGATCGAACTTCATCCATTCCAGAAGCTCGGGGCTGTCATCTACGACGAGGATCGAGTTTCTCCGCCCTTCTCTTCGGATCATCTGCTCCAAAGGTTCGCCCTCAATCCCGAAGCTCTCACCATGGATCACCACAAAGCAGCCAGCCGCCGGATCGCGGGAATGCTCTCAAACCTGCCGCCGCGAGTGCGCCGAGGATCTCCCCATGGCGAGGATCCTGCTGGGGACAACGAGCCAGCCGCTCGCTAAAATCGTGGTAGTGCTCAGGGTCAACTTGGTGGATACCAAAGGCGCAGTATATCCCTGAACGCAGGGAAGTCAAACAAGGAGAAGCACCGGGCGCGGATCTATTGAATCTCCAGGACTCCGCTTTCACGAGGCCGACATGACGTTGCGGCTGGTTCCCTTCTTGCGTAGGCTTGACCACAGGGCTAAATCCTCCGCGGCTCGATCTAGGCACCAGACTGCGATCCTGAGCCGCCAAACGGCGAGAGGGCTTGTCCGTGGTCGGCGGAGCCGAATCTCCGTTATGGCCTGCGGCCATTGTCTCCGCTACGCTCCGGCTCGGTGGACACCGGCCATGCTCCCATTAGAGGCGTACGGCCCACGATGACCGGTCCCCGGCCCGAGGAATGGGTTGACCCCGCCGCCGGGAAAAACGGTCGTGCTCTTCTTTTAGGGCGGAGTTCTCGGCAAACCCTTTGTCTTCTTCGTGTTGCGTTCCGCTCCCATCGGTCGCCATCCGACGCCCGCTGCTCGCCATTATCGCCGCCTTCGCTCCATTGCCCTAGGGCTGGAGCACCACCCGATTTTGAGCCCGCTGGCGTCGATGTACCCTTTGAGCTTCTCTAGAGTTTCAGCCAACGACTCGCCAGCTCGCAAGAAATGCACTGCCACCGTCAGTCGTCGCCCCTTGCGAACAACGTAGGCCGTGGCATAGGTGTGGAAGCCTGAGCACAACGCGTCGCGGCCCTCTTCGCGGCCTTTTTCCATTCCTTTTTCCATTCCTTGAAGGTAGGCGCCCCCGGTGCGGGTGTTGTGGAGCTGGATCCAGCGGATGCGGGCTTCGTCTTGTTGGCGGATGGGTTGGTCGCCGCCAAGTCGTT
>JAJRTK010000016.1 GCA_024278345.1 bacterium | reverse complement strand
TCGCCGAAACGGTGGCACCGGCATCTTGCCGGTGTAGCGCCCTCCGGGCTGCACGGAGCCGGGAAGGAGGCCCGCCCCAGCGGTGATGTTGTCAACCGGATCTGATAGGTCCCCACGAATCGCCCCTTGACATCCTTTCGCCTTCGGCCAACTGCCCCGAACCTCCCCAGGCGGGCTCGGGAACCGTCCCACATCGGGGGGGCTATGTTTCGACCTGTACCCGAATCCGTTCTTTCCCGTTACCCTAAGGCCCATGGGCTTCCCGTGGAGCCTCTTTCCGGCGGGCTCATCAACCAGACTTACCGCGTTGGCCGCGATTTCATCCTCCAGCGGCTGAGTCCAATTTTCTCGCCAGAAGTCAACCTCGATATCGAGACCCTAACATCGGTATTAACGGCCTCGGGAGTCCCTGTCCCAACGCTTGAGCGAACTCGTGGTGGCAAGCTCTGGGTCTCGGCGACGGAACCTGAGGCGAGAGGGATCTGGCGGTTGATGACGCGGCTTCCGGGCCGCACCCTTCATCGGCTCGAAACGGAGGCTCAGGCGGCTTCCCTGGGCAAAACCCTTGCCAGCTTCCACAACGCGCTATCCAGCTTCCACCACACCTTCGCGCAAGCCCGCCCGGGGATACACGAAACCCACGGCCACATGCGTTCCTTGGGCGCCGCCCTGGAGCAGTACCCCGACCATCGCCTCGCCACCAGAGTCGGCGTTTTGGCTCAAGAGATCTTCCAGCGTTGGGAAGCTTGGGGGGAGCCTTTGAGCTTGCCCCTCCGGATCGGCCACGGCGATCCCAAGGTGAGCAATTTTCTTTTTGACGGCGGGAACAAAGTCGTGGGCGTCGTCGATCTCGACACGATGGGTTGGACGAGTCTGGATCTTGAACTTGGGGATGCCCTCCGCTCTTGGTGCAATGTCATGGACGAGAACAGCCCTGCGCCCTGCTTTGACCTGACCTTCTACGCTCAGGCCGTCGGCGGTTACGTCGAGATGGCGGGAAGCTGGCTCACTGGGGAAGAAGTGCGGTCGATTCCGGCGGCCGTGGAACGGATCTGTCTGGAGCTTTCAGCGCGCTTTGCCGCGGATGCGCTGCGCGAATCCTATTTTGGGTGGGATCCGGCCATCGCATCGACCCGCGGAGGACACAATCTTCTTCGGGCAACCGGTCAGTTGGCCCTTGCCCGTGACGTGGGAGCAAAAGTACCAGAAATGGCCGATCTTCTGGGAGAATCCTACCTTAGGCAAAGCGGTTTTGGGCCGGAGAAGCGGTGATTTTATTGACGCCTTCCGACTCTTGTAGTAGTAAACGTTGGTTGGCTCATTCACCAAGGTGAGAGCCACTACCGGCCAAGGAGGCAACCGATGATGAGATGGAAAACGGGGATGTTGGTCTTGATCGGGCTGGCCACTAGCCTGCCCGCCCATGCGGTCGATGGAGAAGAGGTTGTCCGGGGGCTCTACGAGAATGCGCGGCTCCTGCTTCGCCAGGGCCGGCCCGACGAGGCACTCAAGGACCTTGAGCGCATTTACACGTCCCATGCCGACAGCGAGTATGCGGATGAGGCTCTCTACGAGCTGGGGAACTACTTCCTGGGAAACGGGAAATACCAGGCTGCCATGGACAGCTTCAATAAGCTGATCTCGGATTTTGGCGACCGTAACATGGCTCCGCGGGCCTATTTCAAGATCGGCCAAATCTACGAAGACCTTGCTTTTCCTGGATTCGACATGGAAAAGGCCGATGCGAATTTCACGCGGGTCTCCAACATCTACGCGCGAAGCGACCTCGTGGACGATGCCTTGCTCCATTCGGGGCTCATCAAGGCCAAGCTACAAGAGTTTCGCAACGCGCGAAGCACCTTCCAGCGGCTCGTGGATGAATTCCCTCGGAGCGAATTGGCGCCGCAGGCGCTCTACCATCTGGGACTGACTCTTATCTACCTTGGCGAGCCGATCCAGGCCATGGAGCTCCTGCAAAAGACCATTGACGAATACGACAACGAAGATGTGTCGCTGCGTGCATTGCGGGTGATCAACAACCTGTACCGGACAAGCATCCGCATCCCCACGGGGCACAAGAAGCTCTATCGCGTGGACGCTTCCTTTTCGAGCAAGCAGTTCAAGAAGGTGGTGGCCTTAGCGGTGGATCGGGACGACAACCTTTACGTGGCCAAGGATGGGAGCTCGCTGGTCAAGGTTTTTTCCTCGGCAGGAACGCCGCTTCCCCCCATCGCCGGCCAAAAAGAGGTCCGGGATCTCTGTGTTGACGGTGCGGGAACTCTCTATGTCGTGAAAAAGAAGTCTGTCTATTTTGAAGGCAAAGAGCTTATCTTCAAAAAGAAGACATCGAAAGGGCTCCAGAAACTGGAGAAGCTCGTTTCCCTGGTCCGGAGCGCGGAGCGCCATTTCTACGTTCAGGTAGAGAAAGCGGACAGTCTGATTCGCTTCGACAAAGAGGCAAACTTCATCCGGGAATTTCCGAATTTCCGGTTCAACGGTATCAAGGACCTGACCATCGATCCGCGAGGTTTTCTCTACCTCATCGACGGGAAGCTCAACCGCCTGACTCGTATCGATTCCAACGGTGGCCGAGCAGCGAATATCGACAAGACGGGACCGAAATACTCCCTCAAGAGAATGAGCCGGGTCGCGGTGGATCTCACGGGTACGATCTATCTTCTGGACGAAAAGGAAAAGCAGGTCGCTGTTTTCAGTCCCGATCTCAACCTGATCACCGTTTTCAAGCCCCCCGGTCTCAACAAGCCCGAAGAGATTGCGGTCGATTCGGCGGGGATCATCTATATTTTCGACCGCAAGGAGAACGTGATCCGGAAATACTATTGAACCGGTAGCGCCAAGAACGAGTGGAAGCCTCCGGAAACGTTGCTCACCAGCTTGTTTCCCCTTTTGGTTGGCTTCCGCTCCCATCGCTCGCAGCCGCTCAGCGATGGTCGCCGATTTTGATATGCTCGATCTTCACCCTTTGCAGGAAGCGTAGGGAGAACTCCTCATGATGTCGGATTTTCCGCTCCAAAGCAAACGGCATTTCGTGGCCGTGAAAGCCGCCTTATCCATCTTCGCCGTCGCTTGCTTTTTGTCCACGGTTCCCGGCTTTGCCCAGCTCGACGAGCTGACTGAGGATGAGGCGATTTTGCGGGGAATGCTCACTCGGGCCGAGCTCAAGTTTTCCGGCGGCCTCCTTCACGAGTCACTTTTAGATTTCCGTAAGGTCATCAATCTCACCCAGCAATTCAGCACGACGCGAAAGCTGACTCCCAAGGAGCAGGAGGTCTTGGTTCGGGCCTTCTTTCTCCGAGGACAGGTCTACGTGGCTATCGGTGAGCAGCTCAGAGCCCGAGAGGACTTCGCCGCCGCTCTCCGCCTCGACTCCGGGATGAAACCCGATGCATCGGCCTCCCCCAAGATCGAGGCGCTCCTTGAAGAAGTGAAAAAGGAGGAGCTGGGAACACTGTTCATCGATTCCGAGCCAAGTAGTGCGGAGGTCTACCTGGAAGAAAAGCGGATCGGCCTGACTCCCCTTTTCGCCGTATCTGCCTACAAGGGAGTCCGTGACTTGGAGGTGAGGCTCCAGGGATACGACACCTATTCCGAGAAGATCACCATCCTTCCGGATCAGCAGTTGCAGCGAAATGTTGCACTGACTCGGATTACCGGGGATATCATTCTCTACACGCAACCATCCGGTGCAAGGATTTATCTTGATGACAAGTTAATCGGCACGACTTCCGGCAGCCCGTCTCCGGAGGATTGCGATCGGTTCGGCCCGGCCTATGATTGCGGCGAGTTATCGAAAGCGCTGGAAATCAACTACGTCAAGCCCGGTATTCACACTCTGAGGATTGAAAAGCCCTGTTACGAGACTCGTGTGGAAAACATCAGCGTCGATGCGGAGACCCGGGAATTCGAACCCTTCCTGTTGCCAGACAGCCGGGCGACTTTGGCGGTGGATTCTTCGGTAGATGGCGCCAAGGTTTATCTTGGCGACGAGTATCTTGGAACGACTCCGGTGGAGCTGGAAGGAACCGTTTGCTCGGGAAACTACCGGTTGTTGGTGAAGAAGACAGGCGTCGGCTCGTGGTTTTCCGAGGTCAGCCTCATCAAGGGGCGAAAAACGGAAATTTTTGCGGCGTTACGCCCCACTCTCGCGTTTGCCGGACTGGTGCAGCACGCCGATAGAAACTTGATGGCCAGTGTTGCCGGTCGTCTGCGAAAAGGGCTTTCCGAGGTCCAGACCCTCAATCTGCTTTGGCCACCCGCCGAGGACGTTCAGAATGCGCTGACGGCAGCCGGGTTCTCGAGTCTGCGGGATCTGGCAGTGGGCAAAATCGACGCAAACCGGAGCGAGATCCTGGCAAATCAACTGGAGACAGTTTGCCAAAAGCTGGATTGCGATTTGCTTTTGTTCGGCATTTTTCCCCAGCAACGCCTCCAAACGAGTATCCATCTCTATCTCTACCTTCGTGGCCATGGATACCCTGATGTCGTGCCGGTGGAATTCCAGTCTTCGGCGAAAGTGGCGAAATTCTTCAAGGACCTCGACCACGGTTTGGTACTTTCGAAGAGCTGGGTCGGCCTGTTGGCCGTCGATCGCCTTTACGGCCAGGGATGCGGGGTGATCCGGGTTTCGGAAGGGGGGCCCGCGAAGGAGGCGGGGATCTGGGCTGGCAACACGATCCTGGAAGTGAATGACAAGCCGATCCCCAATAACCGAAGCCTTCGAAAGCTCATTGCCGAGAGTGAAGCTGGCCGCTCGCTCACGCTCTTGGTGGATGCCCGGGGCCAGAAAAAGAAGATCGATCTCCAGATCGACAAGACACCGGTGGAGATCCCGAAGAACAACCCCGATTTGCTTTACAACAAATTGCTTGCCGATCTCCAGCTTATGAGCAAATTGACTTCGTCCAATTTTGAAAAGAACTTTATTCAGCTCAACATGGCCCTTGCGTACATGCGCTTCAAAAATTGGCAGAAGGCGGTGGATACCTTGGGTAGACTTCGCTTCGAGACGAAGAGCGGCATCACCAACGGCACCGTTTACTACTACATGGCTGAATGCTTGAAGGCGCTTGGGTACAGTTCCGAAGCAAGAGACAATTACCAAAAGGCTCTTTCCTACGAGAACGCAACCGTCGGAACGAATGACGGGGACCTGGTCAAACGGCTCGCGGAAAAGAAGCTCAAGGAGTTGCTTTGATTCCCGCGGGTATCCACGCAAAGCGGGACAATGGGTCGCGGAAAAAAAACTTGGCATCGGGCGGCGCCGCGCTCCGCTCGGCGGGTCACGTTTGCGTGACTCGAAGGGTCACGCATCGCGTTACCCGGCGGTCGTCCGGGGACGCTGTCCCCCGTCCCCTGGCAGGACTTCGCCCTGCACCCACCAGGGAGCTCG
>JAJRTK010000377.1 GCA_024278345.1 bacterium | reverse complement strand
GGAGCTGGCTCCCTGGCGTGGGTCTGGGAGCGGCGCTCCCAGCGGAGGTCCGGAGGCAGAGCCTCCGCCGGGTTCCAGGGCTGGAAGCCCTGGGGCGGCGTCTGAAATCTGCACCGTGGCCGGTACCATGACCGAGGCCGCTCCTTGAGTGTTACCGTGAAAGTACACGCCAAGCAGACAATCGTCTTCTTGGCTTACGGGCAACGGCGCGCTCCGCTCGCCGGGTCACGTTTGCGTGACTCGGCGGTCGTCCGGGGATTCCTTCCCCGGTCCCCGGGCAGGGCTTTGCCCCGCACCCACCAGGGAGCTAGCTCAACTTCCCGTTGCAACTTGCGAGCAACGGGATCCCAGCCCACATCTATGTACGCTGCGCGTTTTTTTGACGCTCCGCGTCTTTTCTTCTTCTTCGGGGTGGTTCGATTGGTTTCCATGAGTGTTGAGATGAAGGGAATGGGCCTTGTGCCGCCTGGCGCCTTACCGGGTGAGGTTACACCAAGCGCGGCCACTCTTGCATCGGTTCGCCAGGCCTTGCTGGACTGGTATTCCACCGCGAAGCGGGACCTTCCCTGGCGAGGGAGTGACGATCCCTACAAGATTTGGATTTCGGAGGTCATGGCCCAGCAGACAAGAGTCGATGTGGTCGCTCCGTACTATGAGCGGTTTCTTGCTCGATTCCCCACGGTGGAGGCGTTGGCCTCCGCCGCCGAGGATGAGGTTCTGGGTCTCTGGTCTGGCCTGGGTTACTATTCCCGGGCCCGGCGGCTTTGCCGGGCCGCAGCCATGATCGTCGAGCGATATGGCGGCATCTTTCCCGCATTTCCCGACGCCTGTCGCTCGCTTCCCGGCGTCGGGGACTATACCGCTGGCGCCATTCTAAGTATCGCCTTCGGGCAGCGGGAGGCGGCGGTGGACGGCAATGTTCGGCGAGTCTTGTCCCGGTTGTTCCCCGTAGCCACTCCTCCCGGAGAGGTCCCGGCGGAGCCAGCTACCCCTGGCAGCCTGTCACGGAAAGCTCTCCGGGCACTGGCCACCCGCCTTTCATCGCCAGCCCGTCCCGGCGATCTCAACCAGGCGCTCATGGAGCTAGGGGCGCTGGTCTGCACGCCTCGGCGGCCCCGGTGCGAGGATTGTCCCCTTGCTTCCACCTGCCAGTCCCAAGGGAGCGCGGCGGTCTCAGGGATCCCGGCCCGGCGCCCGCGCCGGGCCACGGAGCCGTGGAACCACCTGGCAGTCTTGGTCCGGAGCTCTCAAGGGCGGCCTCTCCTGATCAGGCGGGACTCCAAGGCCCCGTTTTTGCCGGGCCTTTGGCACCTGCCGGCCCTTTTTCTCCCGGTGGCCGGTGAGGCTTTGCCATTGGATCGGTTTCGGGTTTTTTTGGCCAAACGCTGGGGCATCGAACTTACCTGCGAGTCACCCATCGCCGTGGTCCGGCACCAGATCACGTACCGTTCGATCCGCGCCAGCCTTTTTCCTGGCCGGTTGGCGAAGGATCTTTTTCAGGGTGCCGACGTTTTCTGGCCTTCGGATGCGGAGCTCCGGCGGCTGGCGACCTCCTCTTTGGTGACGAAACTCCTGGATGCCGCAAAATCGCTTTGATGGGGGATGCCGATGGAGCGTGGGGGGGATGAGGGGCGATCAGCGCGCAACGGACGTGAGCGATGGGAGCGGAAGACAACCCTTCTTGAGAAACGTGCTGACGAAAAAAAATGGCTCTGCAAAAATTCGCGGATTGCCTTTCTGTTCTCCGTGATGCATGATACGGCGCGAATCTTGAAGAACTTCTATCTCATGGCGAAGTGGAGGGGTCGTGTTCGAGTGGTGGACTTTAAAGCGTAGCGGAAGTCGGCCTGGAGCCGCCAGGTTCGGGGTTTGGGCGGTGGCTTGGGCCTCCATGGTCCTGGCAATAGGGGCTTGCTCGGGGAATGGCTCAAGTTCCGTGGACCTGCGCCGGGAGAACGTCTTTGTCTTTGGGCGCGGTCAAGATAGCGTTGGGCTGGACCCTGCCCACGAGGATGACGGTGAATCGTTCAACGTGACAGGGAACATCTACGATACTTTGGTGAGGTTCAAGGTAGAGAGCACCGAGGTGGAGCCTTCTCTGGCCGAGAGCTGGGAGATCAGCGAAGACGGGAAGGTATACACCTTTCATCTTCTGAAGGGCGTGACCTTCCACGACGGGACGCCGTTCAATGCCGATGCCGTTCTTTTTTCCTTCTTGCGGCAGCACGACCCTAAGCACGAATTCGCCGACGTGGGAGGACCCTACAAGTACTGGGACAACATGGGGATGAGCCAGATTGTCAAGGCCATTGAAAAAGTGGACGACCTCACGGTTCGCTTCCGCCTTGTGCGGTCGGAGGCACCTTTTTTGGCGAACCTGGCCATGAACTTCGCAAGTATTGTTTCTCCTACTGCCGTGGTGAAGATGCGGAAGCAGTTCAACTTCCATCCCGTGGGAACCGGTCCCTTCATGTTCGAATCCTGGCAGCGGGGACAGAAGATAGTTCTTCGGAAAAACCCTCATTACTTCGGCGGGCCAGTGAAGCTCGACAAGGTAGTTTTCGCCGCTATCCCCGACAATTCCGTCCGGTTTCAGGCCTTCAAGGCGGGGAAGCTCGACGGCTTCAACTTTCCGAACCCGTTCGAGCTGGATGCCATCAGAAGCAGTCCCGGCGTCCGCTTCCTGACCCAGGAGGGGATGAACATCTGCTACCTGGCTCTGAACACCCAGAAGCCGCCCTTCGACAACGTGCTCGTCCGGCGCGCCATCAATTACGCCATCAACAAGCAAGCTATCATCGACAATTTCTACCAGGGGCTGGGCACCGTGGCGAAGAACCCGTTGCCACCGGTGGTTTGGGGATATCACAAGGAGCTCGTGCCCTATTCTTACGACCCCGCGAAGGCCCGAGAGCTCTTGGCGGAGGCCGGGTTTCCGGACGGCTTTGAGACGACGCTCTGGGCCATGTCCAATCCCAGGCCCTACATCCTGGCGCCGGACAAGGTGGCCGCGGCGGTCATAGCCGACCTGGAGCAGATCGGCGTCCGCGCCAGAAAGGTGACCTACGACTGGCCCACCTATTTGGAAAAAACCGACCACGGCCAGCACGACATGGCCTTTCTGGGCTGGTCGGGTGACAATGGCGATCCGGACAATTTTCTTTACATGCTCCTGTCCAAGACAGGCGCCACCATTCCTGCGACGAACATCGCTTTTTACAGGAGCGATGCCTTTACCGATCTCCTGGAAAAGGCCAAAGTCCTCACCGACCAAAACCAGCGGGCCGCCCTTTACCGCCAGGCGCAGGAAATCTTTCACCGGGATGCTCCCTGGGTGCCCGTCGCTCACTCGGTCCAGGTCATGATCGTCCGGGACAATGTCGAGGGGTTTCATCTCCACCCGACCTCCCGCGTCGATTTTCGCGGCGTGTCCATCCGGCGCCCCTGACGGAGCACCACCAGCATGTTCCTCTATTTTTTGCGGCGCCTTCTCTACGTGGTGCCCACACTCATCGGCGTCACCCTAGTCGTCTTCGTGACGGTCTCCTACGCCCCCGGTGACGCCGCCCGGGCAAGGCTTGGATCCCGAGCGACCGCCGAAGCGCTCCAGAGGGAGCGAACGCGTCTTGGTCTCGACCACCCGCCCTTTCCAGTCTACCTGGAGAGCAGAGATATCGCCTGGGAGACGCCTCCCGCAGAGCTCGTCTTGGGGCCCCTTCACATCGTCTATGGGCCGCGATCCATCGCCAAGACCCAATACGTTTCCTACTTGCTCCGCCTCTTTCGAGGCGACTTGGGAATCAGCATTGTCCGGCAACGCCCCGTGGCCCAGGAAATCCTGGAACGATTCCCCGCCACCATCGAGCTCACCGTGTCCGCGATGTTGATCGCCATGTTTGTGGGAATCGCCCTGGGGATCCTCTCAGCGGTGAACAAGCACTCGATCCTTGATTATCTCAGTATGACCGGGGCCCTCGTGGGTGTCTCCATGCCCATCTTCTGGCTGGGTCTGGTACTTCTGGTGCTCTTTTCCAACCTTTTCCCCGGCTGGCCCATGGGCCAGAGGGTCGATTATCTGTCCGAGCTTCAGCCGGTGACGGGCTTTTTCTTGATCGATTCGCTTTTGCGCGGAAGCTGGAGCGATTTCGTGGAAGTCTTGCGGCACCTCCTTCTACCGGCCTTGGCGCTGGCGACGATCCCCATGGCCATCATCGCCAGGATGACTCGTTCCGCCATGCTGGAGGTTCTGACCGAGGATTACGTCCGAACCGCCTGGGCCAAGGGCCTCTCCCGCTGGGCCGTCTATTCGCGCCACGCCTTTAAGAACGCTCTTATCCCCGTTATCACCATTATCGGGCTGCAGTTCGGGTCGCTCCTGGGCGGGGCCATCATCACCGAAACCATCTTTTCCTGGCCGGGCGTGGGCACTTGGATTCTCGACGCCATTCAAAACCGCGACATCTACGTTATTCAAGGAGGCGTCATCCTGGTGGCTGCTACCTTCACCACCATCAATATCGGAGTCGATCTCCTGTACGCCTGGATCGATCCAAGGATCCAATACGACTGATTCCGGAAGGCCTTTCCCCAGAAGTCGCCCAACCTTTCGGAAACCCAGGAGCTCTTTTGAGAAGCCGCGGGGGCTTTGGAGGTTTGTGCTCTTTTCGGGGAAACCGCCGGTTGCGTAGGAGTGTCAATCTCTTTTCTTGGGTTGTGTTCCGCTCCCATCGGGCGCCCTCCGACGCCCGCTACTCGCCGGGAACCACCGACCTGTTCCGCAGTGGCCGACAAAGGAACCACCGACCTGTTCCGCAGTGGCCGACAAAATCACTAAACTTGAATCCATGCCGTGGAGCGACGGGCAATCGGCCCCCGGATCAAACTGAAAATGAAAGACTTCCTCAAAAATAAGACGGCCGTGGCAGGTCTACTCTTGCTGGCCACATTCAGTCTGGCCGCCATCTTTGCGCCTCTCCTGGCCCCCCATCCGCCGAAGCAGCGGTACCGAGGTATGGCCTTGAAGCCTCCTGGCAGCGCCTTGCCACCCGGCACGGATGAAGCCACGTCCGCCAGGGCCTTTTGGCTCGGCACCGACGAACATGGTCGGGATATTTTCTCCCGCGTCCTTTATGGCGCTCGAGTCTCCCTGGCCGTGGGCCTTATTTCGGTGGGGATCAGCCTCTTTTTCGGCGGAGGGATCGGACTTTCCGCAGCCTATCTGGGAGGATGGGTCGATTCCGGGCTCATGCGGCTCGTGGATGTCATGCTAGCTTTCCCGTCGATCCTCTTGGCCATCCTCATTGTGGCCATTGCGCCCAATCCGGGGCTCGTTCATGCCATGATCGCCGTGGGGATTGTCGGTATTCCCGTCTACGCAAGACTGATTCGTTCGTCAGTGCTCGGGGAAAAGCAGAAGGAGTACATTCAGGCATGTACAGCTCTTGGTGCGTCCCACTGGCGCATCGTCTTTCGCCATCTGGTGCCCAACATTCTTGCCCCGGTGATTGTTCAGGCAACCCTGGGCTACGCCACGGCGATTCTGGATGCGGCCGGGTTGTCGTTTCTGGGCTTGGGCGCACAGGACCCCGATATTGAGTGGGGTCTCATGCTGAAGAATGGTAAGGACCTGATCTCCACTGCCTGGTGGGCCATCACCTTTCCGGGTCTCGCCATCTTGCTCGCCGTGCTGGGCTTCAATCTCTTCGGAGATGGCTTGAGGGATTGGCTCGACCCCCACCAACAAAGGTAAGAGCGGTTCCAAAACCGCTCGGCCACGCCGGGCGCACGACGGGGTGCAGTTCGTAAATCGCGCCGGCGGAGCCAAGCGTTCGTGGCAACTAGGCAGCCAGCCTTTTGAAGTCCAAAAGCTCGATGCTGCGACCGGACATGGCGAACTCCAGCTTTTTCCGACGACCGCGGGCATCGCCGCCAATCTGAAAAGGCACGGGCTTATCCGCTTCAATCTCGATGTCGTCCACCAAGAAATCGGAGATCCCAGGCGACTGGTACTCGCCTCTCCAGACACTGGGCAGGTGGCGAAGGATTTCGAATGCGGAGGCAGTGACGATCCGCAGGCTCATGAGGCCCGACTCAGAATCCGCGAAGGGGAAGACTTTGAGGCCGTATCCATAGAAGGGAACCGTCGATACACCCGCGAGTTTGCATGGCCCCTCGAAGAGCAAGGCACCTGGGGGGACCTCGATGGGAGCATGGCCGGGGATGATACGAACGGCCTTGCCACGGTTCCGAACGCGAATCGTCCAGGGGTCTTTTTTGAAGAGTTCCCTTGGGATGGTCTTGGCGCCGATGGCAGCAAAGTAACCGGCCACCGAATGGAAAACTTTCCGACCCAGCCAACCCGTGAACCGGTTCTTGAAGTCGGTGAAGTCATTCAAGATACCCGCGTCCCAGCCGATGCCCGAAAAGAAGAGCAAGTCGCTCCCCTGGCGGATGAGATTGAGTTTCCGGGGCATGGGTCTCTGGCCACGGAGCACGTTCTGGAGGTGGGTCAGAGGGTGGTGCGCGCCTACGAGGTGCGCAAGACCATTCCCAGTGCCTAACTTGAGAATCCCAATCTGAGGGCATGGCGGGGTGGGGTCTTTTCGATCCAGCTCTTCGTGGAGCAGGTTAATCGTGTTGGAGACTGTCCCATCACCGCCACCTGTAAACACGGTTCCGTAACCACGCTCCACGATGGCCGCTACGTGATCCTGGGCCTCTCGGAGGTCTCTGGACCAGAAGAGGTCGGCCTTGGGGACAACCGCTTCAAAGATTTGCCGGGTCCTGGAACTCACGCGCTTGGCGTTGGGATTGAGGAGAACCGCGATTTTGTCGTCTCGGCTAGTCATGGGAGAACTCCTGGCTCAGTGGTTCCGCGAAAAGCTGACTAGGTATTTCGCAAAAACGATGCCAGGAATCCGTGGGCAATGGAATTCACTGAATCGTCAATGTTTTGCCGTTTTGCGGCACATTCCGAGGAGAAAACTGCGCAGAGAGTGTTCCGGAGACCGCGTAATCTGTTTCGCACGTTTTCTGAGGGTACCCGCGTAAGGCGGGACAAAGATTGAAAACAAAAGGAAAACGCGGTGCCGAGCAGAGCGAGACGCCGAGCATAAGCGAGGCCCACCGTACAATGATGTGGGCTGGGATCCCGTTGCCCTTTGTTGCAACGGGAAGTTGAGCGCGCTCCCTGGCGAGGTCCTGAACCGGAGCGTAGCGTGAGCGAAGCGGAGATAATGACCGCAGGTCATAACCAGCGCTCCTGGCGGAGGTATGGAGGCCGCCTCCGCCGGGTTCCAGGCCTGGAAGCCCTGGGGTTGGGTCCGAAATTCACTGGGTGGCCGGGGCCGAGCGCCAGCGGCGAGAGCTGCCGAAGGCACCACCGATGGCCAGTCCCGCTGATCTCTATTCGTGGCCGTCTGGACCCCATTTTCCAGCTCCGCCGACCACCGGTGGACAAGGCCTTCTCCGGCTGACATGGACGATGGCCAAGGATTACGCTATCAGTAGGCTGTGGGCCGACGCATATTCCCGGGGCAAGGTTCAAAACTCGAGCCTGCGGATAGATTGGAGACCACGGGATTGTGCGGAACTTAGAAAAAAAGGTTATATAGTTATATGCGGGTCTACCATTGGGGGCAGCGCAATTCTGTGTCCGTCCCACACGCTGAATCGAGGAGCGAGGAAATACGATGCGACGAACGGCTGTTTTGGCTGTCCTATTGGGTTCATGCCTGCTCGGCCAGGTGCCTGCCCAGGCAGAGGAGCCTAGGCCCAATGAGAGTTACGATGTGCAGGACGAGGAGCCAGTATGGCAGCTTGGCGCCGGAATCGGGTTGGTCAACAACCTCGATGACCAGGACAATACAAACGCCTACTTTCTGCTCAACGCTCGCCGTCGAGTCCACCGCGGCTACAACTTTCTTTCCAGCTACATGGAGCTGGAAGCCGGATACTGGAAATTTGATAGGAACCGGGACTCTCTTGGTCCAGAGAAAGACCTCTTGATCGGGCTGAATGGTGTCCTGGTCCTCCACACCGTCGCCGTCAAGTTCTTCTTCGGGGCGGGTGCCGGAGTTCATTTCCTTGATACGGCAGTGTTGGTCACCCAGTCCGGAGGTACCCACACCATCGATTCAGACTCGCTCACCAAGCTCGGCGGCAACTTTCACCTGGGTTTTGAGATTCCCATGGGCAAGTCCCTGGGAATGTTTGCTCAAGGCCGCCTCGACCTCGTGGAAGGGAACAGGGTCGAGGTCGATACGACGCAAATGAAAATCGTGGGCGGCCTGAGACTAAACTTTTGATGGATCTTCTGGGGCCGGTCATCGGGGGTGAGCGGCGAAGCCGGCTCTCCCTGCGGTCGGCACCGGCCACCCGATAAAAGCGCGCAGCGCACAAAAATGTGGGTAGGGATCCCGTTGCCCGCAAGTTGCAACGGGAAATGAGCGGGCTCCCTGGTGAGTGCAGGGCAAAACCCGATGCGTGCGGGCCAGAAGGCCCGCACGCTACAATTCCCGGCCGACCTTCGACTCACGCAAACGTGACCCGCCGAGCG
>JAJRTK010000376.1 GCA_024278345.1 bacterium | reverse complement strand
GTCGTGTTTTTGCTTTACAATTTTCTTCGCCGAAACGGTGGCACCGGCATCTTGCCGGTGTAGCGCCCTCCGGGCTGCACGGAGCCGGGAAGGAGGCCCGCCCCAGCGGTGATGTTGTCAACCGGATCTGATAGGTCCCCGCCTTCTCACTGCCCAGAAACCAGAAATCTCCGGTATCCAATTATGGTGGGATCATTCCATGTTCCGTTGCGTCGTGCCAGACTCTCCCGGATCTTTTCCCGGAAACCCGGCCATTCCTTGCTCTCTCCCGTAGGAATCGGCGAATGAACAGGTTTTTACGGCTCCCGCCGACTTCGGTGGTACGGGGCCAGACAGAAGGTTGCCGGGAGCGTCTGTGCCTCCTGCCGGCGCTTCGCGCCTTTTTCGCTGTTTCTCTCATCCACGGCCGCAGCCGCATCTGGTGGATCCTCATCCTTGCCGCCGCCGCTTTCTTCCCACAACCGAACAGTTTGGCTCATGGTCTTGGCGCGGCCCGCGTGAAGGTTCTCTTCTCCAAAGGCGGAACCTACCGCGCGGAGGTGGAGCTTGACCTCCGCCATGCGACTTCCGGGATTGGCCCGGCTCCCGGTTTCACCGATCTCCACTCCCAAGAGGTCTCTCGCCGGGTGGCCCGGCGCTATGGACGGCTTCTCCGCGACTTCACCAACGGGATGATCCTGCTTTTCGATTCCCGGCAGGTCCAGCCCCGCCTGGAAAAAGTCCGTTCCATGACGGAAAGTGGCCTGGAATCCGAGCTTCCTCCCTGGAAGTTTCTACATCTTCGCTACTCTGGGAAGATTCCTGCCGGCGCCGGTGAGTTTCAGTGGGGGCAAACCCTGGCTCTGGGGCAGGTCTCTCTCTCCCTGCGCCATGAAGGGCAAGAAGATCCCGACGTTCAGTGGCTCCAGGAGGGTGCCATGAGCCCCCCTTTCCCTCTGAATCGAGACTACGTTCCGCCGACCTTTTTGGGAACCGTTGGCCGTTATCTGGTCCTGGGATTCACCCACATTCTTCCCCTGGGCATCGACCACATCCTCTTCGTCTTGGCGCTCTTCCTTCTGAGCCTGGAATGGCGGCCACTCCTGGCCCAGGTGACAGCCTTTACCCTGGCGCACACGGTGACCCTGGCCACGAGCACGTTGGGGATCGCATCGCTCCCCCCCCGGATCGTGGAGCCGCTCATCGCCATCTCCATCGTCACCATTGCCGTGGAAAACCTTTTGACGGAGCGGCTGGCCCGCCATCGGATCGGCGTTGTCTTCGGGTTTGGGCTTCTCCACGGCATGGGGTTTGCCACGGTTCTTCGCCACCTGGGCCTTCCCAGCTCCCAACTGGCCGCGGCTCTGGTGAGTTTCAACGTGGGCGTGGAGATCGGCCAGCTCGCGGTCCTGACCCTGGCCTTCCTGGCGGTGGGGCTTTGGTTTCGCCACAAGCAATGGTATCGCCGGGCAATCGTGCTCCCCGGGTCGGTCGGAATTGCTCTTTGTGGCTTATACTGGACGGTGCAGCGGATCTTTTTCGTCTGAAACTCCCCGGAATCCACGGATCGTCCGCGGACCCGCTTCCTTGAGCCTGGTGGCGGCCTTTGGCGATCCAGGCTTCCTGAAGAGGCGCCGAGGACCGCGGCCTCCGCGCAACTTTTGGGTGAACGTTTGTCAGGAGGGTTTGCAGCCCGATTTAGGGGGGGATGTGGTGAGTGGCGCGAACGGCTGTGAGCGACGCGAGCGGAACAGAAAATAGAGAAAAAAAAACACCGGACAATCTGATTTTCCTTCTAAATGATGGAGGTTACACTATTTTTTGTGCGCCGAATCCATGGCCGTTGACGGTGAAGAATGGAAGGTAGAATTGACAACGAGGGGGAGAAGAAGTCCCATAAGAGATAGAGGGGAAATCGAACAGGACGGTCTTCATGGATGGGGAGTGTCGAACACGGGATCAGCTTTTGGCCGAGATCGAGTTTCTTCGTGGGCAGCTTGCCCAAGGGGGAAGGGCAAGCATGGAGGGAACCGGGTCGGGGATGGAGGAGGTGCGCCTTCGTTGGAGTCGGCTGATTGAGGCGATGGACGAAGCTGTGTTCATCGTAGGTCCAGACAGGCGGGAGATCTTGAACGCCAATCATGCGGCGGTGAGATTTCTGGGCTACAAGCGGCAAGAGCTTTTGCAGCTTCGCGTTCATGATCTCTATTCGGGGATGTCGGCGGCGCGGAATCGCGAGATCATCCAAAAACTGCTTTCCAAGGGGCACGTTCGGTTCGAGCAGATTCAGAAGAAGGATGGGATGGAGCTCCCGGTGAGTGTCGATTCCCGGGTGATCGATTACGGCGGCAGAATGGCTTTTTATAGCATCGTTCGCCGGATCGGAGAGGAGAATCGGTCCGGGGATGGGGACTATCGGCTGGGTCTTGATCGGATCATCTCGGCTTTGGCCATGGAGTTCATGCGCCTTGGTTCCCATGAGATCGACGGCGGGATCGACCGGGCGCTGGCCTTGTTGGGCGAGTACGTGGGGGTCGATCGCGCCTACGTTTTCCAGTTTGACAAGGCTGGCGTTCTAGCGACGAACACTCACGAATGGTGCCGGGAGGGGATTGAGCCGCGGATATCGCGGCTTCAGGGCATCCTTATGGACGAGAAGCTCCCCTGGCTTGCTCGCCGAATCCGGAATATGGAAGACCTGGTGATTCCGTCCGTCGCGGAACTCCCGGAAGAAGCGAGCCGGGAGAAGGCTCATTTCGTGGAGCAGGGTATTCTTTCCTTGGTGACCGTACCCATGGTGCGGGAGCAAGATCTCACGGGATTTGTGGGATTCGATTTTGTCCGTGCGGAAGCCCCCGCTCCCCGGGAGGCCTGGCCCCTGCTTCGGATGATGGGGGTTCTTTTCGGGGATGCCTTGCACCGCAAACGGACTGAAGAAAGCTTGGCTAGGAGCGAAGAGCGGTACCGGGCCTACGTCGAGTTGGCACCCGATGGCATCGTCATTCTGGATCCGCGAGGCGTTTGCTTGGAAGTGAACATTGCGGCAAGCCGCATCACGGGTTATTCCAAAGAAGAGCTTGCGGGTTCGTCCTTTCTCGATCTCGTTCCGGAATGGTTCCGCCAGACGGCGTGCCAGCGTTTCCAGAGGCTCAAGGAAACGGGGTCGTTACGGGGGGAGGGTTCTTTGTGCCGGAAAGATGGCTCCGAGCTTTGGATTGCTTTCGACGCCGTCAAGCTACCTGGTGGCAATTTCTTGACCCATTGCAAGGATGTCACCGAGCGGAAGGAGGCGGAATCGAGGCTCAAAAAGCTCAACGCGCTTTTGGAGCAGGAGCGCAATCTGTTCTTCACCGGTCCCGTGGTGACCTTCAAGTGGAGAGCGGTGGAGGGTTGGCCGGTGGATTACGTTTCGCCCAATGTCACGGAGTTGCTGGGCTACACGGCCCCAGAGTTCCTGAGCGGCGAGATTCCCTATGCGGATCTCGTGGTGGAAGCCGATCTGGCGGAAGTGACCAACGAAGTGAAGAAGTACACGGCCAGCGGTGTCAGCCGCTTCGAACACAAGCCTTACCGTTTGAGAAAGAAAAATGGGGAGTTCGTGTGGGTTGCGGACTACACGACGATCCTCAGGGATCAACAGGGTCGGGTTCAGCACTACCTTGGCTACCTTGTGGACGTGACCCAGCGGATGCAGGCGGAAGAAGAACAGCGTTGTTTCGAGACCCACTTGCGGCAGGTCCAGAAGCTCGAAAGCCTGGGTGTGCTCGCCAGCGGTATCGCCCACGACTTCAACAACATCCTTATGGCGATCCTGGGCAACACGGATTTGGCGATGCTCCATCTTCCGGACGACTCCAAAGCTCAGGGATATTTGCGGGAGATCGAGTCGTCATCCCGGAGAGCTGCCCAGCTCGTGCGGCAGATGCTCGCCTATTCCGGCAAGGGCAAGTTCGTGGTAGAGCCCATCAACTTGAGTGCTTTCATTCAGGAAATGCTCCATTTTCTGAAGCTCTCGATTTCGAAAAGCGCCCTGCTCAAGCTTGATTTTGAGCCTGATCTGCCGGCTTTCGAAGGGGACAAATCGCAGATACGACAGGTGCTCGTGAACCTGGTCACCAACGCTTCAGAAGCGATTGCCGACCGGAGTGGACTCATCGCCATCCGAACCGGCGCCTTGGACTGCAAGCGGGATTACTTGAAGAGCTGCTACTTGGACGAGGGACAACGGGAAGGTATCTACGTCTATGTAGAGGTAGCCGACACGGGATGCGGGATTCCCCAAAAGAGCCGGAAGCAGATCTTCGACCCTTTCTTCACAACGAAGTTCGCGGGCCGGGGCCTTGGGCTGGCGGCTTTGCTGGGAATCGTGCGGAGCCATCGCGGTGCAATCCGAATCGAGAGCCAACCGGAAGTGGGAACGACCTTTCGCATTCTCTTCCCCGCCGCCGAATCGGCCAAAGTCGTGGAAAAATCCAGGGCGTTTCTCAAAAGCGCCATCTTGCGGCGTGGGAAGATCCTGGTGGTGGATGACGAAGAGACGATCCGAGGCGTCGCCAAATATATGTTGGAGCTTGCGGGATTCGAAGTCTTGCTGGCTGTCGATGGATGTGAAGCGGTGGAGATCTACCAAAGGCGGCGACACGAGATTGCCTGTGTCCTCCTCGACTTGACCATGCCACACATGGACGGACTCACCGCGCTGGAAAAGATGCGCAACTTGGACAAGAATGTTCGCGTCATCCTCTCCAGTGGTTATAATCGCCAGGAGCTGGCCGATGAATTGGCCAGCGGAGGAGCGGTGACCTTTTTGGCCAAGCCGTACCGCTTCAAGGAGCTCTTGGCCAAGCTCGAAGAACTCTTGGGCTAGGAATCCGCGAAACGTTGGCTAAGGAACCCGCTGAATGAACATCGTCGAGCTGCGGCCAGGACAGCGCATCGCCCACTATCGGATCATCGACAAGCTTGGGCAGGGAGGCATGGCTGCGGTCTACAAGGCCGCGGATCTCAAGCTCGGTCGGACCGTCGCCCTCAAGCTCCTCGACCTTGGCACCGAAATCGATGACGATACCCGGGCACGCTTCATCCGGGAGGCACGCCTGGCCGCACGCCTCAACCATCCGGGGATCGCGACGATCTACGAGATCAACGAAGCCGATGGCCTCGGCTTCATCTCCATGGAATGTGTGGAAGGCTGGACTCTCAAGCAGGCTCTGGTGGAAGAAGGGCCTCTGGAACTCAAACGCTTTTTTCAGGTGGCCCGCGCCATCTCCGAGGCTCTGGCCGAGGCCCACCGCCACAAGATCGTGCATCGGGACCTCAAGCTGGCCAACGTCATGGAAACGCCCCGAGGCGAAGTGAAGGTCATGGACTTCGGGATCGCCAAGACCTTCGGCGAAGAGGGAGGTTTCCACGGCGATGAAATCACCGGTTCCGGAATCACGCTGGGCACGGTGGAGTACATGTAACCGGAGCAGATCCTCGATGGTGAGATCGATAGCCGGAGTGACGTTTTCTCGGTGTCGATCCTTTTCTTCGAGCTCCTCACCGGACAGCTACCCTTCGCCGCCGACAAACAGGCTCTCCTCCTGCGCCAAATCCTTCAGGAAGAGCCCCGGCCCCTTTCGGATCTGGCCCCCCATTTGCCGGAAAAGCTTGGCGAAATCCTCCAGAAAGGGCTGGAGAAGGAGAAAGAGAACCGCTACGCCAGTATCGACGAGATGGCCGCTGAGCTCAAAGCTCTTTACCAGGAGCTCTACAAGCCCGCCGACGCCAAGGGCGTTTCCCTGAAAGTCGCCGTGGCACTGGCGATCCTGCTCGTACTTGGGAGCCTGGCCCTGGGATGGCGGCTCTTCGGACGGAAAGAAGTCGAGCCCGGTCTCGCGGTCTTTTATTTCCAGAACCTTGCCTCCCCCGAAGACCAAGACCGGTTGGGGCAGATGGTGACGAATCTGCTCATCACAAGTCTCTCGCAAGAGGGTGAGCTCCCGGTCTTTTCAATCCAGAAACTCTCCGACATTCTCCGAAGTCGGGGGAGCGAGCAGGTGGTGGACGAGGAGACCGCCCGCCAGGTGGCTCAAGAGGCGGGTGTCCCGAAGATCGTCCTGGGAAGCGTCTCAAGAAAGGGCGCTCGCGTCGCTGTCCAATCCAGGATCGTGGACGTACAGAGCGGAGCCCTCCTGGCATCGCCCACGGGCGAAGGAAAAGGCGAGCTCGCCGGGCTCTTTGAGATCGTCCACTCACTTTCTGGAGAAATCCGAACCGTTCTGGAAGGGAAAAATGTGGCGGATTCAAAAAAGGAATCCGAAACTGACTGGCTCCAGGCTGCCACCACGACGTCCGAGGAAGCCTACCGCCAGTACGTTGCCGGACTCGATCTCTTGAACCGCTCGAATTTTGGAGATGCACAGACCGCTTTCGAGAAAGCCATGGAGTTCGATCCGGAATTCGCCCTGGCCCACTATCGCCTGGCCATGACCCAAGTCTGGTGGGTCCCCGATCCCGAAGTGATCGAACGGGCCCAAAAGGCCCTTGGACGGAACCTTGGCCGCCTGCCGAAACGGGAGCGCGAGAGTATCGAGGCCTTCCTGGCCTTTGTGGGTGAGAAGTACGACAAAAGCCTGGAACTTTATCTTGCCCTGAACCGCAAGTACCCGGATGAAAAGGAAACCCTCTACTGGGTCGGCGACAATTACCGGCGACTCGAGAGGGAGAGCGAAGCGATCCCCTATTTCGAGCGCGTCCTGGAGCTCGACCAGGATTTCGTCATCGCCTACGGCTCACTGCTCCGCTGCGCTTCCGTTCCGGGCCAACAAGAACGGGCGCTGGCTTTCGCCCAACGCTTTGCCGGCGAGCACCCAAAACATGCTCGAGCCCAGGGACTCTTGGGGGACGTTCTCCAAATGCGGGGACAACTTGCGGCCGCACGAGCTCTTTACGGTAAGGCAATCGAAATCGACCCGAGCTTCCGCGATGCCTACGCCAACATGGCGGGGACCTTCGTCCTGGAAGAAACGTATGACGAGGCCCTGAGGCTCTACGAAAAGAGCTACGACAGAACCTCTTCCCTGGGCTACGTGGCCCTACAGAATATGGGCTGCGTGGCTCTGCACCAGGGGCGCTTCCAGGAGGCGCGAAACTACTTCCGCCAGAAGAAAGAGCTGGGCGAACGGTTCCAGGACAAGCGGATTTTGTCCACAAGCTACCAGGATCTAAGCTTCAGCGACTTCTTGGAAGGAGATCTCGATGGAGCGCTAAGAGAAATGGAACAGGCCTATGACGTCTATGGAGGCCAGGTGCGGCCCTATTGGCGAGCTTACCGGGGCTGGCTCCATATCAGGCGAGGGGAGCTTGCTTGGGCGAAACTGGAATACGACAAGATCGTGGCCAAGGCCGGGCCAAAAAACAAGTACGCACTCCACCTGCGGGGGCGCATTCTCCTTGCGGAGGGCAAAAACGAAGAGGCGATTTCAGTCCTCAACCAAGCTCCGTTTCAGGAGAAGGCCCACTTCCGCCCTGTCCACCTCGAAGCCCTGGCCAGCGCATACACCGCCAATGGCCAGCTCGAGAAGGCGCGGGAGACCTATTCCCGCCTCATCGCCGCCAACTTCCTGATCCCCATCGGCTCCACTTCCATCGTGAATCGGGTCGCCGTGCTCGTCTATCCAATGGCCTACTACCGCCTGGGAGTCATCGCGGAAAAACTCGGGAATCTGCCTCTGGCCCACAACTGTTATACTCGGTTCACCCAATTATGGGCAGCCGCGAAAAAATTGGAAACGGTACAAGAGGCAAAACGGAAAAGTGACTAAATCCTGAAGAGCTTTTGACGGGCCGAGGAGGGTGCCCCTTGCAAGGAAGAAATCTGAGGAACCGAGTTCTTCTCTTTGGGTTGTTTTCCGCTCCCGGCGGCGGCAATCCGTCCGCCGCCAGTCGCCTTTTTCAGGACCCTTGAACAGAATCGGGGCCGCCATGGCCCAGTCCCCCTCTGTTTTGCCTTGCGTTGAACTCAGCCTGGAGAATGGCATGAGTAAAAAGAAAAAAACTTTTTGGCCCACGGGGCTTCGTTTGGGTCTCGGTTTCGCACTCATCACGCTGGCTGTCTCGGCGAACGCCGAAGAGACCGAGCTTCACGTGGGCTCTCACGTCTTTACCGCCGAAGCCTCCGTTTACAAGGCGCAAATCGACTTGGAATGCCCTTCTTCGAAGAAGGGGCGCGTAGGGGTGAGCGGCCCGCTGGAAGGAGCTTCTTCGTTGCGGCTGCCTGTTTTTTGGGGCGGCCGGCGACTTGGGGAGATTCGGGCCGAAGGGCCGGCACCCATTTATTGGCTGGACGTGGAGCTTCCAGCCAAGCGTAGCACGTTGGAGATCCGGGCTGAGGGATTGTCTGGAAACATTGCCCTCCGCTCCAGCTATATCGGTCTCCTCTTGCTCGATGATGAAGGCTGTCTGGTGAAGCCAGGCTGCCTGGCCCTCGAAGGTGTTTCCATCAACTGCGGTGGCTTGGAGCGATCCGTCTGTGAGATCTTGCGCCTCGAGGCTCAAACCTATTGCCAACAGCTCACCTTGGACGAGATCGCCGCTGTTTACAGCAAGTATCCCAGCTCCGGTCTCGAAGTTTGGACCGTGGAGCACCGGGCGATTTATCAGAGGCTGGCTCCGAGGATCGAAGCTCGGATCGTCCGCCAGCAGGAGCTCTACAACCGCATTGAGAGGCTCTCTCTCAAACGGCCTCGCCAGTACAAGAAGTACCTTGAGATTCACGCCCAGCTCGAGAGAAGCTACCAAAAGGCTCTGGGCTGGTAAGGGGACTCGGTGATCAGGGGTCGGCGGAGCCGAGATCACGGCGGGGACCTGCCCTGCGCCTGGAGAAGGGAAAAAGGTAGTGCCCCATAAGGTAGTGGTCTGGTATAGTCGTATGGATTTCCAACAGGAGGTGGCCGACCATGCAATGTCCACCATGCTGCTCTGAACTCAGCTCGTGCATAACTTGGACTCCGTGGGGTTCGATCCCCATGTCATGGGGCTTCCCATCGGCCGGGCGAGGAGCTTTCCGCCAATTCGTGGAAGCCCGATGAAATCGAAGTTGAGCCGGGATTCTGGCAAAGATATGCACGAGCTGAGAACAAGGCATCGCCATGTTAAAAAGATTACTGGAGGTAAATTCATGCATGAACGAATTTCCATAGATCCTCAGGTTTGTCATGGACAGGCCTGCATCAAAGGCACCAGACTTCCAGTCCATCAGATTGTGCGAATGCTTGCCGCGGGGGATACGCCCGAGGAGCTTTTGGAGGAGTATCCTACGCTGAAGCCAGAAGACATCTTCGCTTGTCTCGACTATGCGGCTTCGTTGGCCGAAGAACAGATCACGCCGCTGGAGCTACTTGCAGGTGCGCTGTGAAGCTATTGGTCGATGAGAATATCCGATGCGATTCTGTGGGAGAAAGCCCAGAGAGAAGGGCGAATCCTGGTGACCACAGACAAGGGATTTACTTCGCGGCGCCTTCAGCCGCATTGTGGGATCTTGATCGTTCGACTCAGGCAACCAAATCGAGTGAAGATCCACCAGCGGGTGCTGCAGGCGCTCACGGTTGTCGCGGAAGAGCAATGGCCAAGTCTCCTGATCGTGATGCGCGATCAGACGCAAAGCGCGTGGCGGCACCGCGGCAGTGAGGAGTGAGTGTTCTCGTGCGGTTGCCGGGTCAGCTTCCGCGGCGGAGCCGAGATCACGGCGGGGACCTGCAGCACCTGGAGAAGGGAAAGAATCTTGACGCCGGGGTGTCAAGGTTGTTGTCAGTGGCTGGAGCCAAGGCACTGGTCATCATCTCGGCCACCTGATGGACCACAGCCGCCCTCGGCTGTGCAAAAGACCCTTTCATCGCAGTCGAGGCGACAGCGCCTCATCGGATGGATGCACACAGACCTGCCAAGGGCGATGAAAAGGCGAGGCGCGACAGCCAAATTGACGGCGGAGAATTGGAAAAAGAAGTTGGCCTGGACTTTGCTTTCTCCGTGAGCTCTAAGGAGGAACCGAGCCATGGAAAAGAAGTCCAGGAAGGAATGGAGCCGAGTGCTTCAAGCAGCCAGCATGACCCGTCGGGTGATCGCGGAGCTTCGGAGGAAGAGTTTGGAACGCCGGGAAACCCTCGACACGGTCATCGAACCGGAAATCCAGCGGATGGACGCCTTGGAGCGGGCAAGCATGCGCCTCGTGGTGGAGGACCCGCAACGATGGCAAACAATCTCGGAGCTCTACCAGGATTTGGCGGATTCGCTGCGGGAGGAAGCACTGGATTTAGAGGAAGAAATCACGGTGCAAGAAGCGCTCGTCGAGGCACTTTTGGAGGATCTTCGGGAACTGGAGAGTCCGTTGGAGGGTTCAGACTTCGCCGGTCCAGAGCTCGAAGCGGATGCCTGGAGGATGAGCAAAGCGAGTTGATGGAAAACGACGGATTCTGAACGGCTGATGGGTGAAATACCCCGGCAAGTTCTTGAAGAAGTTCCAGAACAAGAGAAAACGATCTCTTGTCTACGAAAAGTGAGGAGTAAGGAACATGGAATATCGGTATCTTGGAAGCTCGGGTTTGCAGGTCTCGGCTCTCTCCCTTGGTGCGTGGGTCACTTATGGGGGCCAGGTCGGCGAAACGGTGGCCGGTGATTGCATGAAGGCCGCCCGAGAAGCGGGGGTCAATTTCTTCGACAACGCGGAGGTCTACGCTTCAGGAAACGCGGAAACGGTGATGGGCAATGTCCTGAAGCGGATGGACTGGAAACGGTCGGATTTCGTGATCTCCACCAAGATTTTTTGGGGCGGTCAGGGGCCCAACCAGCGGGGCTTGAGCCGCAAGCACGTGGTGGAAGGAACCGAAGCGGCTTTGGGACGGTTGGGACTGGAAACCGTCGATCTCCTGTTCTGTCACCGGCCAGATTTCCATACTCCCATCGAAGAAACAGTGCGGGCCATGACCTTCTTGATCAACCGAGGCAAGGCCTATTATTGGGGTACCAGTGAGTGGACGGCTCAGCAGATCATGGAGGCTCATCTGGTGGCCAGGCGGGAGCATCTCATCCCGCCCACCATGGAACAACCCCAGTACAACATGTTCCACCGGGAGCGCGTAGAGAAAGAGTACCGGCGCCTCTACAGCGAGCTCGGGCTGGGGACCACCATCTGGAGTCCCTTGTCCAGTGGTCTGCTCACGGGAAAATACAATGATGGTGTTCCCGAGGGTTCTCGGGCGACTCTGTCGGGGTACGAATGGCTCCGCAGCAAGCTCGTGGGAGAAGAAGCCGCCGACAAGATCGAGAAGGTCAAAGAAATGACGCCCATCGCCGAAAAACTTGGCTGTACGATGGCTCAATTGGCCTTGGCCTGGTGCCTGAAGAATCCCGATGTCAGCACCGTCATCACGGGCGCCTCCCGGGCGGAGCAGGTGGCCGAAAACATGGATGCCCTGAAGGTCGCCGCCAAGCTCGACGAGGCGACGATGAATGAGATCGAGGGAATCTTGGGCAACAAACCGATACAAGAACCCGATTTCCGCTAGCTTTGCCGCGGGCACGTGAAAGGCCGGCTGGGCATGAAAAGAGGAGAAAGGACTCGTGACGCAACCCGATGAGCGCCATCCCGGGAAAGATCCGGATGGGCCAGACCCTGTGGGCGAAGCCATGGGCGCGGTGGGCAGCGGACTGTTCATCATCACCGCTGGCAACGACGAAGAAACAGCCGGTTTCCTGGCTTCATTCGTCCAGCAGGTCTCCTTCGAGCCGTTGATGCTCATGGTTGCCATGAACCCTGCTCGGCCAGCCTACGAATTGATCAAAAAAACTGGAGAGCTCGTCGTCCACGTCATCGGCCAGGAAGACCGGGGGAAGCTCGTCAAACGGTTTTGGAAGGGGCTGGGCAAGCAAGAAATCCTGGAGCTTCCCCACGGATCAACTGAATTGGGTGCCCCCATCCTTCAAGATGCCATGGCCTATCTTCGGTGCCGGTTGGTGGACGAATGGCATGGCGGAGATCACGCAGTTCTTTTTGGAGCCGTGGAGGAGGGGCGGGTTCTCCATGGCGACAGGCCGAAAAGCTATCGGCGCAAGTCGGGGCGCGGCTACTGATGCGAGTTGCCAAGCTGCGCGCCGGTGGTGCCGGAGGGGGGACTCGAACCCCCACGTCCGCAAGGGACACTGGATTTTGAGTCCAGCGCGTCTACCAATTCCACCACTCCGGCAGTCGTTCTTTGAAGAACGCAACTCTTATAGCCACAATTCGCGACAATGGCAACGCCTGGGATTGAGGTTTTCCGCATCGAGGATGGAACAGGATGCTCTCTTCTCAAGTAAATCCGGAACTTTTACTCAAAATGACTCATCTGAGGGGTTCAATCACCGAGTGCATTCTTCGGAATGGAGCCCTCTTGAGCAGGCTGGAGGAATTGGGTTGCGCCGCCCCGGCGGCCAGTGAAATCCTCCAGTACCACCGCGAGCTCAGCAGCCAATTGTCCGAGCTTGAAATGGTTCTCGACGGCTTGAGGCGCAGGGCGGAAGAAGAAGAGGAAGAAGCAAGAAAAGATCTGGGCGTCGGTCGCCTTTGGGTGGAAGCCGAACATGTTGATATCCGGGATCTCGAGCTCATCGCTTCCACGTTGCACCAGGCCCACGACGCCATCTTATTTGCCCGGGCCCCATTTCTCCCCTTGGATTCCATCCGCCGCTTGGGAGATTTTTCCTTGATGGTCCACCTGGAGAGGGTGGAGGAAGGGTTCGTCCTCTACCTGAAAAGCCCCGTGCTGGAGGCACATTTTGTTCCAGCGCTCCTGGAAATAGCTCGAGCCGTTGGAATCGGTCTCCAGCCGCAAAACTCCAGCGACTCACAACAGCCGCTTGGCTGGGGGCCCGCTCTTTTCCACGTGCGCCAGCTCGTGGATCGGAGTTGTCTGGACGGCGAGCAATTCCAGGACGAGCTGGAATCCATTGACATCCAGATCGACGATCAGCTCGATGCCTTGGCCGACTCCGCGTCTTTGGGGTTTCCCATTGCCTGTTTGCGGCGGTTGGCGAACCTCTTGTGCGGTCTGATCCGAGACCTGAGCAACCGGGGACATGTTCGGCTGCTTCGCCTGAGCTCGCCCAGCGATGAAATGACTTTGCTGAATACGACGTTGGGCCGGAAACGCGCCTCGAAGCAACGTTCGGCCAGGGATGTCCTGCGGCAAAAGGTCGATCGTTTCGTTCGCATTCAACAGCAACGGGACGGAATCTGATGGCGAACTACCTGGAAACGGAGCAATCATGAAGCAAACAGCTCTCTCTTCTGATTTCAGTAAGCTCGGCGCCATCTTTACGACTCGCGCTGATTTCGAGGTCCCGGAACAATTTTCGGAACCTTTGGAGGAAGCTCGTGCGCTCCGCGATCACTGGGGCGTCTACGAGCTCTCCCACTACGGCCGCCTCCGCCTGACCGGAGAGGACCGGGTCAGCTTTCTCCACAACATGACCACCAACAATGTGAAGGTCCTGGCTCCAGGTCAAGGGCAGCCGACAGTCTTCGCCACCGTGAAGGGAAGGCTCTTGGCTTGGTGTACGGTCTATTGCCTTCCCAACGCCTTCATGCTCATGACCGAGCAAGAAACCCGAAGCGCTCTTCTGGAGCACCTGGAATTCTACCATTTCACGGAAGATCTCGGGGTGGATGACCGAACTGAAATGACGGTGATGCTAGGTGTTTCCGGGCCAAATGCCCAGAAGGGATTGGCGAG
>JAJRTK010000375.1 GCA_024278345.1 bacterium | reverse complement strand
TCCGTCCCCGGTCCCCTGGCAGGGCTTCACCCTGCACCCACCAGGGAGCGAGCTCCCTGGACCCACATTCTTGTACGGTGGGCCTCGCTTATGCTCGGCCTCTCGCTTCGCTCGGCCCCGCGTTTTCCCTCTTCTTTTCCTGTTTTGTCCCGCCTTACGTGGATACCCCCCTCAAGACGTTCCGCAACCTCCATCCAGCCCCAGAAAAGCCCCCCAGCAGCCAATCACGGCAATTCTTTCACCTTGCTCTCCTCGGTGGCCGCCGACTTCAGCAGCTTCCTTCCATCCGCTTTTTTTCCGGCCTGGCCCAAAAGATCCAGGCGTCCCAGTGCCCGAAGCAAAGACCCAAACCTCCCTGCGAAACCGCGAACCCAGCTTCCGGGCAGGGAGATCTGGCCATGGGGAAGCTGAATCACCAGGGCGCTTCCCCTTCCTGAAGCGCGTTGAAAAGAGATTTTCGTCAACGGAAACTCGGAAATCGGCTCTTCCAGGCGGGAGCAGAGTTCCCCCAGCGCCAGCCCGTGGTGAAGCCTCTCTTCCAGGATGACGATCCAGTGGCTCTTTCCATCACAGGTCGCCTGGAAATGAGCCAACAGCCGGTCTCCAGGCCGCATCGACCAGAGGATCGGGCGGGCGGCCTCTTCGGTGGCCTCGGCGATGTGGGCTTTCTTACCCCATTGCTTCAGCCGTTCGAAGCCACGGGAAAGATGGTGTTTCCAGAGCTTTTTCCGCCTTTTTTCCTCGGGGAGCAGGGCATGGCAAAGCTCGACCACGATCCGATCTTCTTCGCGGCTCCAGGGAGGTTCCGCAAAATCCAGAAGCTCGACCACGGCCTCCAGAAACTCCTCGGCCTGATCGGTTCCGGCAAAGACTCGAGCATGTTCCCGCACCAAAGCCTCGGACGTCATCGTCTCCCGCTGCCCGAAGATGTGATCGACGACGCGCCTCAAGAGTGCTTCGCCCTCCCCGGAGATCCGTTTCAGCCGTTTTTTTGTCCAATCCAGAGATTGAAGGCGCTCCGCCGCCGCGGCCGCGTGAAGTCCGGAGCGTTGGCGCAGAAGGATGGTCAGGGCGCTCCAGCCCTCCTCCGCCTCGATGACCGATTGGTCTCCGGACATGCCGTAGTCAAGGCCGATCCCGCGTTTGATCAGCCTTTCCAGGTTCTGGACCGCGGCGCGGGCCTGCTCTTCGTGAAGGCCATGGAAACGTTCCAACAGTTCCCTCAGCTCCGCGGCCAAGGATTTCCGTTCGTCATCGTCAAGGAGCGCCACCAGCTCCTTGAGCTGATCGTCGATGTTGCCCAAATTCGAAACATCGTCCTTGGCAAGCGCCAGGAGGAGGTCGTGGCCATCGGCCTCGTTCCGAAAGCCGGTTTCGCTCAAAATGGCCTGAAGCAGGCGCCTCCGGTTTTCGTCGATCCCCTTGATCTTGCAGTGGATCGCCACGACGTGGGCATATTTCAGGAAGAGCGGTGACCTCTCGCGGCGAAATCCACCATAGGCGACGGCGATGTTGTGGTAGACAATCCAGAGGATTCTCTCCATCAGCTCCGCGATCCACTGGTCGAGCTTCGCATTGGCCGCCTTGATCGCCACTTTTGACGTGACTTCCCCACCGAGCTTCCAGGCCATCAGCGTCACCGGATTGCTTCCCAACCATAGGCGCGTCCCGTAGTAAATCGGCTGGAGGTAGGGCCAGGTCTCCGTCAAGAATTTAGAAACGCGGTGGACTTCCCTTGCCTTGCTCCCCAACTCCAAGAGCTCCTCCAAGCTCATTTCCGTAAGGCGCACCACGGGAATGTTCTCGAAAAGGCGATGCACGTGTTCCAGAGTTTGGCTGAACGCGGCCAGGATCGGACCGCACCGAGCCTGCAACAGCGAGTTTCCAGCCGTGGGATGGTAGAATTCCGAGACCTCCCGGACGATGGAGTCGATCTCCGCCCAAACCACCTGGTGATCGATTCCCCCTTCAGTCTTGAGGTAGCGCCGCTCCAAGATTTTTTTGTGAACCTCCTTGGCCCGCTTCCTGCTCAGCTCGATGAGGCGTCGCTCCTTGCGCCAGAGGCTCGATAGCTCTTCGGCTGTCTCTTCCTCTTCTTCGGTGGATTCGGCCAAACTGCTGGCTTCGGGCAAAGCCGTGGTTGAGTGCGGAGCAAAAGCCGCCACCCCTTGAGATGTGGGCAACGGGGAAGCCGAATCGCCTCCCACTCGCTCCCGGATCAACTGATCCGCCAGGAGCTGGGCCTGAAGCTGGAGCAGTTTCGACGCCAAATATCCAAAGTTGCCGGCAAAAAGTAGAGTCCCAACTCCCACGAAGAACCAGGCAGCCCAGAGGCTTCTTTCAAGGAGGAGCAACGTTCCGCCGCTGGCCCAAAAAAGAAGAGAGACGCCCAGCATCGTGGTCGCGGGAAGCCACAGGTTCTCTTCTTCCACTTCTCTCGCCTCCTGCCGCCGCCGAAAGTAGGTCGCCAGCCGGGCTCTCCACCGCTTGCCGCTCCAGTCAATCCTGGCCATACTGCCTCCCGGTCACAAAAGAAGCTCCAGGACGATCATAGAGAGGCATGGGTCACGGAGCAAATCGAGTCGGAACAGCGACGGAGAACCACCCATGGATTGGAAACTGCTCGGCACCGCGTTCATCACCATTTTCCTGGCCGAAATCGGCGACAAAACCCAGTTGGCCACCTTGAGCCTTGCCGCGGGCGGGAAGTCGAAGTGGGCGGTGTTTGCCGGCTCGGCGGCGGCGCTGGTCCTCACCTCGGCGCTGGCCGTTCTTGGCGGAGAAGCCGTGAGCCGCGTGGTTCCCGTCGAATGGATGCGCCGGATCGCCGGCATCGCTTTCATCATCCTGGGGATCCTGTTCCTGGCTCAGCCCGACTGAGCGCCAGACCGCCCCGCCTTCTTCTCAAGCCTCCAAGCCACAAAAGACTCATCCAGACCAGCCACCACTCCGGCCCCGGAACCTTGAGAACGCTGGCAAGCTTGCCGATGTCGAGGCGCCCGCGACCTAGCAGGCCGTCGAATCCGGGATTCTGCGCTGAAATATCGACGACTCCCTGCTCCACAAGGTCCATGATTCGCTCGCCAGCGGCTTCCGTCGGCTTCGACAGATCGGGACGCGCTTCCATCACCAAGACCACCGCTCCTGAAACGAACGGGGCCGACATCGATGTCCCGCTCCAGGTCGCATAGTCCGCCCCGCCATGGTACATCGAGAGGATCGAAACCCCCGGAGCCGTGATATCTACATCGTCATTGTAGTTGGAGAAGGACGCACGGTGATCCGACAGGTCCGTGGCCGCCACGGAAATCACGTTGCTCCGGTTCGACGGAAACTCCTCTGGGACTTCCCGATTCCCGTTTCCCGCCGACGAAACGATCACGACTCCACGCTGGTGGGCATATTCCAGGGCATCCTTGATGCTGGGCGACGCGTTGATGAGGCCCCAGGAGCAATTGAGCACCCGCGCTCCATGATCCACCGCGTACCGAATCCCCCGGGCGATGGAAAAGACCGAACCCTGGCCGTCCGAGTTCAAGACTCGAACCGGCATGAGCATCGCGCCGGGAGCCACCATATGCACGATCCCGGCGACGTGCGTCCCATGGCCGGTCCCTTCATCCACAAGCCCATCACCATCGTCGTCCAGAGAATCTCCCACATCGCTAGGATCGCTATCCTCGTCGATGAAATCCATTCCAGGCAAGGTCACGGCGTCCAGGTCCGGATGAGGACCAATCCCGGTATCCAGGATCGCCACGACCACCCCCGTTCCATCCCACGGAGCCGCGCTCACCCCCAACAGGGCCAACGCATCCTGCCCCGTGGCGTCCCCAAGTCCTTTCGTGCCATCCGCCAAGGCGATGGTCCGGAACCTCCCCTCCGGCGTTTCCGCCAACCGGTGTTCCTCGGCGCCCAAGATCCGCGTGTCCAAGAGCATCTGCGCCACCACCGCCCCTTCGTTTTGGATGGAGCCCACGGAAGCCAGGTAAGTGCGCACCCCCGCCACCGAGTCCACAAGCGACAAGCCATAATCCGTCAACACCGCCTGCAACGACGCGCCCACCGCAAGCTGGAAGACGATCTCGTCCGCCACCACGTCGTCATCCAGGTCCGAGGAGTGGACCACCCCACCCTCCAGACAGACGACGCCGAATAAGACCAACGTCCACAGGATGCACCGCTTCAAAGAAATCATTTGCCCGCTCCATCAGTTCCTTGCATGCCCAAGAAGTACCGGGGAAAGCACCAAGTCCTCCGAGTCCAACTCCACCCGCAGTGTGTACAACCCTCCGGGCAGCCCGGAGAAATGGAAGGAACCCAGATCATCACTCATCTGGGGAAACTCCCTCTCGCCCTCCGGCATCCAGGCATAGACGGCAAAGGGTGCTTCTTCACCGGCGCCGGAAACCCGACCGGTCAAGTCGAACTCTCCGCGATCCCGCTCCACCGCGCGAACTTCCACCGCGCGATCTCCCTGCTCAAACCTCACAAAACGGTCATCCCCCGACGCTCCGGGACCACTTCGAACGCCCGCGGCGGCAAGCTGTACAGGCTCAAACACCAAAGCCGCCTGAACCGTTTCCACCAGTCGGCTGAAAAGCCCCTGCCTTCGCCGCAGCGCCACTGCTCGCCGTACGATCTCTCGCGGCGGTTCGAATTCCACCAACCCGGCGAAAGCCTCTCTGATCTCCAGGATCCTGTCGTAGAGTGCAACACAATGGGGACACTCCGCCAGATGGACGAACCCCTCCTCCTCCACTTCCCCACTCAAAACGACATCGAACAGCTCTTCTTCCGTCCAGCAGGCCATAACCTTCTCCGAAACGTTACCGTGAAAGCACACACTACGCAGAGATTTGTCTTCATGTTCTAGGTGCGGTTTACGACCTTGGTTCGTGGGATTTCTGGCCTCCGGGCAACGCCTCGCTCCGCTTGGCGGGTAACGCCTCGCGTTACTCGGCGGTTGTCCGGGGATTCCTTCCCCGGTCCCCTGGCAGGGCTTTGCCCTGCACCCACCAGGGAGTTACGTCCCTGGATCCCTCTTTGTACACTGCGCGTTTTTTTGACGCTCCGCGTCTTTTCTTTCATGCTTCTGGGGTGGTCCGATGGGTCTCCATCCCGGATTTCTCATCAAATCCCGTCGCGAGGCGGCGCAGGCGCGCAGCCGTCGAGTCCGACGACAGGCAGGCACCGGAGGCGTAGTAGAACTACGTTGAGGATGCCTGACCGAGGAGGGCGCT
>JAJRTK010000374.1 GCA_024278345.1 bacterium | reverse complement strand
TGGGCGGAAAAGCGCCTTGATCCGCTCCCGCTTCCAACTGGCCTTTGTATTGGGTCCAGATGCCAAGGATCTTTTCGAGTTGAGCCAGGATCTTCGGATCCTCCGTTGCCGGCAGTCCCAGACCTTTGTTCCCTGATTTCAGTCCGGCCAGGGACATGTCGAAGAGGGCGATACTACCCCTCAGGCTACTTTCTATCCTGTCGGCATCGAGTTTTAAGGCGATGAGGGCCGCTTCCTTCGTCATCTTCTGAGAGAGCATTCGCTGCCGGCCGGCAATGTTGATGATAGCACCAAATTCGCCCTCGGTCGGCATCGCAAAAGTGGTGGAGACTAGGGAGCCGAAGAGTAAGATGAGAAGAACCTGTCGAAACGCTGTCATCCGATGAATCTCCTTGTGGGCGAATGATATCCACAGAGTGTCGAGACCGGCCGGGTCATCATTTCGTGGACGGTGAACTGGGCATTGACGTTCGTTGGCTCTTCTTCCATCCCGTGGGGAGGTCGAGAGACACCAGCTTCGGCGCTTGAAGAAACCGGCATGACTACTCCGGGGGAGTGAGGGAGCATCGGAACCCCGTAAGGGGGCCTTGGAGTCCCGGGACATTGTGGGCCCGGTACGACGATTCCAGATGAAGAAGCGACCTCCCCGCCTGACCTCCTCGCATGACTCTGTGTTGGCCCGTGGCAGGCCCCTTGGGGTTCCTCGAAGGCGACTTCTTGTAGTAGACTGGGCTGTACCAGTCTGAGCACCATTCCCACACACTTCCGGCCATGTCGTACGCGCCACTCCAGCTTTTGCCCTTCTTGAAAGAACCCACGGGAAGAAGCACTTTTTTCCAGTCCCGTTCCGAGGTCAGGTTCAAAAAGCTGGCTGTGGGAGGCTGGTGGCCCCAAGCGTAGGTTCGATCCGTATTTCCTCGAGCCGCCCGTTCCCATTCCGCTTCCGTTGGCAGCCTTTTTCCCTTCCAGCGGCAGTAAGCGTCGGCGCCAAACCAACTCACGAAGTTCGCCGGATGGTTTTCTTTGCCCTGCTCAACGGTATACCGGTCATTTTCTTGGCGGATGGCCGTGCCCCTATCGACTCGGATGTAGGCGTTTTCTGGATTGCCTTTCTCGTTGAGAAAGGCCACGAATTCACCGAGAGACACTTCGTACAGGTCAAAATAGTACGAGTCGATCTGGATGGCATGTTCTGGCGTGCGGTCGGGCGGATGAGCCTCGGCACTGCCCATGGTGCTTTTGCCGGCTGGAATGAGCGACATCCTACTGGTATCGACAGTGGTGCTCGCCTTTTGTGAGGTCTCGGGAAGGGCTTGCGCCGTCAGTGACTTCAGCCGTTTCCGAGCTTCCCCGTGACCGGGATCCGCTACCAGCAAACGCCGGTAGTAGAGCCGTGCGTGGTCGAGCCGGTCCAGGGATTCTGCCTGCTGTGCCCACCGCAGATAGGTCGTTTTTATCTGCTCGACAAGTGCCAGTGCCTCGCGATTCTCCGGGTCGTCTTTGAGGAGTTTCTGGAGTGTTTCGAGGGCATTGTCCCGGTAGGGCAAGGTGAGCTTGTTCTGCTTGAATTGGCTCCGAGCTCGGCGGAGAAGGGCATCGCTGGAACCTTGGGGTTTGGCTTGGGAGGGAAAGAGGGCGAACAGAAGAAAAAGAAAACAGAGCCGCATGGGTATTGGCGAGTTTCTCATGGGCTGGGAGCCTTTCTTGGTAGCGACGAACCGAGTCGTTTCCACTCTGCGCCTGTCAATCGGCTTCCTCTAGGAGCTCGATACTCTTTTTGAGGCTGTTTCTCATGCGGCCCAAAGAATGTGCCAGAGTTCCAATTTCGTCCTTAGGAGTCATAGCTGATTTTGTCCTGGTTGACCGCCATGACGTGGCGGATGGAGAAATAGAGCTTCCCCACGGCCTCGGTCTGGGACCCCAAGTTCTGTTCCAAAGCTTCGTTTTGGGACTTGAAGAGCAGAAAGCCCCCGGCGCAGGTGACGATGATAGAGACGGCAAGAACGGAGAGCATCAGTTTTGACGCGATCTTCATAGTGTTGTCTTTCCGTGGTCTTGACGGTGAACGTTCAGCGACTCCAAGTCAGCCGGATGAGCGGCGTTTTGGGGCGATGGGCTCAGGCGTTTCCAGTTGTCCAGGAGGCCGTTGCTTGCCGGAATGCCTCCCGGGAGCTAGGTTCGTCTAGATCGCGCTCAAGCATTTCGATGAGTGCTCCCAGCTGCTCCCGTGAACCCCCTTGCTTTTCCCATTTTTTGAACCTCTTCCTCCACAAGACCGTGGCGATGGGGCCAATAGACTCGGTGAACGCCTTCCGAATCTCTTCAAGGGTTCCCGGATCCACGGAAGATGCTGTGCCTACTGATGCTGCTGCCACCGCCGCATCACCCCGAGCTTGCTCTGACGGAGCCTTAGCCAGACTCTCTTGGGCCACTTGGACCGACAACAACAGCAGACGCGGATTGAGATCCGCCAGGGCCCCGGTCATGGTACCGGCCACCCGAGAAAAGCACGCAGCGCACAAAGATGTGGGTCCAGGGAGCTGGCTCCCTGGCGTGGGTCTGGGAGCGGCGCTCCCAGCGGAGGTCCGGAGGCGGAGCCTCCGCCGGGTTCCAGGGCTGGAAGCCCCGGGGCGGCGTCTGAAATCTGAACC
>JAJRTK010000373.1 GCA_024278345.1 bacterium | reverse complement strand
GGAATCACCCTCTCTCCGGGCAGGCATCTTCTAGAGGTCAAGCGAAAGGGCTACTCTGAGGAAATCCGGCACCTTGCGCTCAAGCCAGGAGAAACAAAACAGGTGACCATCCGGATGGAAAAAGCAGACGGTCGGGCTCCATGAACCCAGTGGTTTCTTGCCAACCCCGCCGCTTCTGGGAACAAGCAGTCCTCGAATCTCAGCTTTTGTGGTTCTCCCGCCACCAAAACCGAGGTGCCACCTCCGTGACAGCCAGATAGAGGCTCAGCCCGCCCATGGCAAGCCACGCCTCGATGGCATATAGCCGTCGGGTCACCATCTTTTCGAAGGGCATTGCGGCCGCTCCGAATCCCAGGGGGCCGCCGCCTCCTGGAGGCGCCAACACGACAAAGATGACGATCGACGCGTACAGAATCTCGGCCACGAAGTTCAAGATGATGATCCAGTGAAGAATACGCCAAGGAAGAGGGCGACGGTTTGCCATGGACAAGAGCTCCCGGTCTTGGGAAAGGCGGCACCGGGCGTGGACTGCCACCTTTGACGTTCTGTTCGGGCCCGGCTGGCAACTCCACTGATTGCGATGCTCGGCCGAAATCCTCCGTCACTTTGCCTCATTCCTTGGCGCGATTCAACATGCCGCTCCTTGTGGTTTCTCACGCCCAAGAGTCCACCAAACCATCTTCCGGGAGAGCGCGTCTGCTTCTACCTGTTTATTCGCCACCCTGCAGGAAAGCTTGAAAAGCGCCGCGATCCCCGTCAAACTGCTTGGCGATGTTGGTCAAAAAGGCAGCCAGCATCCTCACGCCTACGCCCGTGGCTCCGCGCTTGGGGAGATAGGGTTTGTGAACGTACTGCATGGAGTCCTCTTCGATCCAAGCCGTTCCCGCGATGTCAATATGGGCCCAGGGTTTCTGGACGAACCGGGAGAGAAAACAGCCCGCGGTGATGGCGCTGGCCGCTCGGCCGCCGGAATTGATGACATCCGCCACCGTGCTGCGAAGCGAAATGTTGTATTCCTTGTAAAGAGGAAGCCGCCAAAGCTTCTCTTCCACGCTCTTACCGGCATGGAGAAGGGCGCTTAGAAGAGGCTCCGACGTCCCCATGAGTCCCGATGCAATGTGTCCCAAGGCGATGACGCAACCTCCCGTGAGGGTGGCCAAATCGATGACGCAATCGGGATCGAGCTCTTGGGCGTAGGAAAGAGCATCGGCCAGAAGCAGCCGCCCCTCGGCATCGGTGTTCGTAATCTCTACGTGGTGGCCGCTGTGCATGGCAATGACGTCGCCAGGCTTGTAGGAACGGCCGCTGGGCATGTTCTCCGCACTGGGAATGAGTCCTATGAGATCCAGGGGAATCCTCAGGCGGGCGGCCGCCTGAAACGCCCCCAAGACCGCCGCCGCGCCACCCATGTCGTATTTCATTTTGTGCATTCCCTTGGGCGGCTTGAGGGAGACCCCGCCGCTGTCGAAGGTCACTCCCTTGCCCACCAACGCGATCCGCGGAGCCCCTTCGTTCTTCAGCCTGAGCAAAATGAGCCGGCTCGGTTCATCGCTGCCCCGACCTACGGCCATAATGCCCCCCATCCCCAGCTCTTCGATGCGATCCTCTTCAAAAACCTCCACCTCGAATCCGTGCAATTGCCCCGAATCCACCGCCGCACTGGCCAAATCAGTGGGCGTCAAGTAAACGCCAGGCTCGTTACTGACGTCGCGGGCGAAAATCGTCGCCTCTGCCGCCACCACTCCCCGGCGAGCACCGTCCAGCAATCGAGATGATTCCTCCTGAGCGCAAAGCAGGACCAGACGGCGAAATCCCTTCTCCCGCCTTGGTTTCTTCATTCGCTTGTGGACGCGATGGATCCCGAGCACAATCCCCTCCGCCACACACTGGGCCACCTGGTACGGCTCCAGACCAAAAAACGACGAAGGATCGACCAACATCGTGTCGCACCGGAGCTTCCGAAGAGTCCTGGCCGTCTTGGCCGCCGCCGAACGAACCGTGTCGTAACTAATGGAACCCGGTTTCCCCATCCCCAAAAGCACAATGCGCCGAAGCGGGCCGGCACCTGGCGGGATGTGGAGGATATGAAACTCCTTGAACTTGCCCCGGAGCTCCCCCGTCTCTTCAAGGGCGCCGATCCCTACGGGGCTCGCCCTGTCCACCAGTTCCCTTAGGTTGCTGGCCAGCGTCGGCCCCTCCGCCACGGCCACCATGAGAGCCGTGTGCCCGGGATCCCGCAACGGCAGCGAAGTCGTTTCCATCTCAATCGTGTTGACGTGCTCCATCAGTTCTTCTCGGTTGATTGTTGCCACCTGTCCCACACACCGATCTTCCATCACAAGGCGCAATAAACGCTGAACCTCCGTCAAAATTCCCGCGGCCAGCAATCCAAAACAAAGGCCGGACACCCATGAAAAGCCCCGGACTCCTGGAAAACAGGGGTATTTCTTACCACTGGAGTCGCCGCTCCACAAACACCGGCACATACTCCGGCCAACTGAGATTCAACCCGCCAAGCATCCGGTAGTGCTCTGCCCCATAGGACAAGCAAGCCGGAACTTGCTGAACCGACAGGGCTTGCGATGGTTTCGCTCTCAAGGGCCTGCCAAGGGAGTGGCCATGCACCTGGACCCAGAATTTATGGGCGTTCCGCCGCCCCTCGCCTTTTCATGGGGCCTGTTTTCTTCCAGCGACCCATTGTCCCGCTTTGCGTGGATACCCCGCCCCAGGTCTCCACGCAAGGCGGGACATTCCCGGGACTGTGGAATCGAAAGCGTCCGGGCAACGCCTCGCTGTCGCTTGGCGGTCGTCCGGGGATTCCATCCCCCATCCCCTGGCAGGGCTTCGCCCTGCACCCACCAGGGAGTTACCTCCCTGGACCCACGTTTTTGTACGCTCCGCGTCTTTTCTTGGTTTTGTTGCGTGTCCCGGCTTAGGTGGATACCCT
>JAJRTK010000372.1 GCA_024278345.1 bacterium | reverse complement strand
GGGAGCTGGCTCCCTGGCGTGGGTCTGGGAGCGGCGCTCCCAGCGGAGGTCCGGAGGCGGAGCCTCCGCCGGGTTCCAGGGCTGGAAGCCCCGGGGCGGCGTCTGAAATCTGAACCGTGGCCGGTACCATGACCGAGGCCTAGTTTCGGTTTTGATTGGCAAATCGGTGACTCCAGAAATCAACCCATTTAGAAATCTAACGCTTCCAATTTTTTTCTTTGCCTTACCGGGCAAGACCCTGAACAGGGACGAAGCCATGAACCAGTTTAAACGATTCAGGGAACTGTTCGTTAAGGCCACCGGCCATGGAAAACGCCTCGGGCTTTTCACCGGACTGACCGGGCTTCTCTTCCTGAATTCCCCGGCCTTTGCCGACTACCCCGAAGTCAGCGCCAACCAATCTGAGAGCATCGCTCTTTATGTTCCCAGTAGCGTGTCCGATCCCAACGATCCCAATTATCCTGACTGCACGCCGAGCGCGACAGAAGTTTATCCCCAGACCGCGCTCCTGGATCCCAATGCCACCTATTGTGTCGAGGCCACCACCACCCGTGTCATCGATTTCAGCAACAAGAACGAATGGAGTGTCCTGAACTTGGGGGGAGCAGCCGTCGGCGGCTACAATAAGCAACCCTGGTACCAGGCTTCGGCGATCTCCCCCTATCTCTATCGGGCTTGGTTCAGAACGCCAAATACCACGGACCAGACCTACACTTTCGAAGGCAAAATCGACGACGGTACCAGCCAGTACGAAGTCAAGGGCGTCTCATTGCGGGTAGGGTCGGTGAGTCCCGCCAATTACATCAAGACGTTCTGCGACACGGGCTACAGTTGGGAGTGCGACACCTTTCCCCTCAACGGAACCGTTTACATCGAGGTTTTCAGCAACTTCTTTACGGACGGTTCGCCGAATGGCTCATCGCGCTTTGTCCTGACGGACTACGCAACGGGCTACGCAAACACGGACCTCTACAACGCCGTCCCCACAAATGTGAGTCGCGTATCAACCAAGAAATTCAGGATGGATTTCGACCTCACGGGAGCAGGCACTGGTGGTTGGTGGTACAGCCTGAAACCCAAGTTCAAGGCCGGAGGCACAAAACTCGCCGACAAAGCCGAAATCCTCATCCTTTTGGACGACAATCCCACGCCCACGCCGACGCTCACGCCCACGCCGACGCTCACGCCCACGGTAACAGCAACACCGACAATCACAGACACTCCGACAACCACGGCGACTCCTACGTTAACGGATACCCCGACAGCAACGGCGACTCCGACGATGACGGCGACTCCGACGATGACGGCGACTTCCACGGACACACCGACCAACACACCGACGAATACCATCACGCCCACGCGCACACCGAGCCATACGCCGACAAATACCGCCACGCGGACGAACACACCGACCAACACGCCAACGAAAACCGCTACACGGACAAGCACACCGAGCCATACGCCGACAAATACCGCCACGCGGACGAACACACCGACCAACACGCCAACGAATACTCCTACGCGGACCCACACGCCCACGAGGACGGCCACCCCCGTCAACTCGCCAACCCCCACGCGGACGAAGACCGCCACGGCCACCAATACGCCAACCTCGACGCGGACTCCCACCCCCACGAATAGTCCAACTCAGACCTTCACCCGAACCGTGACCCGCACTCCCACTCCCACGTGGACCCGAACCAGGACTCCCATCAAGACCAAGACCCCCACCAAGACTCCTGTCCCGCCCACCGATACACCGCAACCAACGGGCGTTCCCACCAACACACCCACCTTGACTGCCACTCCCACTCCCGGGCCCGTCAAGAAGCTTCTTCTGACCATCAATCCCACCTCCCTGGTCATCGGCTTCGATCTCACCAACAACCAGGCATCCCTGGACGTAACCGCCATCGACGGGAACAACCGGATTGTCCCCTATTACCGCGGTACCGTCGCTTTCGACTCCACGGATCACGGTATGTTCCGCCCCGGACCCTATGCGTTTGCGGCCAGCGACGGGGGACACCGCTTCTTTCCCAAGGAAGACGGCATCACGGCCTTTCGCCCGGGAACCCACACCATTCGCGTCTTCGACGTGGACAATCCAACCATCACTGGAGCCGATACCGTCGATGTCACCGCCGTCCTTCCCGGCATCTTCTACGTCCATCCTTCAGGGCGTGATGTCGCGGGGCGCGACGGCTCCATCTCCCAGCCCTGGCGCCAGATATCCTATGGCCTCTCCCGGCAGGAAGTGGTGGCCGGCTCGACGATTATCGTGCAGGTGGAAACTGACGGCAACGACAATGTCGTTCCAAGCTACTACGACGGGAACCTCACCATCGATCGGCCGCTGACCATCATCGGCGAAAGCATTCTAGGCTGCATAGTCCGACCCGGAGGTGGGCAAAAAGTGGGGTTCAAGCTCGTTCCCGGTTCCGCGGGAACCGTGATTCGCCGCCTCACCATCGAGGGGTTCGGAGCCGGTTCACTTTTGGACAGCGCCGCGATCCAGCTTTACGGTTCCAGCGCCATCATCAGCAATTGCCTTCTCCGGCAGAACTCCGTGGGCATCGAGATCAATGACTCGGTTTCCTCTTCTTCCATCCTTCATAACAACACCTTCATCGGGCAATCCGTCGCCGCGATCCGCACGCGGCACGCACGACCGATGATGGTGAATAACGTTTCCCTGGGCCAGCCCTGCGACCTCTACGTCTGGTCGGTGGATACGGGCCGGATCCCGACCCTGGAGTGGAACCTGTTTCCCGAGGGGTGGAAGCCCTGCGCGGAGAATGGCGCGTACCAAAACCAGCGGATGGTGGAGCGCCAGGCGGTCCTTCTGGAGCCGGACTCTTACCTCATCGATCTTCTGGCTCCCACGAACTACTCCGACATTCTGGACGGCGGTGATAACCGCCAGCTTTACGGTGGCCTGGACATCGACGGAACGGACAACGACATAGGTTCCATGGGCGGTGCTTGGGGAGAGCGCCATTACCGGCCCTTTAGTGAATTCGTGCCGGCCTGGTTTCCCTTTTTCCTGACGATTCTCATCCCGGGCATGGGAGTGGGCCTGATCCTCCGAAGACGCCGTGGAGTGCGCCGGACTTGACATCCCGACGTTGCCGAATATGGAGGGATCGAACCCGAATTGGAGCGAAGAGGCGAGTAGCGGCGGTGGGACCGCCGCCGATGCGAGCGGAGTACAACCCAAAGAAGGAAGAGCGGGCGCAGGCTCTCACCGGGAAGGGGCGATACCCGTGGGCGTGGCTCTACAAGCCCGCCTCATGAACCTTTGGCCGCCGTTTTTTTACCAGTTTTTCGGCCTTTTTGACCAGCCGCGCAAACTCCTTCCGATAGCCTGGTTCATCGGTTTCAAGCCCCTGCTTTGCAAGGCTTCGCACCAGCTTGAACGTCGTGTGGCCCTTATATTTGGAATTTCTGAGAAGCATCCCAAGCCCCGCCACGGCGGCGGCAAACTTGAAATCGGCCGAAGCCGCCTGGTATCTGCCCCCACGGTCGTACGCGGCAAACCTCAGCAGGCGGCTGCGCACTCCTTCGGGCTCTTTGTAACGGATCTCCAGGGTCAAGAGTTCTTTTCCCGGTAAACCCAAGCTTGGCGGGGTGCCGCTTCCATGACCAGACTCCCGGGCCGGCAATGCACCGGGTGGAGAAACGATCTCGTAAAGGGCGGTCACTCCATGACCCGCTCCGATCTCTCCGGCATCGACGGTGTCGTCGTTGAAATCTTCCTTTTGGAGGCGCCGGTTTTCGTAGCCCAACAGGCGGAACGACTGGACGGAAGCCGGATTGAACCGGATCTGGAGCTTGATGTCCTTGGCGATGGTGATGAGGGTGGAGTTCATCTGCTCCACGCTTTAATGCTGCAACAATTAGACTATCCAGAAACGTGGGGTCGTGCTCTTCTTTTAGGGCATAATTGGCGAAACACCTTTTATTTTCTTTGCGTTACGTCCCGCTCGCATCGGTATCGACCCGTGCCCTTGGCACGAGTTCCCCGCGGCGCCCGTTCCTCGCCATTGTCGCCGCCTTCGATCCATTGCCCTAGGGCTGGAGCACCACCGAAATCTGCTGCCACAAGATTTTTATCGCGGCCAAGAAGCCGGATCATCAGATGACAGGATGGGTATTTTCAGATAGCCTAGCATCGGTGAATGGCCGGAAAAGGCCGATCGTTTTCCCTCTGGGGAAAATGCTGGGAGAGGCGAGTTCCAAGTTCCGTGGAGAAGAAGCGTATGGTTCGTCGGGAATTCGAGACGGTTGAGGCCGTAGAAGAACATCTTTCCCAGGGCGGTACGTTTGCCAATGCGGTCTTCCAGGGGCTCAATCTCCTGGGCTTGACGGCGGATCTGCTTCGTTTGCCCGGTGGGAACTCTGTTTTTTTGGGCTGTACGCTGAGTCCGGAGGCGTACGAGCATCTCGGCAGATCCGATGTTTTGCTCTTCCCGCGAATCCCCGGCCTGCCGTACAAGCCCTATCGAGGGGCCCTGTACACTCCGGAAGAGCTTCTGGGCGGGTACGAGCCGGGGGTTCCCGGCAGTTATGGGAAGACTCTCGACGGTCGGATTTACGCCCATTACAAGAAGACTGGCGGCATCAAGCCCCCGTCGATTTTGGAATCTTTGGGGCGCTGGCTCCACGATCACGCGATTTCCGATGCCCTGGAGGAAGCGCTGGAAGGCCGGATGGTGGTGGCCATCATGGGTGGGCACGCCATGGCGCGAGGGCACGATGACTACGCTCAGGTTGCCGCATTGTCACGGGATCTTACGCGCCGTGGTTTTTTCATGGTGAGCGGTGGCGGCCCCGGAGCCATGGAGGCGACGCATCTGGGAGCCTGGTTTGCCTCAAGGAGGGATGCCGAGCTTGAGGAGGCGATCCGAATCCTGGCCCATGCCCCTCTCTTCACGCCCGTGGAGGCTTGGTATGACGCGGCCTTTGAGGTGGCGCGGGCCTTTCCTCTTCGCCACGTGGATGAAGACTGCGCCAGCCTAGGCATTCCCACCTGGCTCTTTGGCCATGAACCGCCAGCGATTTTCGCAACCCAAATCGCCAAGCTTTTTGCCAACAGCTTCCGGGAAGATCAACTGGTGAGCATCGCCACAGCCGGCATCATCTTCGCCCCTGGAAGCGCCGGCACGATCCAGGAGATCTTCCAGGATGCCACCCAGAATCATTATGAATCGCTGGGGCCGCCGAGTCCCATGATCTTCTTTGGAAAAAGCTACTGGACACACACAAAGCCAGTCTACCCGCTTTTGACAAAGCTCGCCCAAGGCCGGAGGTACGCCAGTTGCCTGGCCCTCACCGACTCGCCATCGGAGGTTGTGGCCCAGATCGAGAGCCATGACAAGGGCTTCTGCTTTTCCTCCTAGTCGGAGGCCGCACCCGGAAGGCGGAATCGTTCCACTGTGGCGCCGGCAAGGGCTATCATGACGAGGTCTTCGATGTCGAGTCCTTCTTCGGCTCGCCGGATTTCGGCGATGGTGACGGCCAGTTCGGAACCCTTCTTGGGGGCAAAGAGCTGGCAGCAATCGCCATCGGGAAGGATGGAGATATCGTAGGTTCCGAGCTTTCTGGCCTCGTCGATGATCTCTTGTTTGTCCATTCCGATGAGTGGCCGGAAGACCGGGCCCTGGACCGCGTCGTCGATGGCCACGAGATTTTGGAGAGTCTGTGAGGCGACCTGCCCCATGCTGCCGCCCGTGGCCACGGCCGGCGCATCGCATTTCCAGGCAAGCTTGCGGGCGATGCGAAGCATGAGACGGCGGTAGAGCAAGACGCGCAATGCCGGGCGGGATGCCACGACGATTCGCCGTTGAACCTCGCCAAAGGGGACCAGCCACAGGTTCAAGCGCATCTGGGATCGCGCCAAGACCCGGGCCAGCTTCTTGGCTTTCCGCTCCGACCTTCGGTCCTGGAAAGGCCGCCCGCTGAAGTGGACGAGCTCCACGGTGACCCCTCGCCGCTGGAGGCGGGCGGCTGCCACGGGGGAGTCGATTCCGCCAGAGAAGAGGACAACGAGGCGACCGGAAGTTCCCGTGGGCAAACCTCCAGCCCCTTGGAGTATGCCGAAAGAGACGTACGCAACGTTGGGCAAGATTTCGACGCGAATGGTCGTCTCCGGGTTTCGAAGATCCACCGGCAGCCCCCACTTTTGGTGAATGAAACCGCCGACTTCGCGCTCGATCTGGGGTGACTTGAGAGGGAATTTCTTGTCTCCGCGGCGACAGCGGACCAAGAACGAGCCCTGCATGCCATGGGGCCAGTGCCGTTCGATGGTCTGGCAGATTCCCTCAAGGCTCCGATGTGCTGGGTGCCCAAGGGAAAAGTTTTCAATGCCATAGAGTTTGGCGACTCTTTGGCGGATCTCGGGCCAACACTCGGCGCCGGAAAGGGGCACGACGATCCTCCCCGTCAAGCGGCGCGGTGCTCCCGCTGGCAAGTCGTGGAGGGCCCGGCGAACGTTTCGTTCCAACTGGGAAAAGAAGCGCCGGCGGTTGCCGCCCTTGAGGTTTGACTCGCCGCCGCGCAAGATGAGCAAATGTTCCTCGCCCCCTTCCGCCATGGCCGGAAAATCGCCAGTGGCGTCTGATACCGGGGGGCGAAGCTCCTCTTGGGGGCTGGTTTTCGTGTCCATGGGCATGATGGTTACTTTCTGGTGCCCCGGCGCTTCCACGGGAAGGGGGATCGAGTGAAGGGCGATGAGAAGGCGAGTGGCGGCGGACGGGGGGAACTCGTGCCGAAGGCGAGTGGCGGCGGACGGATTGCCGCCGCCGCGAGCGGAACGCAACCCAAAGAAAAGAAGGCGTTCAAGGAAAGCAGAAACGTTCGCGGAAGAATGGTGCCCCTTGGAAGAAGGCGCTGGTGACCGACCGGCGTGGATGGAATGGGCCTTGCGATGAATGGAAAAAGGGTTGACAAAGGTCCTGTGCTGGAGGTTTGGCTCTTGCTGACTGCCGCCATTGCCTATCTACTGGCGGCCAGTGCTGTCAAAGCCTCCTTGCCGTTCAACGATCTGGCCGACTTCTGGGTACCCACGGCTCGCCTGATTCTGGAGGGCCGGCCCCAGGAGATTTACTCTGTTCGGCTGGACATTTTCGGTCACCTGTTCCCCAACTCCTATCCGCCACTCTTTTTCTTTCTTTTGGCGCCCTTCGTGGCCATTGCCGATGCTCTAAATTTTTCCTACCGGGGGTTGAGCTCGTTTGGAGCAAGCATCGTGGG
>JAJRTK010000371.1 GCA_024278345.1 bacterium | reverse complement strand
TTTCGGCGAAGAAAATTGTAAAGCAAAAACACGACAATTTGATAGGTCCCCACGGCGTGACCCGCCCAGCGGAGCGCGGCGTTGGCCGAGGCCGAGTTTCTTCCCGCCGAGCCATTGTCCCGCCTTGCGTGGATACCCGACACAACCATGCGGAGGTTTATCGACAGAGCCTCTTGGGTGGAGTACCCTTCCAGAAATTCTCTTCGTGCCTGCTCCGCTCGGTGCTCAGCCTTCCCTGTGACGCCCAGAACAAAGAGAAAAGCCCGGGGGCGGATTGGACCGCCACCGGGCTTTCTAAGGAACGCCTAGCCGTTTGTGCTTACTGGACACACAGCGTGTAGCCGCCGCTTCCGCTGTAGGAGTAGACCTTCATGGCGTAGTAGCCCGAAGAATTGCTGCTGACGCTCTCCGTCGAGCTGCCGCTGGTAGAGCTATCAACCTTCTTCCAGTATCCACTCCACTTGTAGAGGTAGAGGTCGAAGTCCGCGCTTCCCGGGCCTTCAAGATCGCCGCTCACGCCACCCGTGTAGTATTTGTACTTGTAACCTTGGTAGGTGTAGCCGTCCTGAGGCTCGTAAGCATTCTGGCCGGAGCCACTCAAGGAGCCCGCGTAGCTTGTTCCGCCGCAGTTTCCGCCAGAGGGCGGCGCCGTCACGGTCACGCTCTTGGAGATGGTGTCCGTGGCTCCCTTGTTATCCGTCACCGTCAAGGTCACCGAGTAGGTGCCAGCCGCCGAGTAAGTGTGGCTCGGGCTTGTGGCCGAAGAGGTCGCGCCATCACCGAAGTTCCAGCTACTGCTGGAGATGCTTCCATCGGGATCCGAGCTCGTGTTGGTGAAGCTGGCGGTGAGATCCGCGGTGCTGGAGGTGAAGTTCGCCGTGGGGGCCGTGTTGGAGGGAACCGGTGTCGGCGTCGGGGGAACCGGCGTCGGAGTCGGGTTACCGCCACCGCTGTAACTTCCGGTGAGCGTCAGACCAGAGTAGGTGGAATAGGCTCGAACCATCACGTACCAGGTTCCCGTGGAGGGTGAGGCGAAGGAACAAGTTTCACTGTTGCCGTTCTTGTAGGGGCGGCAGTCGTAGCTGGAAGTCGTGGGAGCGCTACCGAACTTGACGTAGAGGTCAGCATCGCCGCTTCCACCGGAGATTGCGAAGCTAAGATTGCTGGAGCCGGAAGGCACGTCCATGGTGTAGTTGTCCTGGGCACCGGTGGATCCGGAAAGCCCGGAGAGGGGCACACCATTCTGCAGGGTGGAGCCACCGCCGCCGCCGCCGCCTCCTCCGCCAGGAACTCCTACGGCATCCCATGCCGCGTTGACCGCGGAAGCTTCAGTGGAACCGTAGAGGTCATTGGCTGCCTGGGTGGTCGCATCGCGTGCGCCCTGGAAAGTCGTGTTGGAGGTCATATAGTTGGCCAGGGCCCGGTAGGCAATGGCGCGAGCCTTGGTGATGCCGATTCCGGAAACGTTGATAGAAGTCTTGCCCCGGGGATGGGTTCCGCCTGAAACCAGCATGTAATACCAGAGGTTCGCGATTCCGCTATTCGTGTGGACACCGCAGTAGTCATTGCTAGAGTTGGGCGAGCAATTCTGGTAGTTGCGGTCGGGGTAGTAATCGGTGCTGGAACCGTCGGTGGCTGGATCGTTCATATAGCGAAGTGCGTCACCGGAGGTTCCGGGGGTCCACGTCGCTTCGCCGAGCTTCCACGTATTGGCGGAGACGGCTCCGTCGCTGTAAGCCTCGACGCTGGCGCCCATGATGTCCGACCATGCCTCGTTGAGAGCTCCGGACTCGTTCTGGTAGGCCAGGTTCGCCGTGTTGGTGGTGACCGCGTGAGTCAGTTCGTGAGCTACGACGTCGAGGGCATCGCCCAGCGGTCCCGAATTGGTGCCGTCACCATCACCATAAACCATCTGGGAACCGTTCCAATAAGCGTTCACGTAGCCGCTCTTGTAGTGGCCCGTGGATTTGATGGTTGCGCCAGCGCCATTGTAAGAATCGCGGCCATGCACGCCAGAATAGTAGTCGTAAACGATGGAAGTATGGTCGTGGATGGCCTGAATCACCTGGTCGCTGGTGCTTTGGTTGTTGGTAAGAACCAACGAACCCGGGAGCGACGTGCCGTTATTGGCCGTGTAGGTCTTCCAGCTCTTGGCGGTGAGGATTTTTGGAGCGATGGCGACCTGCTCGCCCGTCGTGGCGTCGATGAAAACGCGATCCAGATGGGGACCCGCTTTGGACTCGGAAGCGATGTCGGCTGCCCAGACAAGGTACATCTTGCCATCCCGGCCAACTGCGTACTGAAGCTCAGGCTTCGTCACCATTTGGCCATCGGGAATACTGCGAAATGCACTCTGCATTGCCTCTCGAGACCGCAATGCCGGAGTTTCGGCAACACCATCGGCGGACGGGTAGCTGCCGTTGATGGCGTAGACGCTTCCATCAGCCTGTGAATGGACGACAAGGTCGCCGCCGAAAACCGGAAGTCCCCGGTAATACTGGCTGAGCCTTACGTGGGTCTGTCCCAGCTTGTCGGTTTGAACCGCCCTGGCCACAAAAGCCTCGCGCCCCGTGGCGCGGAATGTCGTCGCCATTCCTTCTAGCAGTCGTGCAGCATCCGCCGCGGCCGTCTCCGGTGTGATCTGTCCCAGCGATCCTCTAAGGAAGCGCGGAACGCCTGTTTGATCAAAGCTGACCTGCTGAACATCCATGTTCGCCAGGGCCCGAGACTGCGCGTCTTCAGGCTTGAAACCAGCAAATGCCGAAGTGGCGGGAATGACTGCCATCGCCACTCCCACGAAAATGGCCGAAAAACGCTTGAGCATCCGACTACCGTTCATGAGCATCACTTCTCCTCGATGTTGCTCGGGCTCGTTTCCAAACTAGAAAGCGAAAGACGCCATTCACCAGAGCAAGGAATGTGCCACGTAGGTTTGGTCAGAATTCGGGTTCAGCTCCTTTCCGAAGCCTTGGATCCTCACCCCGAAGCCCGGAAAAATAGTTCAGGGTGCCTTCCTCGTGTTCTGGGGGAATTTCTCTAACAATACAGTGGATTATTGGGCGAGTGACGGGGTTGTCACGAGTGACGAAATGATTACAGGCCTGAGCGGCCATGGATTGTGGACTTTGCGTTACCCTGTGTTTGGTTGCGTTACGCTGCGCGTTATCGCGCTGAGAATAAACCGATTTTGCAACGGAAAAAAAGTGCGCCAACGGGGCGGCCCAACAGCACCGGATCCCAATAGAATGGCGCCACCAAACCGCCGGTTGTACCATCAAGGCAAGTTCCGGAGGTCTGGTGGCGCCGCGCGTCAAGGGAAGATCTTCTGAAGGAGGGCGTTCGCTTCAGTTGCTGGTGCTCATCAAGTCTCCTGCTCCCTTGGCCGGAGCAGGATATCATGGATCTGCATGTGCTCTGGGCAGGCGAGGGCGTAGCACACAGCCGTAGCGACATCTTCAGCTTCCAAGACCTTGTAATTTCCATAGACCTTGCGGGCGGTTTTTTCGCTTCGGTGGTAGCGCCTTGCGAAGTCGGTCTCCACGAGCCCGGGGCTGATGGAGGTGACGCGGATGGGTAGGCTAAGCTCAAGAAGTTCTTGACGGAGGGCTTCCGTGAGAGCGCGGACTGCGTGTTTCGTCGCGGCATAAACCCCGCTTCCGGGAGGGACCCTGTGCCCTGCCATGGAAGAGATATGGAGGATGTGCCCTTCGCCGCCTCGGCCACGCATATCCCGGATGGCTTCCCGAGTACAAATACACAAGGAGAGGACATTCACCTCCAACATTTCACGCCAAAGCTCGGTTTCGCCGCTCATCAGTGGGGCCTTGTGCCCAAGGCCGGCACTGTTGACCAGAATATCGACGCCGCCCCATTGTGTGCGCACGGCTTCGAAGAGCTCGTGGACGATGCGGCTTTCCTCCCGAAGATCCATCTGTACGGCGAAAACTTCGCAGTCTTCCTCTTCCAGCTCCGCCTTGAGCTGCATGAGGCGCTGCATGCGCCTTCCGCAAATCGCAACTTTGAGGCCCTGATGCGCCAACATTGTCGCCACGGCTCGCCCGATTCCGCTGGACGCTCCGGTCACTAGCGCCACGCGGCCTTCCCATCTTTGCATCCCGCCCATTCCAACCTCCAGTGCTCACCAGCTTCTGCAACGATAGCCCACCGGAGTTCGCCGGGGACTACGAGCCTTGGTTTTCGACAGGCGTGCGGATCTTCCGCACGCTGCTTCAGAGGAATCGCTCCTTCCGCTGGGTTCGACATTTCGGCGGCATCCCGGACCGAGCGCTCCAATCGAAGCTCTACCCTTATTGTAACAACTTGCTCCCGCTCCGTGGCAATAGGTAGCAGAATTTACTCTAGAAGGAGCACGGAAAACGCTGGTCTTGGGTGTCGCCGCCAACAGCTTTCCTATGTTACCTTACCTTACTTTCCCACTCGACGAAGATTGTTCCAGAGCCGAACGACAGGAGCCGCGCCATGTCTGATGCCATCGATCACGTCCTTGCCGAGACTCGTTTTTTCTCTCCGCCGGAAGAGTTTGCTCGTCAGGCGCGGCTCTGTTCTGACGAGGAATACCGGGAGCTGCACCGACGCTCCATCGAGGAGCCGGAGGAGTTTTGGGGCGGCATCGCCGATGAACTCGTCTGGTACAAGCGCTGGACCCGTGTCCTGAATTGGGACAATCCACCTTTCGCCCGCTGGTTCGAGGGAGGCAAGACGAACATCACGGTGAACTGTCTTGATCGCCATCTGACAACGGCTCGAAAGAACAAGGCCGCCATCCTTTGGGAGGGGGAACCCTACCAAGAAAGGAGGACCCTCACCTATCTGGAGCTCCATCGGCTGGTCTGCCGTTTTGCCAACGCCCTGAAGAATCTGGGTGTAGGGAAGGGGGATCGCGTGGCCATCTATCTTCCCATGGTCCCCGAGCTGGCTATCGCCATGCTGGCTTGTGCACGGATTGGTGCCATCCACTCGGTGATCTTTGCTGGCTTCTCCGCCCCATCCCTGGTGGATCGTCTCAACGACGCAAAGGCCAAGGCAGTCATTACGGCGGATGGCGGTTTTCGTCGTGGCCAAGTCATTCCGCTAAAGAGCGTCGTGGATGAGGCCCTCCTCCAAAGTCCCACCGTCCGGCACGTCGTCGTCCTCCGCCGGACGGGAACGGACGTCCACTGGGTTCACGGCCGGGACCACTGGTGGCGGGACGTGATGGACCCCGCCAGTTCAGTCTGTGAACCGGAGCCCATGGACTCCGAGGATCCCTTGTTCATTCTCTACACCTCCGGTTCCACGGGCAAGCCCAAAGGTGTCCTCCACACCACCGGCGGGTACATGGTGGGAACCTATCTCACCACGAAGTACGTCTTTGATCTGCGAGAGGAGGACACCTACTGGTGTACAGCGGATATTGGCTGGGTCACGGGGCACAGCTACATCGTTTACGGGCCGCTTGCCAACGGTGCCACGACCCTCCTGTACGAGGGAGCGCCCAACCATCCCACCCCAGACCGGTTTTGGCAGATCGTGGAGCGGTACAGGGTGAACATCTTCTATACGGCGCCCACGGCCATTCGCGCCTTCATGAAGTGGGGCGACGGTTGGCCCCGCCGGTACGATCTTTCATCGCTCCGCCTATTGGGGACCGTGGGCGAACCGATCAACCCTGAAGCCTGGCTCTGGTACCACAAGACCATTGGGCAGGAGCGCTGTCCCATCGTCGATACCTGGTGGCAGACGGAGACGGGAGGCATCATGATCACCCCGCTTCCCGGCTTGACCAAGACGAAACCCGGCAGCGCCACCATCCCGTTTTTCGGAGTCGATGCCGCCGTCGTCGATGAACATGGGCATGAGCTTCCCCCCGGAAAGGGCGGCCTCCTGGTCATCCGCCGTCCCTGGCCCAGCATGGTTCGCACCCTCTGGGGCGACGACGACCGGTTTGTCGAATACTACTGGAGCCGTTTCCGTCAACAGGGCTGGTACCTCACGGGCGACGGCGCTGTGCGCGATGAGAAGGGCTACTTCACAATTCTTGGCCGGATCGACGACGTGATCAATGTCTCGGGCCACCGCCTCTCCACCATGGAGCTCGAGTCCGCTCTGGCTTCTCATCCGTCAGTCGTGGAGGCCGCCGTCGTCGGCTTCGATCACGAAATCAAAGGCCTGGGAATTGCCGCCTTCGTCACTCCGGCCGGCGGTGTACTTCCCGGTATCCAACTTGCCGGAGAACTCAGTGAGCACGTCAAAAAGACCATCGGCGCCATCGCAAGACCGGATCAAGTCCGGTTCACCGACTCTTTGCCAAAAACCAGGTCGGGGAAGATCATGCGGCGCCTACTCCGGGACATTGCATCAGGCCGCGAGATCAAATCGGACACCTCCACCCTGGAAGACTACTCCGCTTTGGCCAAGCTTTATGATGAGGAATGAGGAACCGGGCATGAGGAGTATCCACGTAAGACGGGACAAAACAAGAAAAGAAGCGGAGAACCGCGCAGCCCACAAGAATGGGTGGTGCTCCGGCCTCGGGGCAATGGATGACGAGTGCCTCAACAATGGCGAGCAGCGGCGGACGGACTGCCGCCGATGCGAGCGGAACTCAACACGAAGAAAGCATAAGGGTTGCCGAGATCTACGCCCTAGACGAAGAGCACAATCTACTCCCAACCGGGCGATCTTTCTCTTGCTGGCAAGTTTGTTTCTTCTTGCTGGTGGCGCGGAAGGGGGCGAATTCGTGCTCCTTTCCCCTCGCGCCATTGCCTTGGGCGGGGCCATCACTGCCACTGCCTCGGGTCCCGACGCCCTTTGGATGAATCCGGCGGGGTTGAGTTACAGCAGTCAATTCCAGATCGCCTACGCCCAGAGCGGATTCTCTGAGAATACCGAGGAGATCGACAAGGAGCTGGATCTCATCCGCCGCGTCAACCCCCAAGACCCCTTCGTCTACCTCAGCCCCGGGCGGACGTCTGATCTCACCGACTTGCTCCTGGATATGGACCAGAAAACGGCCCGGGACTTCCGCCAGACGAGCTACGCCATGACTGGAGACAAGTTGGCCATCGGTTACAGCAACCTGGAATACTGGGAGCTCGTGGGCGTCTCAGACAATTGGCGCATCTTTCCCGGCGATCCGGTGGAGCCACGTTCCATCGCCAACAACGCCAGTGTTGTCGATGCCTATCGGCTCCACATGGAACGATACACCGTGGCTTTTTCCATCATGAATCCTTCCGACCCCTTTACCCTTGGCTTCGCACTCAACTACAACAAGGGGGGCGTTCGCCACGCCAGGCTCAGCGTCTTCGAGGTTCCCACCGACAAGCCGGGCGATCTGATGCGGCTTTCCGAAGAGACGCCTCGGGATTCCAGCGACGACTGGTCCTTCGATCTGGGGCTCATGATCCCGGCTGGTAGGATGCGGCTGGGAATCGTGGCGAAGAACCTCTGGTTTGACAAGTTCGCCGTACCCGACCCCGGGGAAGGCGGGTTGGAAAAATTGGGACCGGGAGCTCAGGTGCGAGTGGGTATCGCTTACCAGGCAGGGCAACAAACGGTGGGAACCATCGACCTCGACATTACCAACAACCGCGTCATGGGTTCGGATCGCTCCACCCGGGCCATCTCCCTGGGCCTGGAAAGAGGCGTCTCTTCCATGTTCATTTTTCGCTCCGGAACGACCCAGTACTTCAATAGCGATCAGGGGACGGCTTTCAGCTTGGGGATGGGATTTCGGCTGCCGATCTTTCGAGCCGACATAGGAGGCCGGCTCAACCGCACGGGAGGCTTCGAAGAGATCGTCGGCGGAGCCACCTTCTCATTCTGAGTTCTTTGGCGAACTCGGCCGAAGCACGGGTCGTAGGACACCCACGTGGTGGAATCCCTGAAAACCGCGTTCTTTTCAACGCCCCAAAACGTCTGATGGCCGAACTCCGAAGATCTCCTCCGCGGCGGCCTGGTAGTCAAACGCGCCTCGGCTGCGGGGAGCGTACTGGAAGATCGGCAGATGGTGCATCTGCGCCTCGTTGAGCTTCGTGTTGATCCGGATACGGGATTTGGTGAGCTTGGAATCGAAGAACTCTTGAAGCTGGTTTTCGATCTCTCTGGTGATGCGGGTTCTGGGGTCGTACTGGGTGAGGAGGACTGCCAGAATCTCCACGGCGTGACCCAGCTCCTCTCCAATGCTGGCCGTCATTTCCAAGAGCCCAAACGTCCCTTCAAGGGCGTAGTAGGATGGAGTGGTGGGAATGATGATCTCCCGGGCGGCGCAGAGGGCGTTTTCCGTCAGGAGGCCCACGGAGGGCGGAGTGTCGATGAGGCAAAACTCGAAGCCGCTGACGCCGCCGATGCATTTTTGAAGAAGGAGCTCCCGGGCGCGGCGCTGGTGGAGGCCTTTTTCCACCTGCGCAAGCTGGGCATTGCTGGGACATATCTGCATTCCTTCCTGCGGTGTGGAGTGGAGGGCGTCCAGAAGGCCTCCCCTCCGTTCCAGAACCTGGCCTACCGTACTCGTGAGGTTGGCGACATCGATCCCCAGGCCGATCCCAAGCTGGCCTTGAGGGTCCATGTCGATGAGCAAAACCCTCTTTCCGGCTCTTGCCAGGGCTGTACCCAGGTTGATGGTGGTGGTGGTTTTGCCCACGCCGCCCTTCTGATTACAGACCGCGATGGTGCGCATTTCCAGTGACTCCTAGGGTTCACGGCGCCAATCGCCGCTCTTGCCTCCACTCTTTCTAAGGAGGCGGATCGGGCCGATTTCCATGCCCTTGTCCAGTGCCTTGCACATGTCATACACGGCCAAAGCCGCGATGGCCACCGCGGTGAGCGCCTCCATTTCCACACCGGTTCGGTTTCTGGTCCGGGCTGTCGCCTGGATGATGAGGTCGCGGTGCTCGTCATGGTATTGAAAATCAAGGGCAACGGAGGTCAGGGGGATCGGGTGGCACAAGGGAATGAGATCGGACGTCTTTTTTGCCCCCATGATCCCGGCCAGGCGGGCAACGGAAACGATTTCCCCTTTGGCGACTCTCCCGGCCCTGACCGTCTGGTAAACGGAGTCTGAGAAGGTGACGCGGCTTTCCGCGATTGCTTCCCGGAGGGTGGGTTGTTTGTCGCTGATGTCCACCATCCGTGCCTTTCCATCTTCATCCAGATGAGTGAAAGTCCTCACAATTTCGTCTCCTGGCGGTGGGTTGATCTGCTCTTCGCTTAGGAATTGAATCCCGGTCAACTCTTTGCTTTCTTTGTGTTGCGTTCCGCTCACATCGGTCGCCGTCCGGCACCCGCTGCTCGCCCTTATCGCCGCTTTCGATCCTCTGCCCCCGGGGCCGGAGTAACGCCGGAGGCTTGGTGCCGGGTTTACCTTCTGATAGGTGTGGCAAGGGTCGCCTGATTTTTGTCTGATACCGGTGCCCAGAGGGTCGTCATTCGCCGCTGTTTTGTGGCTCTCACCCGGAGATCTCTCTTGTTCGAGGTTTTGACCATCGCATGCGGGGTGGTTTTGCTCTACACCTACGCGGCCTATCCGCTGTTGCTATGGGTGGTGAGCCGGTTTTTTCGGGAAAGACGCCCGGGCTTGAGGTCGGGTGAAGACGGGCCAGGGGAAATGGAACCAGTAGTCTCCATTCTTGTGGCTGCGTACAATGAAGAGCGTTGCATTGTCCGCCGTTTGAAGAATCTTGGGGAGCTTGATTATCCCATGGAGCGGCTCCAAATCCTTGTGGGCTCCGATGGCTCAACGGATGAAACCGTCGCCTTGGCTCGAGCAGTGTCGATGCCCTGTCCGGTGGAGATCCTTGATCATCCCCAGCGACGGGGAAAAGCCAGCGTGCTCAATGATCTTGCCCGGACCGCCCGTGGGGAGATCCTGGCCTTCACCGACGCCAACACCAGATGGAAACCAGGGGCGTTGCGGCGCCTGGTACACCATTTTTCGTATCCGACCACAGGCGGCGTCACTGGCCGGCTTGTCCTGGTGCCAAGGGATGACGAGGAACGAATAGAGAGAGATTACTGGGGCTGGGAGAACGAGGTCAAAAGGCTGGAGAGCCGGTTGGGAACGACTCTTGGCGCCACCGGTGCCATCTACGCCATCCGGGCCTGCTTGTGGAGAGCGTTGCCTACCGACCGACCGTTGATGGATGATTTCGTTACGGGTTGCCGAGTCGTCATGGCGGGGAAACGCTTGGTTTTCGAACCGGAGGCCGTGGCACGGGAGTCCACCAGCTCGAGTTTGCCCCTGGAGCTCGTAAGGAAGCGCCGGATCTTCGTGGCGAACTTCCGTGGCCTGCCCTTGTTATGGGGGTTGCCGTGGCGTCCGTTGCCGGCCTGGATCTTTGTTTCCAGGAAGCTCCTCCGCTGGACGACGCCCCTTTGGCTGGCGGGACTGGCACTGGGTTCGTTGGGCTGTCCCCGGACATGGCCAGGATTGGCGGCTCTGGGCATTCAAGCCGTGCTCTACGGCGCGGCACTGGCGTATGCGGCCGTGGGACGATCTGGAAAAAGGGCGGCGTTTCTGCTTCCGGCGTACTATTTTGTGCGCCTCCAGTGGGAACTTTTGGCTGGGTTTGTGGAAGCGCTCTTTTCCAGGCCTTCGGCGATTTGGGAGCGCTCCGACCGAGAAGGGGAATCCGGCCTTGGTCATCGTACCGGCCAGGAACCGGGAGAAAATGGAGCGTCGCCCTCCTCGACCGCAAGAGGAGGGCGTCTGGCACGGCCAGGCGGAGATCCGCCTCACCGGGTGGCCGACACCGTGACCGACGCCGGGAATCCCCCGAGGAACCTGGCAGCGCACTCGAAAAGCCGGCCCACCATTGTCCTGCCGGAGGCTAGGAGTCAAGGCGCGTCCGGAGGTCTTCGGGGTCCTTTGCGCCAATAGCCTGGACGACGGCCCGTTCGAGCTTGTGAAGATCGTCCTGGAAGGCGGCCCAGTTTTCCAGCCAGGGAGGCACTTCGCCAAGGCGATGGCGCACGATGCTGCAAAGAAGCGACCGAGCTTCTTCCAGCCGCCCCTGCTGAATCCCTTGTTCCCGGACCAGGGCCAGACCCCGGGTGGTCGATTCGTAGAGCTGCTCGTAATAGGCTTCCTCCAGCGTGCCCCGGTAGTGGAACTTGAGGATGATGTTGGTCCCAATATGAAGCCGATCGCCGTCGGCCAAAATCCGCCTTGTCACCGGTTCGCCGTTGCAATAGGTTCCGTTGGTGGAACTCAGATCCTGAATTTCCAGTTCTCCGGCGCGGCGCTGTATGCTGCAATGGCGGCGGGATACTGCGGTATCATCCAGGATGATGTTGCCATCCTGCCCACGGCCGATGACTGTTTCGGAGCTCCCGAGCTTGTAGGTCTTGCCTGCCGTCCGCCCATTGAGAATCGTGAGGTATGCCTGCCGCTGGATGGGGGGAGTCGTGACGAGGGCTGCCGGCTTGGCGATGGTCGTCTCTTCTTCGCGGCGGCCACCCTGCTGTGCTTCGGAAAAGGCTTCTGGGGGGAGTTCCTGCAACGCCATCGGACGGAATCCTCTCTATGGGCGGTGGATCAAACTTTGGCTCGCGCGGCGCTGGCCTCATGCCTAACCGAGCGCTAGAAGAGAAGAATCATACTCTTTGGGAGCCTCGTATCCCAAAAGCGTGCAAATCGTCCCCGCCACATTGGAAAGACCCGGCCTCCGCACACCGGCCACTTTCCATCGGTTGGCCCCGGAGAAGTCCTGGACCACGAAGGGAACCGGGTTGAGCGTGTGGGCGACGTGGGGCGTGATCTTCCCATTCTTCCTGGTCCAGGTGATGTCGGCATTGCCATGATCCGCCGTCACCATGAGGATCCCGCCGGCTTTCCTGATGGCCTGTTCCAGGCGGCCAAGCTGCATGTCCACGGTGGCCACCGCAATTCGCGTCGCCGCCTCGATCCCGGTGTGGCCGACCATATCTCCGTTAGCGTAATTCAAGCGGATAAACTTGTGCCGGCCCAGGGTGATGGCTTCTAGCACCCGATCCGTGATCTCCGCCGCTTTCATCCAGGGCCGAAGATCGAACATAATCTTATCCGACGGTATTTCCACGTACGTTTCCAGTTTGTCATCGATGGTTCCGCTATTGTTGCCGTTCCAAAAATAGGTGATGTGACCATATTTTTGGGTCTCGGAGATGGCGAACGACGTGACACCCGAGCCGCAGAGAAGTTCGCCTAGAGGCTGTTCGATGGCCGGCGGCTCCACAAGGTAGTTCTTCGGAACCAACGTGTCGCCGTCGTACTGCATGATGCCGGCATAGAAGACCTCTGGTCGGCGCATCCGGTCGAACTCTCCGAAATCGGCTTCCTCGAAGGCCCTGGAAATCTCAATGGCCCGGTCGCCACGGAAGTTGAAAAAGACCACCGCGTCGCCGTCCTCGATGGTCCCCACCGGTTTTCCGTCCCTCGCCACCACGAAGCTATCCATATACTGATCCGTGATCCCTGGGTCTTCCGCGTAATAGGTGCCAACGGCCTCCGAAGCCGAGGAGAACTGTCGCGCCATTCCAAGGACATGCGCCTTCCAGCCCCTTTCCACCACGCTCCAGTCCGCGTTGTAACGGTCCATCGTCGTGATCATCCGGCCCCCGCCAGAGGCGATCTGATAATCGCCACATCTTTGCGACAGATCCTCCAACTTCCGCTCCAGCGGCACCACGTAGTCCAAAGCACTCTTCTCGCCAACGTCACGACCGTCAAGAAGAACGTGGACCCGGACCCGCGCCGCACCTTCCAGGGCACACCGGTCCAGGAGAGCATCAAGCTGATCGATGTGGCTGTGGACGTTCCCGTCCGACAAGAGCCCAATGAAATGAACCGTCCCGCCATTCCGGAACCGATCCCCAACCGAGAGCCACGCCGATCCCTCGAAAATCTCCCCCGTTTCCATGGCCCGGTTCACCAGCTTCGCCCCCTGAGCATAGACCCGGCCCGATCCAAGCGCGTTGTGACCCACTTCCGAGTTCCCCATGTCGCCGTCCGACGGCAAGCCCACCGCCGTGCCGTGCGCCCTGAGCCGCAAGAACAGCTCCCGCCCATAAAGGCGGTCCAGCACCGGAGTATAGGCCTGGCTCACCCCATCGGCCGCATCACCCTTGCCCATCCCGACGCCGTCAATGATCACCGTGACCAAAGGACCAGGAAACTCCCGGTAGCCCGAAAGTCTGGCAAGCTGCAAATCGCTCATGGCATCCTCTCATCTCGTTCCTTGGGTCATAAAGAGAAGGGTGGGTCGTCCCCCACCAGGAAGGAACCGCTTCCGCCTTCGGTCCTGGCTTACCACAAAAAAAACATACGCCGGAAGTTCGCTGCTCTACGAGGTGACTGCATCGCCATGCGTCCTTTCTGGAACGTTCTTTTTCCGCCTTGCGTTCCGCTCCCATCGGCGGCCGTCCGGCCCACCGCTACTCGCCCCTTTTGCCGCCATCGCCATCGGAGAAGCCGCGCTCCACAGGCAGTTCCCGGTGACGCCCTGTCCGGCCTGCCCGGGCGTGGAAAGCCACGTTCAGTCGGTCTTTCCAACCGCCTAACCTCCTGTGCCTTCGACGCCGCCAACGAGTCGGCGAAGCCCTTTCCGAAAAACGCGGAAGCTGTGGGACGTGTTCCGTTCTGGGTCCATGTGAGCGGCGACCAGTGCCGCATTTGCCGTTTTGATCAGACCCGCCTTGTATCCAGCCTTCCGCAAGAGGTGATCCAGAGCTTCCCATGTGCCGCCGCGAATGCTGTCTGGGTTCCGGTACTTCTCACGCTTGGAGAGCGTGGGTGGGAGCCGCGGATAGACCGTCCGTAGGGCTTCGAGATCGCCGAAGAACCACGCTTCCAGTTCCTCGACCACGATGCGGTTCAAGACTCGCTGCCCGATGCCGGCGTCTGTGGCTGCCCGAACGAGCCGCGCCTTCAGTTCGTGGCAGTCTTGCCGATCTTCATCTACGAGCACCGCGATGCGCCAGTCATCAGGAATCCACCGTGCGTACGCACGCAGCCGCTTAGGAATCTCCCGCAGGAGCTCCTGCTTGTTGCGGAAGGTGTGGACCTTGAAGTCGTGTCCTTCGCCGATGATCCTCGGCACGAGAAGTTCGAGCGCCGCCTTGGCCGAAGGCTCCTCCACATAGATTTCCACCTGCATCAGGGGTTCCCCCGCCGAAACTGACCTTCGAACCAGAGGGCGCCGAGCGAAGCGCCTTCCACGATGAACTCCGGGATGCCCTTCAGCCGGTCGGAGCGGGCTATTGTCGAGAAGCCGTTCGTCGATCTCTCCATCACCCAGAGTTCTTTCGGTTGCAGCGCGTCGATGAAGTAGGGCGAGTGGGAAGAGACGAGGACCTGGGTCTGCTGCTGCCCGAATTCTCCTTGCGCATGGGCGCGGAACTCCTCGGCCAGCACGTGGAGCAACTTTGGATGCAGGCTGTTCTCGGGCTCCTCGATGCAGAGGAGTGCCGGTGGCTCAGGATCCATGAGCATCACCAGGTAGGCGAACATCTTCAATGTTCCATCCGAGACGTACTTGGAGAGGAAAGGATGCTGAAATGGACCGTCCTTGAAACGCAGTACGAGCCGGTTATCGATCGTCTGTTCGGAGGTGACCTGCTCGAGACCGGGAATGCGCGCGGCCATCCGGATCAGGATCTCTCTCAGGACTTCTCCGTGCATTTCGCTGAGGTACTGCACCACGTTGGGCAGGTTCTTCCCCGTGCGCGAGAGATGCTCCTGAGCCCCTGTTCCAGGCACTTGCCGTGCCTGGTCGGGCACGAAGTAGGAGAGATACCAGCTACCGATGAACCTCCGCAAGCTGGCGACTCGAGGGTTTTCAGCGAGCTGGCCCAGCGTTGCGATGGCGGGCATGGTCACATCGTCGAGCGTCACCGGTCGGCGCTGGTCGGTCTGTTCCGGCATCTCTCCCGTGATGACCGTCCCCACACCCCGAGTGATATCTAGAAAGTTGAACGGTTTGCCGCCACTTCCCCGAGTCCATCGCAGGAACTCGCGCACGATGATCGGGCGGCGCTGATCCTCGTCGATCTCCAGGTGATAGGTGATGAGTGGCGTTCGCTTCTTTGGGGGGACGCCAAACTCGGACTCTCGGTACTTCAGTTGGATAACAAGCGGTCCCGACTCCCTGCGGGAGCGAAGCTCCTCCAGTCTTCCGCGCGGTTCCAGCGCCTTGCGTACGCCCACAGTGAGGCATTCGCCAAGAAAGCCCAGTGCGTCGAGGAGCGTAGACTTCCCACAGCCGTTCGGACCAAGCACGACATTGAGCGGCTGCAGGCCCTTCAGTGTGATGTTGTGGAGCACCCGGTAGTTCTTGACGGTCAAGTCCTGGATGTGAGGCATGGATCAATCCTCCCCCAGCCGTAGGGTGGTGATGTTATCGTCTATGAGCAGCTTCTCATCCTCCTGGATTACCTTCTCCGGCAGTTTGGCCGCGACCAGGGCGATGGCCTGGCAGTCCTGCTCGTCGTAGCGGTGCTACTCTTCAAACTCCCGCGGCAGCGCGCGGAGGCGAACTCTTTCGAGGTCGCCTTCCTTCTCCGGGTCGGAGACGTACCAGCGGCCTTCGGCCTTGGCCAGAACCCGCACGCCGTTCTTGTCGAGGTTGCGGTACTCCCGGAATATGGGGCAGCCTACCGTCGCCTCCCTGAAATCGAGAAGAGGATCTTGCCGGGAACGGGTCTTCCCATCTGCCGGGGCAGGGCAGCTTTCCGCATTCTTCGGTGCGGGAGAGCTCGCTGCTCACATTCAGTCAAGCTCAATCGGTGTTTCATGTTGAAATCCTGAACGCTTTGAGGAGCTTCAACGCTTCTTCCGCCTTCCCCTCGACCTTGATCCGCCCTTGGAGGACAGCCGTCTCAATCCGCTTCTTCTTCAGCAGAATCGAGGCCCAGAGCCCCGCGGACATCTGAACCGTCATCACCGCGTCGGGGGCCAGGTAGTCCTTTTCCAGCCGGGCCGCACCGTCGGCGACATACAGCGTCAGCCGCGCCTCGAAATCGGGATCGTTGGGGCAGAGGTGAAGGGCGATGGAGGTCTCCCAACCGGGGTAGGCATCGGGGTCGAAGCGGGCCACCAGATCCTCGGTGAGCTGGATCGCCTCTGGCGCGTGCATAGAATTCGCGCCGCCTTCGAGGAAACTGAAAAACCCGCCTTTCCCCGCCGCTTGGCGCCGTTCCCGCCGCCGCCGTGCCCAGGCATAGAGCCCGGAAAAACGGCGATCAAGCTCTTCGGGAAAAACCTCCCGCCGGAGGCGCGCCGACTTCTGGATCGCCAGCGCCACCCGAAGAATCGTTCGCCCTTCCTCGCCCGAAAGTCGCGGCGCTTCCTCGCCCCGGATCGCCGCAATGAAATTGGCGGTGGAACCCTTGAAACCCTCGGGCCAATCGGACGGGAGCTCTGTGTGGTGCCACTTTTTCCCGTCGAAGAGGCTCAGCGGCGGTCCCTCCCGTAGGAGCCCCGTATTCCGGCGAAGCACCAGAATCCCCTGGCTCCCCGTCACCTCCATCCATTCGTCGTTGGCGTAGTAGCGGGAGGGGACGCGGAGCTCGAGGCTCTGGCTCATCTCGCAGACGCCATGGATCTTGCCGCCGCTGTATTTCCAGGCAATAGTCGCCGGAGAATCCACCACCGGTTCCTGAGGATCGATCCAGGCCACCACCCGCTCGATATCTCCAAGAAGAAACCAGGCCGTGGACCAGAGGTGGTGACCATGGTCAAAGGTCAGCTGTCCCCGCCCCTCGGCCATCTCCTTGATGCGCCATTCCCACGAGGAAGCCGGGATTTCCCAGCCCCCCTCTGTACCTCCGATATACTTGAGATGAAGGTGGATAGGCTTCCCAATCGCTCCCTCCTCAATGAGTTTCCGGGCTCGGACGATGGGCGGGTAGAAGGCGTAATTCTCCGTCACCTTGTACACCACGCCCGCCTCCCGAGCCGCCGCGATCATCCTGTCCGCGCTCCCGAGGTCGATGGTCATCGGCTTTTGCACCGCCACGTGCTTCCCCGACCGAACCGCTGCAAGGACCATTTCTTCGTGGAGCTTGTGAGGCGCCAGGATCTCCACGGCGTCCAGCCCGGGGTCCGCCAGCATCTCTTGAAAATCCCCGTAGCTCTTCTCCGCGCCCCATTCCTTCCTCCGCCGCGCCAGCAGTTCCGGGTCCGTGTCGCAAATGGCGTAAATCCGCGCCTTCTCGTTGTCCTGGTAACCCAGGGCGTGAAGGTCCGCGATGCGGCCGCAGCCCACAAACCCGACTCGTATGGCGCCCATGGCGTGGTTCCTCCAGCGTGGAAAGAGCAAGAAACCGCACAACCTTACCCCATGTCCGTAAATCCAACCCGTCCAGCTTCCCTAGAATGCGCGGTAGAAGGAGCTCCAGCCAGTCCAGCCACTCCTGTAGGTGCCGTTAAAGGTCCGAAACCGCCAGTAATAGGTCCTGAATGACCCTGAGAGCGCCATCTCCACCGGCTGGTAGGGCATGTAGAACTTCAACGTCGGCAGGAAGGCGTCGGCCATCTGATCCACCGTAAGGGTGCAGAGATCGATCTCTCCAAGGTCGCCGAGACCCAAGTTGCAGACCAGGTTCTGCACCGTCCGCGCGATCCCATACAGCTTGCTCGTCTTGAGCTCCAGTACTTGCTCCGTCGGGGAGACACTCTTTTGGAAGCTCTTCCAAACCTCTTTCAGGCAGGGGTAGGGAATCCCGCTCTCATAGCAGATGTCGAGCACGGTCTCATACCAACCCACCTGCACGTCGTAGCTCTTCGTGGGTTGCCACCGGTGATTCTTGTCGCCGTCGTAGATGAGGACCGTGGTCGTCTCCCCGAAATCCAGGGCCCAGTCCCCCACAGGTCCCGCGATGCGGAGGCGATCATTGGCGCGGCCCGCCGTGCCGTCTCCGAACGCTGTATCCACGACCCGTGCCTGAGACAGGGAATGGGTGTAGCCAAAACCATCTTCGGCACAAGACTGGACACGGTTCCCGTTCATGATGTTGTCGCCGGCCACGTGGAAGGTGCCCTTTCCGAAGAAGAAGCCCCCTTCGCATTCGTAGGTCTCCGTGGGGAGGCCACTATCGACTGTAGCGGGGTATTGGCGGAGGGCCATGTTGTCCGCGCCGGAAACCAGGATCTCACTGACGTTGATGTCATAAACGCCAAGAAGATCCCCCACCGCCGCCTGTAGAGAAGCCATCTTGCCGCTGTACAGAGCCAAAGGCGTCAGAATGTCGAAAAGCCGGATATCTACATCCTCGAAGCCGCCTTCCACATATTCGTCCACGAAGCTCAAGGAGGCATGGGCCACTTCGTGGGTGGGGACGTAGTTACTGGCAAGAAAACCAGCCGTGATTCGGGCGATCCCATAGGAACGCCGCGTGTAGGATGGCGGCGTCGCATTCGCCGTAGCCCCGGTATCAGGGCTGTTAAAAAGGGTCAAAACGGCCCAGGGCGCCAGCTGGGGGATTTCGGCTCCCTGAATCTCCGACACCTTGGAATAGAGCGCATCCTGGTCCATGGTCAGGGCCCGATCCCGGATGGGGTGCTCGATGATCGCGCCACCAAATGCCGCCGTGTCCGAGCTCAAGGGACCGCCTGGCACCCAGTAGGCCAGGTAGAGGAGGCGGTCGCGGTAAACCTCGCTGTACAGCGTGTCGCCAGGAAGATCGGACATGTTCAGCCGGAGGCTCTCGGCATCGGCGAAGAACTGAGCTTTCTCCGTGGGCTCATACCCCGTGGGCACCACCAGGATCTGCTTGAAAGTGCCGGGATCGCCCAGCTCCTGCCCCGTGCAGGCGGACCCGTCCCCGCGGGTGCAAGTCCATTCCGCGGCGCCGGCGGGCGGAGCTGCGTAGAGGAGAGTGGCGGCAAGGAGAGTGGTGAGCCAGGCCGGGCTTTTGTCGAGTCGCTGATGCTGGTTCATGGCTTTCAGTCCTTCTTCATTTTGCATTGCTCTTTTCCTTAGATCCAGCAAATCTCACGCCACTTGCCAAAGTTTCGGTAATCCATTGATAATCAATGTTAATCTAGAGACGCAACGGGAGGCCGCTCCCCTTTGATCCAGAACTTTTTTTCACCAAGTGGCTTCATTTCGTGACCGGGCAGTCACGCCTTTCATCGCTTGCATCATCGCCGCCAAAGCGGCCACCGATGACGGGCCACCAACCCTCGTTACGCTCCTTCCAGAAGTTTCCCCAAGGACTGGGCGGAGGCGGAGGTGACACCCGGAACCGCCTCGCCATCCCTGGCTTGACGGAGCGCTTGGACAGCTTCTGGAGAGGGGAAGGCTGAAAGGGCCAAAGCCGCTTCCCGCCGGACCCTGGAATCGGCATCTCCCAGGAGCGTGCGGACAAGGATGTTCAGGCATGCCGGGCCGCCTATCTTCCCCAAGGCCTGGACGGCAAACCTCCGACCGTGCAGGTAGGGCCGGATTCCTTCCTCGGCCAGGTAGCGGTCAAGAGGTGCAATGGCCGCGGGGGACCCAATCTTCCCCAGGGCCTGCACCGTTGCTTCCCGGACGGAGGAGATGGGATCGGAGAGCGTCTCCTGGATGACCGGGACGGCCCGAGGATCGCCGATTTCCCCAAGAACCCAAATAACGCGGCGCCGAAGGGATACGCTGGGAGCATGGACCGCCTCCAGAAGAATACTCAAGGATCGCGGACCCATGGCGATGAGAGAGGGCCAATCCCGTTTGGCAAAGAGCTGTCGGGCCTTGGCAACGGCGAAGAGCTTGGAATCTCGAGGCATGGGCTTTCCCGAGGGCGTGGAACCGCCGAAGGCAAGTTCCGGTTTTAGAAACTCCGGAACACGTTCCCCCAGTGGGGTGAGAAGTGCAAGCGCGGGACAGGCGTTTGGCAATCCTGGGACCTATCAAATTGTCGTGTTTTTGCTTTACAATTTTCTTCGCCGAAACGGTGGCACCGGCATCTTGCCGGTGTAGCGCCCTCCGGGCTGCACGGAGCCGGGAAGGAGGCCCGCCAGCCCCGGATTGGGTCGAGATCTTCTTTTAGGGCTGAGTTGTCGGCAAACCCTGTGTTTTCTTTGTGTTGCGTTCCGCTCACATCGGGATCGACCCGTGCCTTTGGCACGAGTTCCCCGCGGCGACCGCTCCTCGCCATTGTCGCCGCCTTCGATCCATTGCCACAGGGCTGGAGCACCACCGGGGATTGCAGGGCGCCCGTATTTCGGGTAGCGGGACGCCTTGAGGGCTCGTTGACCGGTCTCCATGCCGCGTACCGTGGGCGCGAAGCCCTCCCGCACGCCATGGCCGTGGGGAGCTGGCATAGTGCGTTCCTTGACGCGGCGGCACGAGACATTATGATGGAAAAAGAACTGGGAAGAAGCTTTTTTTAGCGCTTTTTCTGGAGGCTGGCGGTGGGCGGTTTCGGCGGGATCGCCTGGAGCTTCGACCGGAGGCGGATGGAAGGGGCGTGAGCATGCACGGGAAGAGGATTCTCTTGGTGTTGGCGGCGTTGGGTTTGGCGGTGCTTTGGCTGGGTTGGGGTGCGGGGAACGGAGTGGCTTTGGGTGGGGAAATGGTGGAGGTGACGGCGCGGAAGGC
>JAJRTK010000370.1 GCA_024278345.1 bacterium | reverse complement strand
CCCGCTCCTCCAGCCTGGCCACGGTCCCGGAGCGAGCCAGGCCCTCGGTGACGCGGTCCCGGTCGATCTGGGCCAGGGAGAGGGAAGCCTCGGCGGTCATCTTCCGGGCCGGGTCGGCGTCCTCCAGGAAGTCGTCGCTCCCGGTCCCGTCGAGCCTGGGCAACACTTCGTCGCGGTAGACGGCGGCGGCGTCGTCCAGGTTGTGGCTCCGGACGTGGCGCTGGATCCTCCGGAAGAGGTCGAAGAGGGCCACCTTCCGCTCCAGCCTGGGATCCACCGCCCTGCCCGGCAGGCGGCCTCCGCCCCGGAGCGGCGCAGTGGCCGAATACGACTCCGTGGGGATCCACCCGGCAAAGGCGGCCAGGCGCGCCGCGTTCCGGTAGTGGCGGCCCACCTGTTGCCGGGAAAACGACGACGGCGCCACCAGCGTCCCGTAGACGCCTTCCTCGCTCCCGTCCTGCCCGAAGCTGGTCCAGGTGACGGCGAACCGGTGGTTTCCGGCTGGCGCCACCGCCGGTTCCGACTGGTTCTCCACCGTCGTGGCGTTGATCCGGAACCGCTCCCCCAGAAGGCGTCCGTCATCCCCCAACCTCTGGCCGGCGATGTCGTACTTGTCGCCCCCTGGAAGTAGCCCCTGGTGCCACACCACCAAGAAGTTCCCATCCTCGTCCGACGCCACCGCTGGAGGATGCTCGTTGGGCAACAGGAACCGCGGGGCACCGGCCTTCCGGGAACCCGCTCCCCCTTGCCGGCCCGGCGCCAGGTGGGCCACGAAAAATTGCTCTCCCAGGGGCGTGCCTGTCGGCTCATAAATTCGCCCCAAGATCCCTGGAAACAGCCCCTCGTTCGGGTTGGCCGCGGCATCCCACACAACGGCAAAGCTTCCGTCGGGACCGTGGGCGATGTCAGGGAAACCCGCCAGAAGCGTCTGACCCGCCGCCGGAGCGGTGTTCACCAGGAACTCACCGCCCACCGGCTGCCCCTGGCCGTCGAATCTCTGCCCCGCCACCTGGAACCCGGAAGAAGAACTCCAGGCCTCCGTCTCCCAGACCACCACGAAGCTCCCATCCGGCCCGTGGGAAACCCGGGGCAATCGCTGCGCCCCCGCCGTGGCGCTGTTGACGTGGAACTCCCCTCCCAGCGGCTGGCCGGAAGCGTCGAACATCCGCCCGAAGATCCCCACGTCCGGTTGCCCCGGCACGGAAGCCTCCTGCCCGTCATCCTGCCAGACCACCACGAAGCCGCCCTGAAGACTCTGGGAAACCGCCGGCGCGCTTTGGTCCCCCGGCGTCCCGCCGCTCACCACGAACTCCAGAGCCACCGGTGTTCCGTCCGCCTGGAAGAGGCGGCCAAGAATCCTTGCCGGCGGCGAGGGAAGGTTGGGATCCGGCTCCGGCCCCGTCCAGACCACGACGAAACCACCCTGGGCATCGTGGGAGACCGCCGGCTCCCACTGGCCTCCCGCACCGTATCCGTTCACCTGGAACTCCGGACCCAGCGGCGTCCCATCCGACGCCAACCGCTGCCCCGAAATGTCCGGCTCCTGCCACCACCAATCCTTGTCGTGACGAGTCCAGACCACCACCAGCTCACCCCCGGGGCTTTTGGAGATCGCCGAATCTCTCTGGCGAAACTCCGTGGCGCTGTTCACACGGAATTCTCCGCCCACCGGGACCGGTTGCTGCGCGCGAATTGCCACGGGAAGAAGCGCCCAAAGAATGACCCCCCCCCCCGAGTTATTCGCCGAAATCTCTTCATGTGAAAAACCTCCCTCTTGCTTGTCCTTCTCGGCGCTCGCCTCAAAATCGACTTTAAGAGTTCCAGCCCTCATAGTCAAAATCATGTTTTCCGCCTGGCGGTTGCGGTTTTCATCCGGTTGCCGCTCCTGTCGCCCTGGCGCGAGCGCCCTTCGCGCTGGCTATTGCGATGAAGAAGTTTCCTGGGAGGCCGGGAGGATGGCGACCCTCCGGCCGGGTACTGTTCGGTGGTGCTCTCCTTACCATGAAAGCACATGGTTCAATCCAACTTCGACGGCGTGGTAATGGCACTCGGCGCCATTCACTTTCATCTTCCGGGGTGTGGTCGCCGGGAGCATGCGCGTTAGGGCGGAGTTGCTCGGCAATCCCCTCGTTTTCTTCGTGTTGCGTTCCGCTCACATCGGTCGCCATCCGGTTACTGCGCGTCCTTCGGGTCACCGTACTCCGTGAACGGTGACCCTGCGGGCGCTTGTTTGTCGCTTCGCTCGATGCCCGCTGCTCGCCATTGTCGCCGCCTTCGTCATCCATTGCCCCAGGACTGGAGACCACCTGCTGTTCCGGTGCCCCTGGTTCCACTGGACTCCACACGTGAACGCGCAAGATCCGTGCCATCCAGGCGGTCCCCGGCTATCCCGCCTCGGACCACGGTCATGCCCCCTGGCTATCCCGCCTCGAACCATGGTCACGGCCCATTAGACCAGCAGTGCTTGTGCCACGCCGACTCGCTGCCTTCCCGCCGCAAACCATTGCATGAAACAACATACTGTCGCGCTTTTCCACAGCCATCGTCCAAATCGTGCCAAAGCACAACAGGTTTCAGGAGTAAGTCTCCGCATGCTTCTGTCTGAAGTTCCAGGATTTTTCCCAAAAAACGGGCTTTAAGCTCCAAAACGGATTCCTGGCAACCTGGCGAAGTGGTCACCAGGTTTGGCGGAAGGGGGCCTCGGCCACGCGCTGGCGACTTCGGCGGTTTTTGCTGGTGATCGGCCCGAGGGCGTTTCTTCTTTGTTGCGTTCCGGTCGGGTCGCTCGCAGCCGCTCGCGCCCCTCCCCAGGCAAACCGCGGGATGCAGCGACTGGCCGAGAAAATGGACAAGTCCGTTCTATTGTCAGCATGATGGGAGGAGCTTGGAATTGGTAAGGTATGATGAAGGATACAAACAGCTTTTTTCGCATCCGAGGATTGTGAAGGATTTGCTTCGGGGGTTCGTGGACGTGCCGGTGGTGGCGGCCGTGGACTTCGAAACGTTGGAGCGTCGGAGTGGGAGTTATGTAACGGATGATTGGCGTCGTCGGGAAGGAGACATGGTGTGGCGGGTCCGTTTGGGGGATGCTTGGCTTTGGATCTACATCTTGTTGGAGTTCCAGTCGAAGGTGGATCCGTTTATGGCGTTGCGGATGATGGTTTACGTGGGGCTATTGTACCAGGATATAGTGAAGACGGAGAAGCTGAAAAAAGGCTCCATGTTGCCGCCGGTGTTACCAGTGGTATTGTACCACGGGAAAGAACGATGGAACGTGGCGCGGGATGTGTCGGTTCTGATCCGTGAGGTGCCGGGTTGGCGTCGTCGGTACAGCCCGTCGATGGAGATTTTGCTGCTGGAAGAAAAGAGAGTTGACGAGAGGGTTCTGTTGGAGAAGGGGCAGAATCTAGTGGCGGCTCTCTTTGCCTTGGAGAACAGCCGGTGTCCGGGGCGGATTTTGGAGTTGGTGGAGGCGTTGCGGGAACTGCTGGCCTTGGAAGGAAGCCTTGAACTTCGCCGGGCGGTGACGGAGTGGGTGAAATGGATCTTGTCGGATTCCATGGAATCGAAGGGGATTGAATTTCAAGCGGAAAGTTTGAAGGAGATGAGGAGCATGCTTGCGGAGCGTTTCGAAGAATGGAGCAGGGAATGGAAGGCGAAAGGCATCAAGAAAGGAGTGAAAAAGGGGGTGAAAAAGGGGGTGAAAAAGGGGGTGAAAAAGGGGGTCCGGGTTGGGCAGCGGGCTGTATTGCTCGATTTGCTGGAAACGAAGTTCGGTCGGCTTCCCATGGAGGTGTTGGAGCGGGTGGAAGGTGGAAAGCGTGCGGATCTTCAGCGTTGGCTCCGTCGCCTTCTGGAAGCTCGGAGTTTGGAGGAAGTGTTTGAAGAGGAGGGGATTTTCTCCCGGACCTCCGGTGAGCCCGCGTGAGTTTTTCTGGCGGTGACCGACCAGTTTTTCGCGGTGACGATGCTGCTTTTCCTGGGAAACCACAGTCCGGTCTTCAGGGCATTCGCCTTGATGTTGCCTGGATTCGCTTCTTTTCGTAACCCCTCGAAGAACTTCGTCTTCGCCAGGGCCCGTCCGCCCTATCGGCCCGCGATGGCGCCTTCGGCGGTTCGTGCTAGCGATCAGCCCGAACGAGTTTCTTCCTTGTTGCGTTCCTTTCGGGTCGCTCGCAGCCGCTCGCGCCCCTTCACAGGCAAACCGCTGGATGCAGCGACTGGCCGAAAAAATGGAGAAGGCCTCTCCGCCATGCTCTCCCTCGGGATTCTAGTGGCGTCGGGCTTCGATAGTCTTGCGCGCCAAGAGGCGCAATCTCGGCCTCGTCCATCAGTGGCGCCTCCGGCGCTATCGCTGGCACCCGGCGCCGGCCCCCCCCGGCCATTCGAGGAAGCGCCGGAAGCGCCGCCGTGGGCCGGCGGAAGGGGCCGATCAAGGTTCGCGCCGGAAGCGCCGCCGTGGGCCGGCGGAAGGGGCCGATCAAGGTTCGCGCCGGAAGCACCGCCGTGGGCCGGCGGAAGGGGCCGCGGAACGAAGCCCGGCACGCCGGAGGTCGCCCGGGCGCTCCCAACGGCGGGCCGGTGGGAGCCCCGGGGCCGCTTGTTGCGGAACCTGGAACCGGCTGGGTTCAGGGAACGCAGGTGAGATCCCGGGCCACCATCTCCTTCGTGGTGGCGTGGAACCAGAACTCGACCTCACGGCAGTTGGTGGTCCGGTCCCGGTCCCGGAACTGGACGTAGCAGACGGGAAAGCCTGGTTCCATGGAGTAGGCGACGTAGCCGTCGATGTTGGGGTATTTCTCCACGAAGGGCGCGGCGCCGTTTTGAAGGGCGAGCTGGAGCGCTTCGTCGCTGTCCAGGCGGACCAGGGGAGTGAGGTCGATGTCGGGAGGTGGAGTGCCTTCGATGCCCGTTGG